>CACHRR010000001.1 GCA_902582355.1 uncultured SAR86 cluster bacterium
AACACCAAGCTCTGTTGATTTCACACCCGGTGAGCTATTGGGTTGTGTTTCTGGAGAATTAGGCCTGAGAAAATTCTTAGAAGATGCTGGCCATACATTAGTAGTTACTTCAGACAAAGATGGCGAGGGTTGTCAGGCTGACAAGGAGTTAGTTGATGCGGATATTGTAATATCTCAACCTTTTTTTCCCTATTATTTAACAAGAGATAAAATGGAATCTGCACCAAATTTAAAAATGGCAATCACTGCTGGTATAGGCTCTGATCACGTAGATTTGCAAGCAGCAATGGACAATAATGTTGATGTTGTTGAGGTAACATATTGCAATTCAAGATCTGTAGCTGAACATATAGTGATGATGATTCTCTCCATGGTAAGAGATTACCATAACCAACACAGGATTGTTAAAGAGGGTGGTTGGAACATAGCTGATGCCGTTCAAAGATCTTATGACGTTGAAGGTATGCATGTTGGAACTGTTGCAGCAGGTAGGATTGGTATCGATATGCTAAGGAAAATGAAACCTTTCGACGTTCATTTACATTATTTTGATATTCATAGACTTTCTGAAGAAGTCGAAGCTGAATTAAACCTCACCTATCATGAATCTGTTGAATCTTTGGTTTCTGTCTGCGATGTTGTAAATATCAGCTGTCCACTTCATCCAAAAACTGAACATTTATTTAATGATGAAATGATAGGAAAAATGAAGCGTGGTGCTTATATCGTTAACACTGCAAGAGGGAAAATTTGTGATAAAGATGCAATTGCAAGAGCTCTTGATTCAGGTCAATTAAGTGGGTATGCTGGCGACGTTTGGTTTCCGCAACCAGCTCCCAATGACCACGTATGGAGAACAATGCCAAATCATGGAATGACTCCTCATACTTCTGGTACATCACTATCCGCACAGGCAAGATATGCTGCTGGCGTAAGAGAAATTCTTGAGTGTTTCTTTGATGATAAACCAATCAGAGAACCATATTTAATTGTTCAAAATGGTGATCTTGCTGGAATGGGTGCACACTCATATACAAAAGGCACCGCAACTGATGGTTCTGAAGAGGCAGCAAAATACCAGAAATAAATATTTTGTTTTGAAGAAGAGATAGGACATTACCCTGTCTCTCTCTTCTTTTATTTTTAATTGTCCTTATATATAGACTATGAAAAAAAATGTAGCAGTAATTGGTTCATCTGGTGCGATAGGTAATGCTGTATCTAAAATCCTTTTAGATGATGAGTCAGTTGACTCTGTATACAATTTTTCTAGATCGGCTAGCCCAAATATTTCTGATAAAGAACACAGAATATACATAGATATTGAAATTGAACAATCCATAAAAGATGCAGTTGAAAAAATTCCACCAGATATAAAATTTGACTTAATTTTTGTTGCCACTGGGATACTTCATAATGATAAAGATGTTTATCCTGAAAAAAGTATTCGCGATATTTCTGCTGATAGATTCAAAAAAGTTTTGATGATAAATACTGTTGGACCCGCTCTAGTTGGTAAATACTTTATTCCTTTTTTGAACAAAGAAAATAAAAATGTTTTTGCTTTTCTGAGTGCTCGAGTTGGGAGCATTTCAGATAATAAACTTGGTGGTTGGTACTCTTATCGCGCAAGTAAAACCGCTTTAAATCAAATAGTGAAAAATTTTAGTTTAGAAATCAAAAGATCAAATCCAAATTCAATCTTCATTGGTTTGCAACCAGGTACAGTTAAAAGTAATTTGAGCAAGCCCTTTGAGAAGAATGTACAGTCTGAAAATTTGTTTACCCCAGATTATAGCGCTGCAAAGCTGTTAGAGGTTATTGATGCCCTAACTTCTGATGATTCTGGTAAATTGTATGCTTGGAATGGCGAAGAAATTCGGCCATAAAAAAAACCCAGCATAAAGCTGGGTTTTTTTGAATAAGTAAAATTATTCTGAATCGCTAACTGCAGCTACATAAATAGCTAAACCAAATGCAATTTTGTTGAGAAAATCTGCATAGTTGTAAATTAAGTTAGCACCAGCCATGTCTGGATTGTCTCCAACACCTATCCAATATCCAATAGGGTAGATAGCCCAACCAAAAGTAACAATCAGTCTAATTGTACTGAAAGCACTTTGAGCCGCAGCATTTCCACTAGCAGCATTGAGCTTACCAGCTTCACCCATGAATATCTCATAGATAATGTAAAACCAAGCAAGTAGTGCAAGAATTCCAGCAACATTTGCATTCATTCCTCCAGTTTCTCCAACGAAACCAAAAACAAGCATTACTAAAGATGCTCCTAGTAGTTTCCAGAAAAGACTTGATGTTACGTTAGTACATACTTTAAGTATTAAGTAGAACTCAATAATTTGAAGCGGTACTGTAATTAACCAGTCAATATATCTATATACAGTCGGAGAAGTTCCTGTATCGGCCCATACTCCTCTCATATATAAATAATGCCAAAACGCCACACCAGTAACTAAACCAGCAACTGATAATGAAGTTTTCCATTTACCGTGGACTCTATCTCTTTCAACAAAGAAGAATACGGTAGCAGCAAGCATAGCAGCGGTTACAATCCAAAATGACACTCCTGTCATATCACTTGTGCTCAAATCGGCAGCAAAAGCGGGAAGCGCAGCAACGCCTACCAGTGTTAATAAAAATTTCATATATAACTCCTTATATAAGTAGTGGAGCAATAATTCACTCCCCCCATTTCATATGAACTTAATATGTTACAAAAATCTGTAAAAAGTATCAAATTTGATTAAATGCTATCTTTATGTATTATTCATTAATATGAAAGTTGCAATATACCCTGGATCTTTTGATCCAATCACTTATGGTCATATGGACATCATAGATAGGGCAAGTGGATTATTTGATAAAATAGTAATAGCAATAGCGAAAAGCGAATCTAAAAATCCTTTGTTTAGTTTAGAAGATAGGATTAAGTTAGTTAAGAATATTTTCTCAGATAATAGCAAGGTTGATGTTCTTGGATTTCCAAGACAATTAACTGTTGATATTGCAAAAGAACAAAATGCTTGTGCGATAATTCGTGGCCTAAGAGCTGTATCTGATTTTGAATACGAATTTCAGCTTGCAACAATGAATAGGTCACTTGCTCCAGACATTGAAAGTATTTTTTTGACACCAAAAGAAAGCCTTATTTATGTTTCTTCAAGTTTGATTAAAGAAATATGTGATCTTAAAGGCGACATATCAAAATTTGTTCATCCAACAGTTGAGCAAGCCTTAAAGGCAAAGCTATCAGAATCTTAATTCTGACATTTACTGCAAAAGAATGTTGCTCTTTGACCTAAAACAACTTTTTGTATGAGGTTTTTACATAAATTACATTCTTGATTTTCTCTGCCATAAACATTTAGTTCAAGAGTAAAATAACCTGGGTTGCCATCAGCTGAGTAAAAGTCTTTTAATGTGGTTCCTCCAACACTTATTGCATTTTTTAGCACTTCCTTAACAGATTTTACAATTTTATCAGCTTCTGCATTTGTAATTTTTTTTGAAATCTTTGTTGGTCTCACTTTAGCTAAAAAGAGACTCTCAGATGCGTAAATATTTCCAATTCCAACAACTTTTGTTTGTTCCATTAGTAATTTTTTTATTTGAAGATTACTGGATTTGCACAAATCAAATAAATATTTTTGATTAAATGACTCAGATAGTGGCTCAACTCCAAGATATTTAATTAATTTATGCTCTTCATATTTATCCATTAGATGAATAGATCCAAAACGTCTTATATCGTTAAAAATAATTTTTTCATTTTCAAATATAAATTCTGCATGATCATGCTTTTTAAAATAGTTATCGCTAACATTTTGTATTCGTAATTTTCCTGACATGCCGAGGTGAATAACTAATGTTGATAAATTGAAATGTATCAATATATATTTAGCTCTTCTATTTATTTCTTTTATCTTTTTATTTTGAGTTTTTGAAATAACCTCATTATCAACCTTCCATCTAAGATTTCTATTATGAATTACAACTTTTTTAAGAGTTTTGCTTTTAAATTTATTAATTGCTCTTACAGTGGTTTCAACCTCCGGTAATTCAGGCATGTCCTAATTTAATAATTTATTAATTTGAACTATATCATTTGGACTAATAGTTCCAGCAGCCAAAGATAGTCTTAAATTAGCTAAAATATAATCATATTTTGCATTAGCAAGATTTTTTTCTGCACTGTAAAGATTTTTTTCAGCTTGTAGAAGATCGACAATATTTCTTGTTCCAACCCTATATCCTACTTGAGTTGCTTCAAGTGCACTTGAAGCAGAAATAACGGCCTGTTCTTGTGCATTAACATTTGCAACTAAAGTAACAACATTAGAAAACTGTGATCTTACTTCTTGAATAATTCTTCTTTTTGTAAAGATTGTGTTTTCATCAGCTTGATTATATTGTGAATATGCTTGTTTTCTTCTTGAACTTACCGCACCACCTTGAAAGATTGGTATACTCATTTGAAGCGAATAATTTCGTCTACCAGTTACTGAAGGGACTGGAATCCCCTGACCGTTTACCTCAAAACCTTCATAATTGAACTGATTTGTTTCTGACTCAGATCCTGAGCCAATTATATCGATTTTTGGAAGATGATTTGAAGCAGCACTTCTCGCATTGCTTTTAGCGGCATCTTTTCTTAAATATGATGATTTCAATTCATAATTATTTTCGATTGCTGTTTCTACCCATTGTTCTTTTGAATTAGGATAAGGCAAAGAAACTTCTAAATTATTTCCGAGTTCATCAATTGAAAATATCTCTCTTCCAATAAGCGCGTTAAGTGCTTCTCTTGCAGAAAAAAGATTACCTTCATTACTGATTCTGGCAGCTTTGCTTAAGTCATATGCTAGTTGAGCCTCTTGAACCCCTGTTATTGCAGATAGTCCAACCTCATACCTTTGTTGGGCTTGATCAAGTTGTTTTTTTATTGCTTTTTCTTCAGAAATGGAAGCATTTAGATTATCTATAGCTCTTAAAACACCAAAATAAAGATCAGCTGTTCTTATAAGAAGGCTTTGCTGCTGATAAGCAAAGTCTGCCTCAGCAGCGTTAGTTAGGGCCTTCGATCTTTTAAAATTAAACCAAGAATCTAATCTAAATAGAGGTTGAGACAATCTTGCAGACTTTGAGAAAGAATTATATTGCTGTTGTAATTCATCATTTTGATAGTACTCATTCCAGTTAGTTGAGCCACTCAATGTAATGCTTGGAAGCAAAGCCGCCCTTCCTTGAACAACTATTTGTTTATCTGATAAGTATGAATATTCGGCAGCTTTAAAAGTTGGATCATTTTCAAGAGCTTCCTCATAAATTTCTAAAATACTTTCAGATATCAGGTGGGTACTAAAAAAGGACATCAAAAAAATCTGTAAATAAATATAATTTCGCATCTTACTATTCTAACCTATTTGATAATCTATTAAATTTATGTTTCGCTGGCATTATAATGATTTATTTAAAAGTTAAAATAAATCAATATAAATAATTTAAAAATTCTAAATAAAAAGTTTTTTTCATTCTATTAGAGTAAAATAATTAAAAACTTTTATGAAAAAAAGAATATACAAAAGTTTTTGTAATATGATTCAAAAGGCATAGAAAATTGTCAAAAAACACATACGATTCAAAAGCAATAGAAGTTCTGTCGGGTCTTGACCCGGTCAAAAAAAGACCAGGCATGTATACAGATACCTCATGTCCAAATCACTTAATTCAAGAGGTTTTAGATAATTCTGTTGACGAAGCAATTGCAGGATATTGCTCAAAAATAAAAATTAAAATTCAAAAGGATGGATTTATAAGTATTTCTGATGATGGAAGAGGTATGCCAATTGATGAGCATCCTGAACATAAACTTAGCGGAGTTGAATTAATATTATGCAAATTGCATGCAGGTGCAAAATTTTCTGGAGAAGAATATAACTTTTCTGGTGGACTTCATGGTGTTGGAGTTTCAGTTGTTAATGCTCTATCTGAAACATTAGAGGTTTTTATAAAAAGGAACTCAAAAGAATATTCAATGAAGTTCAAAAATGGAGACAAAAAGACAGATCTTAAGCCTATAAGTGATGTTGGATTAAGAAATACTGGGACAAAAATTAAATTTAGACCAAATGAAAAATATTTTGAATCAAATGAAATAAAGTTAAAAGAACTTAAACATTTGCTTAAAGCTAAAGCAGTCTTATGTCCAGGATTAACTATTGAATTTCAAAATGAAAATAGTAAAGATTCAAAAATTAAGTGGTTTTTTGAAGATGGACTCAAGAGTTATTTAGAGGAAGAATCAAATGATGTTGATTTAATCCTAGAGGAATCAATTCTTTCATCAAATACCTCTAAAGATCAAGAGGTAGAATTCGTAGTAAATTGGGCATCTAAAACTCATAAAAATAAACTTGTTGAAACATATGTAAACTTAATACCTACTGCTCTGGGAGGATCACATCTAAATGGTTTTAAATCAGGTCTTTTAGAAGCATTGAAAGAATTTTGTGACTACAGAAGTTTACTTCCAAAAGGTTTAAAGATAAATGCAGATGATGTAATAAATAACGCTATTTTTGTGATTTCTTCCAAGATGCAAAATCCACAATTTGCTGGACAAACTAAAGAGAGATTAGATTCAAAAGATCATATGACTTTTGTATCTGGATCTACAAAAGATATTTTAAGTATCTGGTTTAATAAGCATACAGAGGAGGGAGAAAAAATTGCAGAATTAGCAATTACTTCTGCACAAGCCAGAGCAAAGGCGTCCTCATCTGTTGAAAGAAAAAAAACTTTTAAAGGCCCAGCATTACCAGGTAAGCTTTCTGATTGTAATAGTGAAGACCTTAATGAAACAGAATTATTTTTAGTTGAAGGGGACTCTGCAGGCGGTTCCGCAAAACAGGCAAGAGAAAGATCTTTTCAAGCAATAATGCCTTTGAGAGGAAAAATTCTTAATACATGGGACCTAGAAAGTAATGAAATTATTAAATCTCAAGAAATTAAAAATCTTTCGACTGCAATCGGAGTTTTGCCTGGCAATATAGATATCTCCTTACTTAGGTATGGAAAAATATGTATTTTAGCTGACGCAGATTCAGATGGCCTTCACATTGCTACTCTTTTATGTGCATTATTTTTAAGACATTTTAAACCACTTGTAAATGATGGGAGAATATTTATAGCAATGCCACCACTATATCGAATTGATTGTGGTAAAGAAGTTCTATATGCATTAGATGAATTGCAAAAAGATAAAATAGTAAAAGATTTCAAGAAAAAAAAGAATAAACCTAAAATTAACATTCAAAGATTTAAAGGCTTGGGTGAGATGAATCCATCTCAGCTGAGAGAAACTGTAATGGATCCAGAAACAAGGCAGCTTGTAAGGTTATCAATTTCTGCTAAAGATAATGCAAATGCAATGATGGATCTTTTGCTGTCAAAGAAAAATGCTCCAGCCAGAAAGGAATGGCTTGAGAAAAAAGGTTCACTGGTGAGGATTTAGAAATGTCAAAGGATCAATTTAATTCTATAAGTCTCAAGAAATATGCTGAAGAATCTTATTTAAATTACGCTATGTATGTAATTCTTGATCGTGCTCTTCCAAATGTTGGAGACGGTCTTAAACCAGTTCAAAGAAGAATTTTATATGCAATGTCTGAGCTTGGATTAGATGCAAGTTCAAAGTATAAAAAGTCTGCAAGAACAGTTGGAGACGTAATTGGAAAGTTTCATCCTCACGGTGATAGTGCTGCATATGAGGCTATGGTTTTGATGGCACAAAACTTTTCATTTAAGTATCCATTAGTTGATGGCCAAGGAAACTGGGGATCTCAAGATGACCCTAAGTCTTTTGCAGCAATGAGATATACAGAATCAAAATTAACAAATTTTGCTAATTTATTAATCTCTGAACTTAAATCAGGAACAGTTGATTGGCAACCAAACTTTGATGGTTCATTGCTTGAGCCAGTTATTTTTCCAGCGAAGATACCTATGATTCTTCTTAATGGAACCTCGGGAATAGCTGTAGGAATGGCAACAGATATTCCATCACATAATATCAATGAAGTGATTGATGCAACTATTAAAGTACTTGAGAATCCTAAATCAGAATTAAAAGATCTATTAAAAATTATTAAAGGTCCTGATTTTTCAAATGGTGCCCTAATGGTTGCAAGTTCAGAAGAATTATTTGAGATGTATTCATCAGGAAGAGGCAGTTTTAAAATTCAAGCAAAGTGGTTTCAAGAAAAAAATCAAATAATTATTAATGCTCTCCCTTATCAAGCATCAGGTTCAAAAATATTAGAGCAGATAGCAGAGCAAATGATCAGTAAGAAACTTCCTATGGTAGTTGATTTAACAGATGAAGGTGATCATGAGGAACCAATTAGATTAGTAATCACTTTAAAATCTAACAGAGTAATTGCCGAAGATGTCATGAATCATCTTTTTGCCTCAACTGATCTTCAAAAAACTTATAGAATGAACATGAACCTTATTTCTCTGAAGGGCGGTCCTAGAGTATTTTCACTTGTTGATCTTTTAAAAGAATGGATCACATTTAGAAAAGATACCGTTATGCGAAAACTTGAGCATCGACTTGATCAAGTTAATGACCGATTGCACATACTTGAAGGTTTATTAATTATTTTTCTTGATATTGATAAGGTTATTAAAATTATCAGAAATACTGATGAGCCAAAAAAAGAACTAATTAAATCTTATAAGTTGTCTGATGTTCAAGCAAACGCAATTTTAGAAATTAGACTTAGACAACTTGCTAAATTAGAGCAACTAAAAATAGAAAATGAAAGAAATGAACTAGTAAGTGAACGAAACGAAATTGAAAAAATTCTCAAATCAAAATCAAGACTTAAAACTTTAATTAAGAGTGAATTAAATGAAATTAAGGAATTATTTGGAGAAGAGAGAAAATCACCAATAATTGACTCTTCAAATGCAAAAGTTTTTTCTGAAGAAGAAACAATTGTTACTGAACCTATCACAGTAGTTTTGTCAAAAGGTGGATGGGTAAGAAGTGCAAAAGGGCATGATATCGATCCAAATACACTCTCATACAGGGGAGATGATTCTTTGCAAGATTTTGCAAGAGGTAGAAGTAATCAGTTGGCTGTTTTCTTAGATTCAAATGGTAAGGTTTACTCTATTCAAAGCCATTCCTTACCAACTGCTAGAGGAATGGGAGAGCCAATAACTGGAAGACTTAATGCAGACTCTGGTGTCCAATTTGTTTCGGCAGTTATTGGCACAGAAGGAAATAAATTCTTAATTATGAATAGTGCAGGATATGGATATATTTCTATGTATGAGAATATGATTTCAAACAAAAAAACTGGTAGGGCATTTATGAAGCTACCTGATAATGCAAAAATGTTAAAAGCAATTCCAGTTAAAGATAATCATAGTCATATTGCTGCAGTTTCAAATATAGGAAAGCTTTTAATATTTAATATTAAGGAGCTTCCAACTCTTGCTAAGGGAAAAGGCAATAAAATAATTAATATACCAAAGGATAAATTAGCTTCTGGTGAGGAATTTATGGCGCATGCTCAACTTTTAGCAAATGAAAGCTCGTTGAGAATAGAAGTTGGGAAGAGATCAATAACTTTAAAACCAAAAGATTGGTCTGAGTATATTCTTTCACGAGCAAAAAGAGGTAAAAAGGTTGGCAAATTAATTAACATTGAAAGATTAATTGAAGAAATAAAACCTTCTGAAGATTCATAATTAACTAGCAAGGCTCTTAAAATTGGTTATAGTTGAAAAAAAACAGAACTCTGATTATTTAATCTCTGTGACTCCAAATAGTTCTTTAATTGGAATCTATAGATTTATTTTTTTAGCAAGTATATCTTTGGTTTGTGTTGGAATTGCAACCATTTTCTATTTTGTTGGGGCTGCATTAATACTTCCATTCGCTGGATTAGAGTTGAGTATATTATTTATTGCATTTTACTTAAGCTTTCGCTGGAGCAGTAAAAAAGAAAAGATTTATATTTCTCAAGATATTGTAAGGATAGAAAAAGGTACCAAGAATGCAGAATATACTTGGGAAGAGTTTAGAACATTCACATCATTTCAGATCAAAAAAAACAAGGACAAGACTAGCAGACTTAGTTTTAGGTCTAAAGGTAAAGATGTTTACGTTGGTGACTTTCTTAATGAGGATGATAAGATCATATTGAGTAATTCAATAGGTGAAATAATTGAAGATCTTAATTCGTCATCTAATTATTCCAATCAGTAAGCTTCTTTTTAACTGCTATTAACTTTAATTTTTGAACATTTGGGATACCTTTTTTAAATTTTGGAAATGCCTCTCCTTGAATTAAAGGTTGAAGATATTCGATTGCTTTTTTTGTTACATTAAAACCATCTTTTGAAATATAAGAATTAGGTAATTTTTTTTCTACATTAGCGATTTGTGATAGTGAAGCTGGCATGATTTTCCATGAATATTTTTTACTTTTAGACCTTACAATTATTGGCATAACACCATTCATACCCCTAACAGCATACTTAACTGCATAAATTCCAACTGCTTGAGCATGAAGAAGGTCGGTTTTTGAAGATATGTGTCGTGCACTTCTCTGTAAATAATCAGACACGGCCCAATGGTTTTTGAGTTTTAATTTTTTTGAAATTAGCGCACTCAGATATGGTGCTACTCCACCTAATTGAGAATGACCAAAGGCATCTTTTGTATCTGATTCAGTTAGAAATTTTCCTTTGCTATTTTTAACTCCCTCTGAGGCTACAATTACACAATAATTATTATTTTTTACAATATCTCCAACTTTATTTAAAAATTTTTTTTGATTGAAGACAATTTCTGGTAACAAAATTATATGAGGCGCATCGTTTTTTTTATTTCTCGCAAGGGCAGAGGATGCAGCCATCCATCCTGCATGTCTCCCCATAACTTCTAAAATAAAAACCTTTGTTGATGTCTCTGACATGGATGCTACATCAAGGGATGCTTCCATTATCGATGTTGCTATATATTTAGCAGCAGAACCAAATCCAGGGCAGCAGTCGGTTTTAGCTAAATCATTATCTACAGTTTTTGGGATTGCAATACAATTTATTTGATAACCAAGTTTTTTGCTAATTTGGGATACTTTAAAAGCTGTATCAGCAGAATCATTCCCACCATTATAAAAAAAATAGCCAATATTATGAGCCTTAAAAACTTCAACTAATCTTGTATATTCTTTTTTATTTTCTTCAAAACTTTTTAATTTAAATCTACAAGATCCAAATGCTCCTCCGGGAGTCGATTTCAATGAATTGATTGCAGAAATGCTTTCTTTTGAGGTATCAATTAGATCTTCTCTTAATGCACCAAGAATTCCATTTTTGCCAGCATATACTTTTCCAATTTTCGTTTTATATTTTTTTGCCTCAAGAATAACTGAAGCTGCAGTAGCATTTATTACTGAAGTAACACCACCAGACTGAGCATAAAAAGCATTTTTCTTCATTATTTCCCCGCTTAAGCTTTGAATAAAATTAAGGTATCGTATTATAACTAATATGAGAATACATATCCTAGGCATTTGTGGTACCTTCATGGGAGGTTTAGCAAAAATACTTAAAGAGTCAGGTCATATAGTCTCTGGAGCAGATATTAATTTTTATCCTCCAATGTCTAACTATATAGAAACTATTGGGATAGAAATGATCAAAGGTTATGAAAAAGATTCTATGCCAAAAGCCGATCTATATGTAATTGGTAATGCTCTTTCAAGAGGTAATGAATGTGTTGAAGAAATATTAGAAAAAAAACTTCCATATACATCTGGACCAGAACTTCTCGGCAAAGAATTAAAGGGAAGAAAAGTATATGCAATCTCAGGAACACATGGAAAAACGTCAACATCATATATGCTTGCTCATATTTTTTCTAGTCAAAATAAGGATATAGGTTATTTAATCGGAGGTATCTCAAAAGATTTTAAAGATCCAGCACATCTTGGAACTGATCCAATATTTGTAATTGAGGCAGATGAATATGATTCTGCTTTTTTTGATAAGAGATCAAAATTTATTCATTATTCTCCCAATAATTTAGTTATTAACAATATTGAGTTTGATCATGCTGATATTTTTGAAAATATTGAAGATATAAAAAAACAATTTCACCACCTCATAAAAATAATACCTAAATCAGGAAATATTATTTACTTTAAAGATAATGAGAATACATATGATTTGATTAATAAAGGGACATGGTGTGAAAAGATCGAAATAAACTCAGATCTCATTTCTATAAATCTTGATAAAAAAATATTAAAAGTAGATCAAACAGAGTATTCTCTGAAAGATTTACCTTTAATAGGCGAACACAATTTTAAAAACTATGTTTGTGCAATACTAGCAGCAAAATTAGGAGGAGTTAATATTAACGAATCTGTTAAGTCTTTAAAAAATCATAAAGGAGTCAAAAGAAGAATGGATCTAGTTTATAAATCAAATAAATTAGATATTTACGATGATTTTGCTCATCATCCAACAGCAATTCATATGTCGTGTAAAGGTATAAAAACTCAATCTCCAGATAAAAAAATTCTAGGAATAATTGAATTAGGATCTAATACGATGTCATCTGGTTATCATAAAGAAAACTTATTAAGTTCATACAAACTATTAGATAAAGTATTCGTGCTAGATCCAAATAAAATATACATCAACAAAAATGCTTATGATTCCATAGATGATATTATTAAAAACGTTAAAGAAATAATATATGAATATGATATTATTTTAGTAATGTCTAATAAAGATTCACAAAAGTTTATCGAACCATTAATAAAATACATTGAAAAAAAATAATCTACCTGTTTTTCCGCTTGAGCTAGTAGCTTTGCCTGGAAGCATTCAATATTTACAAATTTTTGAACCAAGATATGTAAAGATGGTTAAGGATTGTATGCTTAATAATTATGGGTTTGTTATTGCTTTTCAAAGATCAACATCAACCAATGAGTTTGAAATATCTAAGAAAGGCTCTTACGTTGAAATTATTGATTTTAATAATCTTTCAAATGGATTATTGGGCATAACTGTTAAATCCATCAATAAAGTTATTTTAAAAGATCTTACTCAACTAAAAGATGGATTAAATATCGCTAAAGTTGATCCTTTGGTTGATCCCGAGGTTGATGATCAAGCTTTGTTAGCAGAATTTACTGAATTATCAAATATTTTAAACCAGTTAGTTAAACATCCGAGAATAAGTAATTTACCATTAGAAGTTGATTTTAATTCCGCTGACTCGGTTGCGTATCATCTTGGCGGCTTAATACCAATACCTCTATCTTATAAACAAAATCTATTGGAAGCGTTTGATGCAAATCAAAGACTAATAATTCTTTCAAAATATATTGATGAAATTTCCTCAAAATAAGGATTAGATTTTAATTGGATCTTTGTTTGATTTCCTTCTAAGCCAATTAATAGAATTAATAATAGTTGGAATAGATACTATTCTTTTTTCAATAAAATATTTACCAGGATAATTGCTTAGTATTAGACCAATAAAAATTGTAAACAATCCTTGACCTGGCAAAACCAACATCATAATGCCTCCAATGATAAGTATATAACCCAATATATTCTTAATGATTAAAGTTATTAACCATGCAAAAGGATATTTAGATCTGAACTTTGATTTTTTCTTATCTATAAAATAGTTACTTGGAATCATTGAAACCAGCCACTTAATACTTAATAGACTAAATAAAAAAATTACCATTGAAGCTGTACCCAACCAAAAAATATATGTTTTATAATTCGAGATCAGCTCTATTAGTTGGCCAATAAGATGATTTTCCAAAAATTACTTACCCTTTTAATTATTTTGATTTAGTATATCAATTACTAAACTTAAAAAAAATTATTACCAAGTTCCAAACACTAATTTAATATTGCTTAAAAATACTCTTTTAGATATATGTAACTCTAGCCTCATAGACAGCAAGGCAGAAAATCTTATGAATTTAGATGTAAAAAATATTTCATCATTTACCGATGAGATAATTCTAGCGACAGCAACCTCAAATCGTCATGCTTTTTCAGTTTCTGAAAAACTGGTTAATTGCCTCAAACAAAATAAAATTCAAATTATAAGTGTTGAAGGTGAAGCAGATTCAGGATGGATACTTGTAGACTGTGGAGATGTTGTAATTAATATTATGAAACAAGAGCAACGAGATTTTTATGATTTAGAAGGTTTGTGGGGCCAAGAGTCATTGTATGTTTCTCAAGATTAATGATAGTTAAGATTATAAGCATTGGAAATAAATTAAACTCTTGGGAGTCTAAGAGCATTGAACATTATAAAAAACAACTACCAAGAAATATAAGTATTAATTTTATTAATATGAAAACAAACCAAAATCCTAAATTCTCAAAATCAGAAATATTAAAAAGAGAATCAGCAATTATATTGCCTAAGATCACAAAGGAAGATTATATAATCTCCTGGGATTCAGGAGGGGATCAGATAAATAGTTTACAATTTAGTGATCTTATAGCAAATTGTCAAAAAATAAACAAAACTATCTGTTTTATAATTGGAGGGTCATTTGGACTTTCTTCGAAGATCAAGGAGCTCTCGGATCGAGTTTTATCAGTGTCATCAATGACATTTCCTCATAAAATATTTAAATTAATTTTAATTGAACAGATATATAGAGCTCATTCAATTATGAACAAAACTCCTTATCACAAATGATTGATTTAAATGAAAGGATATCCGAAAAGAAAAATTTCTTTAATAGATTAATCATTGTTTATATTTTTTTTGGGTTTCTTTTTACGTATTTTATATATAGAATATTTTCTCTTCAGATTTCAAGTTATAGCGATTATGAAATTGCCTCTCTAAAAAATAAAACAAGAGAAATATTAATTCAACCAATGAGAGGTATTATTTATGATAGAAATGGAGAAATTATTGTAAATAATGTACCTAGCTATAATTTAATTACAAATCCCTCAGGTATTCTAAATATAGACGAATTAATACTGGAAATTAGCAAAATTATAAGTTTATCTAATAATGATATTAAAAATATAAAAGAAAAATTTTTTCTAAGAAAAAAACTCAATAGAGAACTTGTCTTGAAAAGAAATCTTACTGTTGAAGAAATTGCAAAATTTAAAGTGAGAAACTATAAATTTCCAAATGTATTTATTGCTGAAAGATATACAAGACAAAATTTGTATCCTTTTTTATTTTCTCATTCAATTGGTTATGTTGGAAGTCCGAGTGAAGAATATATTGAAGAAGTTATGTTGGAGCAAAATCAAACTATTAAAGAAACTATTTTTAAGTATTCTAATGGTTTTTTAATTGGAAAAACAGGTCTTGAAAATATCTATGATAAAGAATTACGTGGCATATATGGAACGAAAATATATGAAGTTGATGCATCAGGCAGGTTGCTTGAGGAAAAAAGTATAACGAAACCTGTTAATGGACTAGATATTCATACATCTCTTGACATTAGGAGTCAAAAAATAGCACATGAAAAGCTTAAAAATAGGAGAGGGGCAGTAGTTGCAGTTGAAATTAGTAATGGAGCAATTTTAACTTATGTAAGTTCACCATCCTTCTCTGTAAACAAAATTTCAAATGGCTTATCTCAAAACGAGTTTAATGATTTATTAAATGATGAAGATAAGCCTTTTTTTGATAGAGCAGGACAAGGAAGATATTCCCCAGCATCAACTATAAAACCTGCTATAGGTTTGTTTGGATTAGACAAAAATCTAATAAACTGGGCTTATACAATCAATGATCCTGGTTACTTTATATTGCCTGAGGATGGAAGGGTCTACAGAGGATGGAAAGAAAACGGTCATGGCAACATTAACGTAAGTGATGCAATTATCGAAAGTTCTAATACATTTTTTTTCTCATTAGCTTATCGAAGTGAAATAGATGAATTAGTTGATCATTTATCTAATTTTGGTTTTGGAAAAAATATTTGTGTTGACTGTTTTTTGCCTGACAAAGGACTTTTGCCCACTCCTGAATGGAAAATGAATACTCATAACTTTGGATGGTATAAGGGAGACACTGTTAATTTAGGTGTCGGACAAGGTTACTTGAGTGCAACGCCTATCCAATTAGCATACTATTCTGCTTTTTTAGCAAATAAAGGTGAATTAAGTGATTTTTCTTTTGTCCAAAATAAAGAAAATAATGGTAAAACGGTTTTTTTTACTAATCAAATCAATGAAAAAGATTGGAAAAAAATTCATGAAAGTATGATTGGAGTTATTGAAAGTCCTAAAGGAACAGCTGGAAGACTTAAAATATTAAAAGATTACATTATTGCAGCGAAATCTGGAACTGTAGAATTAGTCAGTACAGATACAAAAGATGACTATAAAATAATTCGTGAAATAGAAGGACAGAGAGATCACGCAATAATTATTGCTTTTGGGCCAATGCCTAATCCCAAATATGCAGTAAGTGTTGTAATTGAAAATGGAGAAAGTGGGGGATCTGTTGCAGGACCAGTTGCAATTGAAGTTCTCAATGCTTTAGTGAATAATGAATAAAATTAAGAGTTTTCTTGAAACAAAAATATTCTTTGATCAATATTTATTTATTTCAATTGCTCTTATTTCAATTATCGGAGTTTTTTTCTTATTTAGTGCATCTCAAGGTAATTTCGAAACTACTATTAAACAATCTTTATTTGTTCTATTAGGTTTAATTCTAATGTTTGCAGTTAGTCAACCAGATCCAGATTTTTTTAAAAATAATGCTTTAATTTTTATGCTTTTTTCAATTTTTTTAGTACTACTTACATTTTTAATTGGAAAGGAGGTCAATGGAGCTAAGAGATGGTTAGATCTGGGTTTTCTCACCTTGCAATCTTCTGAAATCATGAAAATTACATTGCCTCTTTTTTTGGCTGCATATTTATATAATAAACCACTTCCTATAAGTCTTTTTCATACATTTATAACTTTAGCTTTAATACTTTTTTCTGCAAATATTGTTAGAATTCAACCAGATTTGGGAACTAGTCTAGTAATTTTAGTTGCAGGTTTATATATATTATTTTTAGCTGGATTAAGTTGGAAGTTTATTACTGTTTCAATAGTAATATTTATATTTTCACTTCCATTTATTTGGAACAATTTTTTAGAACCATTTCAAAAACAAAGAATCTTAACTTTGCTTGATCCATCTGCTGATCCTTTTGGATCTGGTTGGAACATTGCGCAATCCAAAATTGCAATTGGCTCAGGTGGTTTGGGAGGAAAAGGCTATCAAATGGGATCGCAAGGTCACTTAGATTTCTTACCAGAGGCTGAAACAGATTTTATATTTTCAGTTATAGCTGAAGAGTTTGGTTTTATTGGTGTTTGTATATTGCTTTCAATATTTTTATTTATTTTATTGAGATGTTTTTATCTTGCAATAAATGCTAGAGATAGATTTTGTAGACTTACTATTGGAGGATTGAGCCTTTTATTTCTCTCAACTATTTTTATAAATCTTGCTATGGTAGTTGGTATAATTCCTGTGGTTGGAATGCCCTTGCCATTTATAAGCAAAGGTGGCTCATCTTTGTTATCATTTTATATAGCATTTGGAATAATAATTTCTATGTCTACTCACAAAAAATTGATGCAAAAATGAAAAAAATATTTTTACTCATAATTTTTAATTTATCAGTGATCGCTGATTATTCAGATCATAAAGAATCTGAAATAGTTATTAATGAACTTGTTAATCAACATGGATTTGACAAATCTTTTGTAATACAAGTTTTAAAAAACGCTCAACGGCGGGATGAAATGCTTGAATCTGTTGCAAATCCTGCTGAAAAAACAAAAACTTGGGATGACTATAAAGCTATTTTTATTAAGAAAAAAAGAATACAAGACGGCCAAGATTTCATCAAAAAAAATTCAGAAGTTCTTCAAAAAGCTGAAGATACTTATCATGTGCCAAAAGAAGTTATTACAGCTATTTTAGGCATTGAAACAAATTATGGAAAAAATATGGGTAATTTTAGAGTATTAGACAGTCTGACAACTCTTGGTTTTGATGATCCACGAAGATCAAAATTTTTTAGAAGTGAGCTTATACAATTCTTTCTTCTTACAAGAGAAAATAATTTAGATATTCTAAAAACAAAAGGTTCTTATGCCGGGGCTATGGGTTATTCTCAATTTATTTCTTCAAGTTATAGAGCTTACGCTATAGATTTTGACGATGACGGATATGTTGATCTATTTAATTCTGTTGAAGATGCAATTGGAAGCATTGCAAATTATTTAAAAATCCACGGATGGAAAAAAGAAGGCAAAATAGTTACAAGAAGTTATCCGAATAATGTTAGAAAATTTTATAAACCTCATGAATCATTAACTCAATTTATACCTTTGAGGTTTGAGGAAGATGGGAAAGATCTTCATTTTATTGGAGATGATAATTTTCGTGCAATTGCTAGATATAATATTAGTGATGTTTATGCAATGGCAGTGTATTATTTAACAGAAGAGCTCAAAAAATGAAAAAACTTTTTTTACTATTGTTAATATCAAACTATTCTTTTTCTCAAAGTTTTGTGCCCAATGCACCTGATTTAGATCTTAAAAGCTATATTTTGATTGAGCCAACTACAAATACAATAATAGCTGAATCAAATTCAACTGGTTTAATAGAGCCTGCAAGCATGACAAAAGTTATGACTGCATATGTTCTTGCAGATCAAATTGACAATGATTTAATTAGCTTGGATGACAAAGTTTTAATTAGTGAAAAAGCATGGAAAATGGGTGGATCAAAAATGTTTATTGAGGTTGGTAAAAAAGTAAGCATAGAAGACTTATTAAAAGGAATTATTATTCAATCTGGAAATGATGCTGCTGTTGCTATTTCAGAGTATGTTGGAGGAACTGAAGATGGATTTGTAGATTTAATGAATGCATATGCAGTATCACTTGGAATGGATAACACTGACTTCAGAAATTCAACCGGATTACCGGATGAAAAACATTTAACTTCCTCAAAAGACCTTGCAACACTTACTTCAAATTTTATGACAAAATTTCCTGATATTTTTGCTCTTTTCAAAGAGAAAGAATTTGAATATGGAGGTATATCAGGAAATAAATTTAATAGAAATAAACTTTTGTGGAGGGATGAGACTGCAGATGGAGTAAAGACTGGATATACCTCATCGGCTGGATATTGTCTAATTGGATCAGCAATTAGAGGCAATATGAGATTAATTACTGTTGTTGCTGGTAGTGATACTGCAAATAAAAGTTTTGCAGATACACAAAGACTTCTTGAATATGGATTTAGGTTTTATGCAACGCAAAAATATTTTGATGCTAATAAAGAATATACAAAAGCAAAAGTATGGGGAGGTAACGCTGATCAAGCCGCACTTGGAGTTGAAAAAGATGTTCTCGTTACCTTACCAAGAACAAATTTTAAAAATGTTATAGTGAATTACAACATAAAAAATAATGTTCAAGCTCCAATTAAAAAGGGAGAGAAGCTTGGGACGCTTGAAATTATAAGTAATGATAAGATTGTGGCTGTTTCTGATCTTATTGCACTCGAAGATGTTGATTCAAAAGGATTTTTTGGAAGGCTTTGGACGAAATTTGTATTATGGTTGATGAGTCTTTTTGGAATAGCCTAAATGAAAAATATTCTTGCTGTATATAATGGCAGCTTTGACTCTCTTGACAAAATAAAAGTATCACCTCTCAGTAGGGCTTATACATTCTCTGATAGTGTTTATGAAGTAATACCATTTTATAACTCAAATATAATTGCATTTGATGATCACATAGCTCGATTAGAAAAAAGTTGTAATGCTTTGTCATTTTCAACAAGAATTTTAGACATTTCCAATGAGATAATTGAATTAATAACTAAGAGTAAAATTCAACATGGTTATATATATTATCAAGTATCGAGAGGGATAGATAATTTAAGATCTCACATGTTTGATAAAGATCTATCGATAGAAACTTTTGGTTATGCTGTGGAACATACTTTTAAATCTCAATCATTGAAGGTGATGTTGTGCGAAGATTTAAGATGGCAAAGGTGTGATATTAAATCTACTTCATTGCTTGGCAATGTAATGAGCATGAATAATGCAAAAAATCTTGGTTGTGATGAAGTTATTATGCACAAAGATAGCATAATCACAGAGGGCGGCGCTTCAAATATATTTTTTGCAAATGATGAATGTGTTTTTACACCTCATTTATCAAAAAATATTCTTCCTGGCATTACAAGAGAGCTTCTCATTAAGGATATAAAGAAAGCTGGAATAAAAGTCCTAGAGGGAATTTTTACAATTGATGATTTAATTAAGGCCAAATCAATTTGGTTGACAAGCTCAACTAAAGGGCTTGCTCAGGTTATTGAGATAGATAATCAAGAGACTAACATTCAAATTGACCATGAAATTTTTGTCCAGTGTGATAGGATTTTTAAGGATAATTATCTTACCTAGAAGTTAATTTTATTATCATGAAATCTAATTCTTGCCAGAATTCATCTATTGTAACTCCTGCAAGTCCCTTTGAAGCCAAATCTAATTCATATACTTTTTTTTGAAGCTTTAACATTTTTTTTAGTGGGCTTTGTTTAATAAAATTTAAATATAGTGGAACTTTATTTTTCCATATTCCAACTTTTTCAAGATTTATATTATCCTGATGAGATCCAACACAAGTATTTATAATTTTTCCTGTAATCCAAACTAATAGTGGTGCATAGTGACTTTCATTTTTCCTAATTGATTTTGTAATTTTCAAAGCATAAGCTGTATCAAACTCAATTATTTTATCTTCCAACTGATATGGAAGAAATTCTGAATTTTCTGATCCTATTTTATCTAGTGAATTTTCCTTAGAGTAATTCAACTTTAAAATATTAATTTCATTTTGCTGTCTAATTAAATTCCCCGAAAAAATATCTGCAATTCTTATTGAATAATCTTCTGCATCTTTAGAAGTCATAAAATTAAGCTGATTTTTTATCCAGATTTTTTCTTCAAAAGACTTTAACTTTTTACATTCAATAATTAAGGAAAATTTATCTATTTTTTTTACCCAATTTGAGCTTTTGTTAATTTTTTCAATTGAAGACTTAATGATAATTGCAATATTATCAAATTTTTGAATATCTTTAATTTCAAAAATATCCCTAATTTCTTTAGGCATTTTCCCTTTGATATGATTTATTTCTATTATTATTTTTGAACCAAAAAGTGACCCAGAAGCATTTTCATAAATTATTTTATTTATATCTGAGTAATCTTCATTGGATACAATCTTCTTCTCAGAAAAACCCTCACTTTTCAAAAAATTATTAATCTGATCCAAAGAATTATTCTTTAAAATAATTTCTGGACCACATATAAAAAATATATTTGATGACTTATCAATATATTTATTTAATGATGAAGACTCACAAATCAATTAACGTAACCTCCAAAGTCAATTGTCTAATTAAATCATTCATGATTTCTTCCTCTATATATTTAAACATTTCATTTTCAGCTAGAGGATTCAGCTCAATAGCACTTGATCTTTTAACAATACTGATATTTTTTGTAATATTCGAATTATTGGTAAACACTTCAAATATTAACATTCCTTTAATTTCAGTTTCTAGTGCCTTTAATGCAGAGCCACTGTAAATATCATAGCTAGTTATATTATAGTTTTTGATATTAATTTGAATTTTATCATTTGCATCACCAGACCTTGGATTATTAATTGAATTTATTTTTGTTTTCAGCGAGGAAGGTATACTGTTATTGAAAGTAAAGTAGAATTTATCTGACTCAAATGAAAACTGACTGTACTGATTTATGTTACACGAAACCATTCCAAAACATATGATTATTACGCAAAGTCTCTTTTTAAAAATCATATCCATAATATTAAAGTAAAAATATAATAAGTTAAGGTATCTGCTTAAATTACAAAATTTATTAATTTGTCTTTTACGAAAATAACTTTTTTAATAGTATTAGCTCCAATACTTTTTTGAACGTTTTCAACTCCTATTGATATTTCTTTAATCTCGTCCTCTTTCATATTTTTTTCAATAAATACCTTTCCCCTTACTTTTCCATTAACTTGAATTATTAATTCAAATTCTTTAACTTCTATTATGCTCATATCAAATAAAGGCCATGATGACTCAATTGAAGAATTCTCACTATCATTAAACTTTTCCCAAAGATATTCACAAATATGAGGAGCTATAGGAAAAAGCATTTTTAATGAAAAAGAAATTGCCTCATTTAAACAAAATTTTTGTTCATTAGATGCATTATTTTCCTTATACTTCTCTGGTATAAAGTTGATTAATTCCATAATTGCGGCTATTGCAGTGTTAAATGAAAATCTGGATTCATAATCATTTTCAACCTTTTTAAGTGTTGAATGCGACTTTCTCCTCAATTCAAGCTGATCTTTTGTAAAATTTAATTTTTCTTCAAGTTTTATATTTTTTCTTTTGCTAACAAGATTCCAAATTCTTTTTAAAAATCTTGAAGCACCCTCTACCGATGATTCACTCCATTCAAGGCTTTGTTCTGGTGGGGATGTGAACATCATATAAAGTCTAACGGTATCAGCTCCATATTTATCAATAAACTGCTGAGGATCAACTGTGTTACCTTTTGATTTTGACATCTTTGCTCCATCCTTTAAGACCATTCCTTGAGTAAGTAATTTTTTGAACGGCTCATCTCCATCAACCATACCAATATCCCTTAGGGCTTTATGAAAAAATCTTGAATACAATAGATGTAAAATAGCATGTTCAATACCACCTATATAAAGATCCACTGGTAGCCAATACTTTGTATTTTCATCAAAGATTTGTTTGTCATTATCTGCAGAAGTAAATCTTGCGTAATACCACGATGAATCCATGAAAGTATCAAAGGTATCACTTTCTCTTTGCATATCTTTTGCTATGTTTACAAATTCCTCATTTTGACTCAACGGAACGGGAAGTGAGTTTGCTTTCAGCTTAGGTAGCTCAATCGGCATATCAATTTCATTGAGAACTTTTGGAACCTCACTCTCATAAATCACAGGTATTGGACATCCCCAATACCTTTGTCTACTTATACCCCAGTCTCTTAATCTAAATTGAATTAATTCTTTGCCAGACTTTAGTTTGATTAATTCTTTAATAATTTCCTGTGATGCTTCTTCTGAAGTCATTCCGTTGAACTTTCCAGAATTTATAAGTATTCCTTTTTCGACATTTGGAAATTTATTATTATCATTTTCTATGACTGGTTTGATATTGAGATTATATTTTTTCGCAAATTTATAATCCCTTTCATCATGTCCTGGCACTGCCATAACAACACCAGTTCCATAATTAAGCAACACAAAATTACCAATCCAAACTGGGAGTGTTTTTCCTGTTAATGGGTGAATTACTTCTATTTTTGTATCAATACCTAATTTTTCACCTTTTGCAACATCTGCCTCAGCAGCTTTTGTTTCCTTACATTTTTCAAGGAAAGAAGCAATTTTCTTATTTTTTTTAGCAAGGCCAATAGCTAATGAATGATTTGGTGAAATTGCCAGAAAAGATACACCAAAGATTGTGTCTGGTCTTGTCGTAAAAGTTACTAAAGATTTTTTTTGTCCAATAATTTTATATTCTATTTCTGCACCGAATGACTTACCTATCCAGTTTTTTTGCATTAATTTAACATTTTCCGGCCAATCAAGATCTTCAAGAGAACTTAGCAGTTCATCAGCATACTCGGTAATTTTTATAAACCACTGATCAATTTCTTTAATTTCAATTTTAGCGCCAGATCGCCAACCTTTACCATCGATTACTTGCTCATTTGCAAGAACAGTTTTATCAATAGGATCCCAATTAACCAAAGATTTTTTTCTATAAACTAAACCGGCATCATAAAATTTTTTAAATATTAATTGCTCCCATCTGTAGTAGCTTGAATCACATGTTCTAAGCTCTTTAGACCAATCATAGCTAAAACCCAAGGATTGGAGTTGAGTTTTCATATTTTCAATATTTTTATTTGTCCATTCTCTTGGATTTATTTTGTTTGCAATTGCTGCATTTTCCGCTGGTAACCCAAAAGCATCCCATCCCATAGGTTGAAATACATTAAAATTTTTCATTCTCTTATATCTGGAAATTACATCGCCAATTGTATAGTTTCTAACGTGTCCCATATGAAGTTTTCCTGATGGATATGGAAACATTGATAAACAATAATATTTCTCTCTATTATCTTTTTGAGAAATATATCTTTTTTCTTCATGCCATTTTTTTTGAATTTGTCTTTCAATGGACTTATGGTTATAGTTATCAGTCATTTTAAATGTCTAAATATTTTGCAATTCTTATGTCAAAAAAAAGTATCTTATTAATTATCTGTAATATTAAAATTATCTTCCTTAGTTTTGTTTTCTTGAATTATTCCTCTATTTCCTTTTGAAATCCGAACCGATTCTTCTCCTTGGCTTACTTCAATTTCATTCAAATTAGAATCCTCTAACATCTCTATTAACGTTTTAATTTTTCTTATATCCATATTTTATCTATTTATTTTTAATAGCCTCCTTTAATGCAAGTATGTAACCGTCAGTTCCATATCCGCTAAAAACTTTTTTTGCAATATCACTGAAGTATGATTTTTTTCTAAACTCTTCACGTAAGTTAATATCTGAGATATGAACCTCAAAGAATGGTATTTTTACCGCTAGGAGTGCATCCCGTAATGCAATACTGGTATGCGTATATCCAGCAGGATTGAATATTATTGAATCAATATTATCTTTATATGCTTTTTGAATTTCATTTATTAGTTCATGTTCGGCATTGCTTTGAAAAAAAGTTATCTCACATTGACTTTGTTTTGCTTTTTTTTTTAATTTTATCTCAATATCATTAAGGCTTTCTAGTCCATATATATCTTCTTCACGCAAACCAAGCATGTTTAGATTTGGCCCATTTAATACTAATATCTTCATTTAGTAGATTTTAACAGATTTTAAGTATATTTATTTGAATTTATAATATATTTATGCTTTTTACTGGGTAGCAGAACCCTTTTTCAGAGCATCCCTGATAAAAAACCTTCACATTTATCTTTTTTGAAGCATTTGAGAAAGAAATATTTAAAAAATCTCTTATTATTTTGGTTTCACCAAAAAACTCATCCTCATAATTGGAAATATTACCATCTTCAATATCAAAATTAATAACCTTTTGATTTTCTTTTAATACAATAGAATGAAGGTATAGGTAATAATTTTCTTTAATATCCCAATTTATGAGATGGACATCGCCTTCTTTTTTTTGAGTTACTATAAAAACTTCATCTGCTGGTAAGATTCTCTCATTTTTTAAATATTGAAAATTATAGCTTTCATCGCCTTCAATCAAAGCAATAAATAATATTAAAAATAATGTTTTTTTCATTACTAACTAGGATAAACTTCACAAATTATAAGGTTAAAATAAACTTTATCTATAATTAAAAACATCATGATAAGGAATTTTTTAATAAATATATTATTTTTTATACCAAAAAGTCTAATTGATTTTGTATTTATTTTTAAAAAGGATATTAAAAGAGGATACATTTTTGATTCTCAGTCT
The DNA here is from genome assembly GCA_902582355.1 of uncultured SAR86 cluster bacterium. Lineage (GTDB taxonomy): Bacteria > Pseudomonadota > Gammaproteobacteria > Magnimaribacterales > D2472 > SAR86A. The sequence goes on from CACHRR010000001.1 coordinate 25,742, forward strand.
AGAATTCTAATTTCTTTGATGCCAAAACTTGATTTACATAAAATTAAAGATTCTGAAATTCCTAAAATCAGAAATCTTATAAATAAAAAAAGAAATGCCATTAGACTATCTAGACGCCCAAAGAAAAAAGTAATAACTAAAGATTATTTTATAAATGAAAGTAGTGGAATCAAAATAAGAGAATATGAACCATATGCAACTGATAATGAAAATATTATTTTATATTTTCATGGAGGTGGATATGTGCTTAATTCTATTGATACGCATGATACAACAGTGTCATACTTTTCTGAAAAACTTAGAACCAAAGTCTTTTCACTAGCATATAGTCTTTCTCCAGAGAAAAAATTCCCCTTCGCAACTAATGAAGCAATAGCGGCATTGAATTGGCTCACAAAAAATGGATACTTAATGGAAAATATAAGTTTATGTGGTGATAGTGCAGGCGCACATCTTGCGGCATCTGTTGTTCACAGTCTAGCTTTTGATAATAAAAAGAACGTTAATAGCCAATTCTTAATATATCCTATGTGTGATCCTGGATGTAGTAGCGAATCTTTTGAGATATTTAAAGATGGCTATTCCCTAACAAAAGATGCGATGATATGGTTTTGGGATAAGTTTAAAAACAATAAGCATGATGACTTTAATGATGCATTTAATTTACTTTTGCTCGATACAAATAACAAATTCCCAAGAACGATCATAGTGACAGCTGGATTTGATCCATTGGTGGATGAGGCAGAAAAATATGCTTCTTTACTTCATGAAAAAGGTATTTTTGTGAAACAATTACATTATCCATCTTTATTTCATGGGTTTGCTTCAATGACTAGGTTAAAATCTGCAAATAAAGCAGTTAATGATTTTCTATCAGAATATAAAAAGATGCTATGAAAAATATTGTTGAGGTTAAAAATTTAAGCGTAGAGTTTAAGGTTAGAGATGGCTCATTCAAAGCAGTTGATGATATTTGTTTCAACATAAATAATAATGCAACTTTGGCTTTAGTTGGTGAGTCTGGCTCTGGAAAGTCGGTTACTGCAATGTCTATTATGCAACTCTTGCCATTTCCTCAAGCATCATACTCAAGAGATTCTTCAATAAAATTTAATGACAGAGAGGTCATTAATGCCTCAAAAAAAGAGCTTTTATCTTTAAGAGGCAATATTATTTCAATGATATTTCAAGAGCCAATGACTTCTTTAAATCCATATCATAAAGTTGGACTTCAGATCACTGAGTCAGTTTTACTTCATTCAAATGCAACGAAAAAAGAGGCCAAAGATGAAGCTATAAATTTATTAAATTTAGTTGAGATAGATGATGTCGAAAGAAGATTTAACTCATATCCACATGAATTGTCTGGAGGGCAACGTCAAAGAATTATGATTGCAATGGCATTAGTAAATAAGCCTAAGCTTTTAATAGCTGATGAACCAACTACCGCATTAGATGTAACTATACAGGCTCAGATTTTAGACCTAATGTCCAAATTAAAGACAGAAATGGGTATGTCTATACTCTTTATTACGCATGATTTAGGACTTGTGAAAGAATTTTCTGATCAGGTTTGCGTAATGCAAAATGGAAAAATTGTTGAGAGTGGAGATACTTGTGATGTTTTTTTGAACCCCAAACATGCTTATACACAAAAGCTTTTGAATGCTGAACCACAACCTAAGTCTAATTTTAATAATGAAACCGATCCTTTAATTGAAATTAAAGATCTCAATGTTTTTTACGATTTACCCAATATTAACTTTTTCAAGAAAAATAATTTCCATGCAGTAAAAGATGTTTCACTAAAAATTTTTAAAAATACAACAATTGGATTGGTTGGTGAGTCGGGGTCAGGTAAGTCTACGCTTGGAAAAGCTATTGCAAATTTAACACCATTTGAAGGAAAAATTTATTTGAATAAGGAAGATATTTCTAAGAATTCAAAAGAAATTAAAAAACAAATACAAATTGTTTTTCAAGATCCGTATGGATCATTATCTCCAAGAATGACAATAGGCGAAATTGTTGGAGAAGGATTGGGAGTTCATTTCAATCTCACTAAAGAAGAAACACAATTCAGAATTGATAAAGTTTTAAGTGAAGTAGGTATTGAGCTTAATGCAAAAAACAAATATCCACATGAATTTTCCGGTGGTCAGCGTCAAAGAATTGCTATTGCAAGATCTTTAATTATGAATCCAAATTTTATGATACTTGATGAGCCAACCTCTGCTCTTGATAGGTCCATACAAATACAGGTTATAAATTTGTTAAAAGATATTCAGGAAGAATATAAATTGACTTATCTTTTTATCAGTCATGATTTAAAAGTTATTCGTTCAATGTCTGATTATATTTTTGTTATGAAAGATGGAAGAATCGTTGAATCTGGACCTTCCAATAATGTTTTTGAGTATCCTAAAGAAAAATATACTAAAAAATTACTCTCAGCTGCGTTAAGATACGCATCCAATTGAAAAATGATAAGAGAATGAGTTCAAGAAAATATTCAAAGGAACTAGTTGATGGTCCAAATCAAGCAGCTTCGCGTTCAATGCTTCGTGGTGTTGGTTTTAAAAGTGAGGATTTTACAAAACCTTTTGTGGGAATTGCATCCACAGGAGCAAAGGTTACCCCATGCAACATGCATATAAATAAATTATCAGAGTTGGTTGAAGACTCTGTTAACTCTTCAGGAGGTAAAGGAGTATTATTTAATACTATTACTGTTTCAGATGGTATCTCGATGGGTACTCAAGGGATGAAATATTCTCTTGTTTCAAGAGAAGTAATAGCTGACTCAATTGAAACTGTCGTTGGGTGTTTGGCATATGATGGATTAATTACTATTGGAGGATGCGATAAGAATATGCCTGGATGTTTAATAGGAATTGCTAGATTAAATAGACCATCTATTTTTATTTATGGTGGATCTATAAAACCAAGCGCTGAAAATACAGATTATGTAACTGTTTCAGAAAAGGTAGGAGAGTACTCAAAAGGCACAATTAAAGAAGAAGAGCTTATTCATTATGAAAAAATCTCAGTTGAGGGTCCTGGTTCATGTGGAGGTATGTATACAGCAAATACAATGGCCTCTGCCATCGAAGCCCTTGGAATGAGCTTGCCTGGAAGCAGCAGTCAAGATGCTTTATCTGTTTCAAAAAATAACGATTGTAAGAATGCTGGAATAGCTATTATGAATTTATTAGAAAATGATATTAAACCATCAGACATTATGACAAAAGAAGCTTTTGAAAATGCTATCACTATCGTAATTGCGCTTGGGGGCTCAACAAATGCAGTTCTTCATTTATTGGCTATGGCCCACTCAATAGGGGTTAAATTATGTCTTGATGATTTTACAGAGATTGGAAAGAAAACACCTGTTCTTGCTGATCTTAAACCATTTGGTAAACACTATATGTCTGAACTAAATGCAAATGGAGGCATACAGCCATTGATGAGGAGCTTACTTGATGAGGGATTACTACATGGAAATTGTATGACTGTTACAGGGTATACACTTGAAAAAAATCTAAAAGAAGTAGAACCTTATTCAAATAATAAAATCATTAAATCTTTTAAAGATCCAATAAAAAAAGATAGTCATTTAAGAATACTTTATGGCAATTTAGCAAAAGATGGTGCAGTTGCAAAGATAACTGGCAAGGAAGGAACTTCGTTTGAGGGAAAAGCTAAAGTTTTTAATTCAGAGGAAGAGGGAGTTGAAGCAATATTATCAAATAAAATTATTGAAGGTGATGTTGTTGTTATTAGATATGAGGGACCAAAAGGTGGTCCAGGCATGAGAGAAATGCTCAAGCCAACTTCTGCAATTATGGGCTTGGGACTAGGAAATAAAATTGCTTTTATAACTGATGGAAGATTTTCAGGTGGTACTCATGGATTTGTTGTTGGTCATGTTTCACCAGAAGCTGCTGATGGTGGACTGATAGCTTTAATAGAAGATGGGGATATAATCTTAATTGATGCAGAGAATGATCAGTTAGTTTTGAAAGTTGAAGAGAGTGAAATTACTAAAAGGAAATCCAATTGGAAAAATCCAATTACAAGCCCAAAAAAAGGAGTTCTTTCAAAGTATGCTCAAAGTGTGAAATCTGCGAGTTTGGGAGCAATTACTGATTAAAATGGCTTCATATAGAAAATATCCTAATACTCGTTTGAGAAGATTGAGACAAAATAAACATATTATTGATCTTGTATCCGAAACAAAACTAACTTCTCATGACTTAATTCAGCCAATATTTGTTAAAGAAAATTTCGAAGGTGAGGAGAAAATTGATTCCATGCCAAATATTTTTAGATTTGGTATTGAAAACGCATTAAAAGAAATTGAAACAATTATTAGTGCAGGAATAAACAGTATCGCAGTATTCCCTGTAGTTGAACCAGCGAAAAAAGATACGAAAGGAAGTGAAGCAGTTAATAAAAATAATTTTATATCTATTGCAATTAAAAAAATAAAAGAAGAGTTTCCAGAGATTATTCTAATAGCAGATGTTGCTTTAGATCCATACACGGATCACGGTCATGATGGAATTCTTAAAAATGATATTGTTGAAAATGATGAAACTATTAAAGTTTTAAAAGACCAATCACTATTATTGGCAGATGCTGGTGCTGATATACTTGCACCATCAGATATGATGGATGGAAGAATAGGTGTAATAAGAGATACATTAGAAGATGAGGATTTTAAAAATATAATTTTGCTTTCATATGCCGCTAAATATAACTCTAAATTTTATGGACCATTCAGAGAAGCTGTTAAATCCTCATCAAGTCTTGGCAAATCATCGAAATCATCTTATCAAATGAGTATTGGTAATAAAGATGAAGCTCTTCATGAAGTAGCTCTAGATATTTCTGAAGGCGCTGACATTGTCATGGTCAAGCCAGCAATGCCGTATTTAGATATAATTTGCTCTATTAAGAATAAATTTAATATTCCAACTTTTGCATATCAAGTTAGTGGAGAGTACAGCATGTTAAAGCTCGCAATTGAGCAAGGATGGCTCAATGATGAGGTTATGCTAGAATCATTAATTTGCATTAAAAGGGCTGGCGCAGATGCAATTCTTTCATATGCAGCCAAAGATATTTCAAAGGAGATAAATAATAAATGAGTAAAGTGACTGAAGTTCAAAACAAGGAGGATTTTATTAACAAAGTTATAAATTCAGATCGTCCGGTATTAGTTGATTTCTGGGCAGAATGGTGTGGACCATGTAAACAGCTTGCTCCCCTTGTTGAGGAAGCTGCAGAAGATTTCAAAGATGAACTAACAGTGTGCAAAATAGATGTAGACGCTAATAGAGAAACTGCAGCTGAGTATGGAATTAGATCAATTCCTACACTTATGATCTTTGATAAGGGTGGTCTTGTTGGAACAGAAATTGGAGCTTTAACAAAAATACAACTTGAGGAGTTTATAAGATCAAAAGTTTAATTTTATATATTTAACTTTGCATCTTAGATAAAAAGAGTTATCATTTTATTATCCAGAGTTATTAATCCTTCCATTTACAATCTTTTCGAATAAAAAATAATGGAATATTTATATGAATCTTAGTGAAGTAAAAGATAAACCTATTAGTGAATTAGTAGATATAGCAACCGAGCTTGGCTTGGCAGATTTGGGCCGTCTTAAAAAACAAGAGATAATTTTTCGCATTTTCAAACTTAAAGCCTCAGAAGGTTCTGATATATATGGTGGAGGGGTCCTTGAAATTTTAAATGACGGCTTTGGTTTTTTAAGATCACCTCAAGGATCATATTGCGCCGGTGAAGATGATATATATGTTTCACCAAGTCAAATTAGAAAGTTTGGATTAAGAAAAGGTGATTCAGTTGAAGGCAAAATAAGAACTCCTAAAGATAAAGAAAGATATTTTGCATTAATTCAGGTTGATACAATAAATAAAGAAGAGCCTCAAAAAACAAAAAATAAAATTCTTTTTGAAAATTTGACACCTTTATTTCCTACCGAAAGACTTATGCTTGAACAAGGAAGTGGTTCAAATGAGGATCTCTCATCTAGAATTATCGATTTAATTGCACCAGTTGGAAAAGGTCAAAGGGGATTAATAGTTTCACCTCCAAAGGCTGGTAAAACCCTTATGCTTCAAAGTATTGCTCACTCAATAAAAAGTAATAATCCTGAAGTTGAATTAATTGTATTGCTAATAGATGAGAGACCAGAAGAAGTTACAGAAATGTCCAGAACTGTTAAAGGAGAAGTGGTTGCAAGTACGTTTGATGAACCTCCAACGAGGCATGTTCAGGTAGCTAACATGGTTATAGAAAAAGCTAAAAGACTTGTTGAACACAAGAAAGATGTTGTTATTCTTTTAGATTCTATTACACGTTTAGGAAGAGCATATAATTCAGTCCAACCGGCCTCAGGAAAAATACTCAGTGGTGGCGTGGACTCAAATGCTCTTGAGAGACCAAAAAGATTTTTTGGTGCTGCAAGAAATGTTGAAGAAGGAGGTAGTTTGACGATTATTGCGACTGCGCTTGTCGAGACCGGCTCAAAAATGGATGAAGTTATTTTCGAAGAATTTAAAGGTACCGGAAATATGGAAATTCATCTTGAAAGAAAAATTGCTGAAAAGAGAATTTATCCCGCCATTAATGTAAGAAGATCTGGTACTAGAAGAGAAGATCTTTTAACAAGTGATGATGAGCTTCAAAGAATGTGGATACTTAGAAAAATTCTTGATGAAATGGAAGATGCTCAAGCTATTCAGTTCTTAATTGATAGAATTAAATCTCATAAAACAAATGATGAATTCTTTAATTCAATGAAAAATGGTAATGGAAAAAAATCTAAATAGAATCTTTTATCGATTTTATCAAATTGTCTGAAAAATAATCTATTAACCGCGCTTTATACCCAAGACTAGATATGTGATCAATTATTCTATTTGAGATACCAAATAATTTTGCATTAACGTCTTTTGAATAAATTTCATCAAAAAAGATTTTAACAGCAAAAATACTTGAAAAAATTACAGCATCTGCCTTAAAAAAATCTTCCTTAAAAATTTCGTAGTTTTTTAATTTAAATCTTTTATAGCAAATTAGTTCTTGAGCATTTTTACCATTTTTATCTAAATGATTATATACGTCACTTAGTCCATCTTTACCCTTTACAATTAAGTATTTAGCATGATCTTCATTATTTAGAATAAGTTTATTAAGCTCAAAAGAGCCGGGAATTTTTGGACAAACAGAATCAATTCCTTTTTTTAAAAGAAATTCTTTTGTAGAAGCTCCCATAGTATAGATTCTCTTATTTTCTAAAATATTAGATTCATTAAAAAACTCTACAGAGGGTATGCTTTGAAAAATGATATCTGTAAAGTTTTTAGATTTAAGTTCGTATTCAACTCCTTTGATCTGAAAAAGTGGAATATTTTTTATACATCTGTGAGGATTTATAAAGTTAATATTAGAACGCGTGTCAATTATGTTCATTTAAAAGTTTTAGTCCATCTTGTTTTATAATACTTTCAATCGCATCTAGACTATTTGAACCTAAAAAAGAAATATATTTCTTTTTACCGTATATTTCTCCTGATATTTCAAGGTCATCCTGATTGCTTTGGATTGAAATAGCAGAATTACAATTTGCATCGATAGCATCTAATACGCATCTTTGAGCTCGAATTGAAGCATTAACTTTCTCGATTGCTTCTTGATGATTCTCTAAATTTAAATATTTAATATTATTTATAAATTCAATGGCAAGAGTCCCTTGACCTGAAGCAGTAACCCATTTCATGTCTTTATATTTAAGATCTTTGAGCAGTTTCAATCTCTCTAACCCAGCTTTCGCCAAGATTATGCAATCATAATCACCTCTACACAGTTTTTCTAATCTTGTATCAACATTGCCAAATATATCAGAAATATTTTTAGATCCCAGATGATGCTTAGCTTGAAGCTTTCTTCTGAGGCTGCTTGTTCCTAATCTCATTTCGGCATCAAATTTTGTATCATTATTGAAAACTAATACATCCTTTGTTGTCTTGCTAAGTAAGAAAGTTCTGCAAATGCCATTTGTCTCTTTTGCTGGTGTATCTTTTGCGGAATGAATAGCGATGTCTGCATCTTTATTTAAAAGACATTTTTGAATGTCTGACACAAAATGTGCTTTGTCAAATAAAGTTTCTCCTCTTGCACTTTTTATATCACCCATTGTTTTGATTTTAATTATCTCATAATCAGATATTTGATATTTGGTAATAAATTCCTCAACTTGCGCTAGTGCCAATTTTGAGGATCTAGAAGCTATCTTAATTGTCATTTTCTAAAAGGACTGCTTTTACGTCACCAATTGTTTTTTCTTTATATATTTTAAATGAATTTGGTATGTCCACTTCTGTAAATTTACTAAACTCGATATAGATTTTACATGAAGATTTGAGATTTTTATTTTTATGAAGTATTTCTAGCACCATTTTCTCATATTCATAATTAAAAGGAGGATCTAACAATAAAAGATCAAATCCTGATAAATCATTATCCTTTATCCAAGATAACCCATCTTTAAAAAGTACAATAGAAGAATCTTTTAAGTTTAATTCAAAAATAGCTTTCTTAAGCGCTATAAAGTTTTTTTTATTAGATTCTATGAATATTGTTTTTTTGGCTCCTCTTGATAATGCCTCTATTCCAAGTGAACCAGTTCCTGCAAATAAATCAAGACAACTATAATTATTGATTTCAAATTGAAGCCAATTAAATAAAACTTCTTTTAATTTACTTGATGTTGGCCTTATAGAATTTTTAAAATCAAAGGAAATTTTTTTCCCTTTAAGTCTTCCTCCAATTATTCGAATAGTATTTTTCATCTAAAAGTGTTTTCTTTAAGTATAATTCATTGTATGACAATCCAAGACAGTTTTAGATTAGCAATGAGGAGGTATATTTATTCAGTCAGTATAATGTCAAATAAGGATGAGGATAAAAATTTAAATGCAATTACCGTTTCATCTGTGACTTCTATATCCATGCAGCCTCCAAGTTTATTAGTATGTATTAATAAGAACTCCAGAATTCATGATTCTTTAAAATTAGGCACAAAATTTTGTGTCAACCTTTTAACCAAAGATCATATTGGACTTTCAGACATTTGCTCAAGTGATGATAAATATTCTGAGAGATTTATTGATAAGACCTGGAATACAGCTACCGTCCCATTTTTAGAGAGTGCACAGTCAAATATATTTTGTATTGTAGATAATCTTGTATCTTTTCATACTCATTCAATTGTAATTGGATTGGTTGAAGATGCAAAATTTCATGAGGAGATATCTACACTTACTTATGTTGACGGTAGTTACAAATAAGTATGAAAAACTTAAGTATTGTAAGACTCAAAATTTTTTTTATCTTTATAACAATTTCTTCTTTAAATGCTACTTCAATGGAAGTGCTTGAAGTTAGAATGTTAGACTCTTACTCAATTACAAAAGAATTTCCTGGAAAGCTTCTTCCAGTTCAGCAATCAAAACTATCATTTCAAATATCAGGAAAAGTTAATGATATTTATGTTGATGTGGGTGATGTAGTAAAAAAAGGAGACATACTAGCTAAATTAGATGATCGGGAGGCTTTAGCAAGACTAAATCAAGCAAAGGCAAGTTATGACTTATCAAAACAAGTGCTTGATAGATTTGTGGACTTAAGACAAAAAGGACACATATCTATTCAAGATTTGGATAGAGCAAAGTCTGATTTCACTATATCAAAGTCACAGTTTGAGTTTTACAAGGTTAAATTAGAACAAACTAACCTGATATCTCCGTTTGATGCAGTTATTCAAAGTAGATTCTTAGATATTGGATCTGTAATTAATTCAGGAGTATCTATCCTCGAGATAATTGACTCAAAATATGTTGAGGCACACATATCACTTCCAGTAATTTTTTTGAACGATATGCAAATAGGTAAACTATATAACTTTGATGTAAATGGAGAGATCTTTCAAGCCAGCTTTTCAAGAATTGCTCCTATGTCACCAGGAGGATCTAACAGCAGGCTAGCAATTTTTAAATTCTCAGATTTATTAAATCCTGGATCAATTACTAACCTAAAGTTAAAAGTAATTAAAAAATCAAGAGGAACATGGGTTCCCTTAAAATCTCTCTCTCAATCTGATGAAGGTCTCTGGGCAATTTATACAATTGATGAACAAAAAGAAATTGTTAGAGACCTTGTAGAAATAATTTATTTTGAAGATGAATATGCATATGTTAATGGAACAATAAATAATGGAGATTTAGTTATATTAGGCGGTGCTTCAAAAATCATCGCAGGAAAAAAAATTAATTTATAAATATGCGATTTATAAATATATTTCTAGATAGACCTCGAATTCTTTTTTTAACCTTAGTGTTTATATTGCTGTCTGGAATATCATCACTTTTTTCAGTACCGGTTCAGGAAAACCCAGAACTAGCAGAAAGATGGGGACATGTAGGAGTGTTTTATCCTGGAGCAACTCCTGAAAGAATTGAAACAAAAATTATAAATGATCTTGAAGTAAAACTAAGAGAGGTTGTTGAAATAAGAGAATTAAATTCAATTATTTCCCAAGGATATTCAAGAACTCAAATAGAGTTAGAACAAAGTATTCCATCAAATGAAATTGACGGTATATGGTCAAAAATTCAAGATAAATTAGATCAAGTGATTTCTTCCAATGAAATAACAATCTTACTTGACAGAAGTAGCGGTCCGCCAATAACTCTTGAATACATAATTAAATGGAATGGTGAGGGAAAGGCCCCAATTATTATGATGTCAAGATTGGCAGAGCAACTCAAAAGAAAGCTAAGTTCAATTTCTCTTACAAAGGAGACTTCTATTTATGGAACTGCTGATGAAGAAATTGTAGTGGAGGTCAACGCTGCAAAAATGTCATCTCTAAATCTAACTTATCAATCAATTGCTGAATCAATAATATCTTATGATAATAAAAAACCAGTTGGAGTAGTTTCAAATGATTACTCTGAATTCTTGATACGACTAAAGGATAATCAAAATTCTCCGCAAAGAATTGGAGAAATACCTATAAAAATTGTAAATGAATCTGAAATTATAAGACTTCAGGATATTGCTGAAGTTTCAATAAAACCATCAAGCCCAATAGAAGATATTTTTCTTTATAACGGTGAGCAAGTTATATCTGTTGCTGCAACTGGCTCAATGTCTCAAAGAGTCTTTTCGTATGTAGATAGAGTTGAAAAAACTGTTGATGAAATGCGCGGAATACTTCCTGATGAATTTTCAATTGAGAGAATTTATGATGAATCAAAATATGTTTCTGCAAAATTTGATGAGCTAATAAAAAGTTTTTCACTAGCTGCTTTTTTCGTAATTAGCTTAAGTTTTTTCTTTTTAGGAATTCGTTCAGGGATAATAGTTTCAGCTATTTTACCATTTTCAGTTTCTTTAGTTTTGCTTGGTTGTAGGTTAATTGGCTTACCTCTTCAAATAACATCTATTACAGGAATAATTATTGCTCTTGGATTATTAATTGATAATGGAATTATTGTGGTTGAGGACTACAAGTTTAGGAGATCAAAAGGACTATCAATCAGGGACTCTATCAACGAAACTTTAATTCAACTTACCACTCCTCTTGCAGCAGCGACAGGTACAACTGTATTTGCATTTATGCCAATTGTCACTGGTGATGGATCAAGTATTGAATTTGTTGGCGGTCTTGCAGTTACTGTCATTATGTCAATAATATCCTCTTTGCTTTTAGCCTTAATTCTAGTTCCTGTATTAATGAGTTATATGGAACGTATACCATATTTTGCAAACATTAACATACATGATGAAGGCTATAAAAACAAAAAAATTCTAAAAAAATATAGACTCTTCTTAACATGGGCATTTGAGAATCCTTTAAGGGCAATTATAATTTCTGTCTCACTTCCATTGTTGGGTTTTTTACTATTTTCAACAATTCCAAAAGACTTTTTTCCAAGTAACGATAGAGATATGTTTAGAGTTCATCTTGAACTTCCAGAAAATACATCGACCCTGACGACTGAATCTCGTTCAAAAGAAATTAGACAACAGATCATAGACAGTAAATTAATTGAAATTGAGAAAGATTATTGGTTTGTTGGAAGAAAAATGCCAAGAGTGTTAATGAATATTGTTGGAGGAAAAGAAAAAATGGGATCAAATAATTTTTCTCAAGCGGTATTCTATGTTGAAGACTATAATCAGATGATTAGAAATCTCCCTAAATTATCAAAGTTAATCACATCTCAAAATTCTGATGTAATAATCTATTTTGATAGTTTTTTTCAGGGACCACCTGTTTTTGCAGATGTAAGTTATGAGATTTATGGAGATGATGAGAGTATTCTTTTAGAGTTGGGTTCAAAACTTGAGTTAATTATTAATAACGCACCAGATATAAGTCATACAAAGTCTGGAGCATCTTACTCAAATACAAACATTGAATTTGATTTTAACACTTCAAATATTTCACTATCTGGAAAAAATACAGAATTACTTGCAAATGAACTATTTGCACAAAATACCGGAATTATAATTAGTTCAATGTTAGATTCTAATAAAGAAGTACCTATAAGACTGAAAGGAAACACTAGCTCATCAAATTTAATTGGGGAAACTTCCTCTTTATCAATGTCAAATAATAATGGAATGGATTTCATTGGAAATTATGGGTCCACATCAATTAACAAAAAGTCCAGTTACATTACAAAAACAAATAGTCAGAGGGTAAATGTTGTTGAGGGATGGGTTTGGACTGGGACACTTCCATCTGCTACCGAATCTTATATTAAAAAAGAGGTAGAAATCTTCGAAGAAAATTTACCTTTGGGCTATACCTTAAAACAAATTGGGGAAGCTGAGGAGAGAGCAGAATCACAGTCTCAAATTTATTCATCTGCATTAATATATATTTTAATAATTACACTTGGATTGGTATTTGCTTTAAACTCTTTCAGAGAGACTGGTTTAATTCTATCTGTTGCAATTCTATCAATAGGCCTTTCATTTGTTGGATTAAAAGTGGGGCAACAGAATTTTGGATTTGTTTCGATTGTTGGAGCAATTGGTTTAATCGGCCTATCTATTAATGATTCCATAATTGTTCTTTCTCATATCAAAGAAAGAGCTAAGAATACTATGTTAAAGCACGATTTAATTGATGTTGTTATTCGTTCTACAAGGCATATCATTACTACTTCACTCACAACACTTGGCGGATTTCTTCCACTAATATTTGCTAGTGTTTTTTTTAGGCCGTTAGCATGGGCAATGGTAGTTGGAGTTTTGGGCGCAACAGTCACTGCACTTTTGTATATACCTGCAATGTATATCTTTATGAAAAAAGTTACAGATTAGAACATCTTTTTGAGCAAAACTTTCTGCCCGATTTTTTGTGTATTATAGATTCGTGCACATAAGTTCCACACTTCTGACATAAAATCATATTTTCACCCTTACGTTGTCTAATATTATGTTTAGATAATCCTGATTGAACATATTTTCTTAATGCAGAGATTAGAGAGAAAAATATAAAAGGCATTATTAATTTAAGAATCATAAATTTTATTCAGTGCGTTTTGGTTTAGACCTATTTAAAAAATTCCATGACCAACCACTATCTTCAACTAACTGATCTGACTCTTGATCTGAGTAATTAACTTTTAAAATATTTTTAATATCTTCGAGCAGATCACTATATCCAAGAGAGTCATAACTTGTTTCAAGAATTTTTAATGCTCGGAAGTTTTGACTAGAGTTAGGAATATTTTCGATAACATAGCTCGCTCTTCTTATAGCGCCAACGTAAGCTCCAATAGAAATATAATAATCAGCTGCAGCAAGCTCATTTTTGGCAATCATGTTTCTAAGGTATATGTTTCTTTGTTTTGCATAAGCTGCATATTGACTGTCAGGAAATCTTATCAAAAACTCAGTTAGTTCTGAAAAAGATTCTTTTGCACCAGATATATCTCTATTTGAAATATCAGTATTTGAAAATCTGATCAGGAATTCTCTGTCTCTTGTATAACTAGAAAGGCCTTTCATAAAATATGCATAATCAATATTAGGATGTCTTGGATATAACCTAATAAATTTTTCTGCTGATGAATGTGCGGCTTCTGTTTCTGAGTTCATAAAATGAGCATATATTAACTCTACTTGAGCTTGTTCTGCATATTTGCCAAAAGGGTATCTGGCCTCAATTGCTTCTAATGCTTCAATTGCACCGAAATAGTTTCCAGAGGAAATTCTAGCCTGCGCAAGATCGTAGTAAATTTTTTCAGGTTGTTCAATTTCTTCACCATCGGACTTACAGCTGATAAGAAAAGAAAAAGCAATTATGCCTAAAAAACAATACTTGATATGTTTTTTTAAAAGTTTCATTATTAGTACATTAATTTTACCTGCTTAATTATAAATTAGATGATAAAACATAAAATTAGAACAAATTTTTTTTAATAAGTTCAAATGGAAATTACAAAAAAAGTGTTAAATCAGCACTCCAATAAAAGGCTAGATAAAGCATCTTCCGAGATATTTCGTGATTTTTCTAGATCACAATTAAAAAAATGGATTCAAGAAGGAAGAGTACTCTTAAATAATGAAATTGCCTCTCCTAAAGACTATGTATATGAAGATGATGAAATTATGGTTAATCCAATATCAGAAAATAAAATATCTTGGGATCCAGAAAAAATCAAATTTAAGGTCATTTATGAAAACGATGATTTCATTATTGTTGACAAACCATGCGATTTGGTAATGCATCCCGGTGCAGGATGTTTTGATGGAACACTTGCAAATGGTTTAATATTCATTTATCCGGAATTGAAAAAAATACCTCGTGCAGGAATTGTTCATAGATTAGATAAAAATACGTCAGGTATTTTGTTAATTGCCAGAACTCTTAAATTTAGAAATTATTATGTCAATCTTCTCCAAGAAAGAAAGGTTATTAAGAAATACAAAGCAATTGTTGTTGGAAAAATTAATTCTAGTTTTGAAATAAATCAGCCAATTGCAAGAGATAAAAAAAATAGAACAAAAATGACAATTAGACAAGATGGGAAAGAAGCTCTTACTTATGTAAGATTAGAAAAAACTTTTAATAATTATTCTCTTTTAGATATTTCTATTAAAACAGGAAGAACGCATCAAATAAGAGTTCATTTAAATTATAAGCAACATCCTATCATTGGAGATAAAAAATATAATCCTGCAAATAATATTGCAAAGTCGACACCTTCAGATTTAGCAAATGTTATAAGGAGTTTTCCTAGACAGGCATTACACTCATACTATTTAGGTTTTCAGGATATGAATGATATGAATAATGATAAATTAATTGAATTTGAGTCAGAAATGCCAAATGACATGAAAAATTTAATTACTAATTTTAAAAAACATCTCTAAAATTTATAGAAAAACTTGTTTTTATAAGTACTATTAATGTATAAACCATCCTTTTAGGCAATTATTTATGAAGTTAGCTGGAAATGACATTTTGATTCAATCACTATTAAAAGAAGGGGTTGAATACATATTTGGTTACCCAGGTGGAGCTGCTCTTCATATATATGATGCTATTTTTAATCAAAAAAAGCTCCAGCATATATTAGTAAGACATGAACAAGGTGCAACTCATGCTGCTGACGGTTATGCAAGAGCAACCGGAAAGCCTGGAGTTGTTTTAGTCACTTCTGGACCTGGTGCTACAAATGCTATAACTGGTATAGCAACTGCCTTTATGGACTCAATTCCTATGGTTGTTATATCCGGACAAGTTGCAAAGCATTTAATTGGTACAGATGCGTTCCAAGAAACCGATATGATTGGTATTTCAAGGCCAATTGTAAAACATAGTTTTACAGTAGAAAGTGCTCAAAAAATACCAGAAATTGTAAAACAAGCTTTTCACATAGCAACTAGTGGTAGGCCTGGCCCAGTAGTAATTGATGTTCCTAAAGATACAACAGCTCCAGATAAACTTTTTGATTTTAGCTATCCATCAAAAGTCAAAATTAGATCATATAATCCTCCAGTAAATCCAAAATCCAGCCAAATTGAAAGAGCAGTCGAAGCAATATTAGAATCTGAAAAACCAGTTATTTATGCTGGTGGTGGTGCTATTAACAGTAACGCTTCAAAAGAACTTTTTTTACTCAATGAAATATTAGATTTTCCAGTTACAAACACTTTAATGGGTCTTGGAGTATACCCAGCAACGCATGAAAGGTTTTTAGGTATGCTCGGTATGCATGGAACATACCAGGCAAATATGTCGATGCATAATGCTGATTTAATAATTGCTATTGGTGCTAGGTTTGATGATAGGATTACGAATACACCAAAATTATTTGCTCCAAATGCAAAGATTATTCATTTAGATGTAGATTATTCGTCTGTCTCAAAAATTATAGAAGCAAATATTGCAGTATTTGGCCAGGTAAAAAATTCTTTATCTGAAATAATAAAACTTCTAAATAAAAAAAGAGATCTTGTCGATAATAAAAAAATTAAGCCATGGAAAGAACAAATTTCTGAATGGAAGGATCTGCATGGCCTAAATCATCAAATGTACTTAAATGAATCTGACAATAAATCTATAATGCCTCAAGCAGTTGTCCAACATACTTATAACATAACGAATGGAAGAGCTTTTATAACCTCTGACGTAGGACAACATCAAATGTTTGCTGCGCAATATTATCATTTTGATGAACCAAGAAAATGGATAAATTCAGGCGGACTTGGAACAATGGGTTTTGGACTTCCAGCTGCAATTGGAGTTAAACTGGCCTATCCAAAAGAAGAGGTTGTTTGTATTACTGGAGAGGGAAGTATACAAATGTGTATTCAAGAGCTATCAACATGCACACAGTATAATTTGCCTATTAAAATCATAAATATAAACAATGAAGCATTGGGTATGGTAAAACAATGGCAAGATATGATTTATGGCGGCCGTCATTCAGAAAGCACATATCAAAGCTCACTTCCAAATTTTATAGAATTAGCTGAATCTTATGGGCATGTTGGAATTAGAATTGAAAAAAATTCTGAACTTAAAAGCGGGCTTGAAAAAGCATTTTCTTTAAAAGATAAATTAGTTTTTGTTGATGTCTATGTAGATCCTGATGAGCATGTTTACCCAATGCTTGTTGCACCTAACGGAAGCTTAAAAGACATGTGGTTAGATAAAGATAATAAAACATGATTCGAAGAAAATTATCTATAATACTTGAAAATAAGCCTGGAGCATTGGTAAGAGTTGTAGGACTCTTTCATCAGAGAGGATATAACATTGAAAGTCTTCATGTTGATCCTGTAATTGAATTAAAAAAGTATAAGTATGTTGAGGATAATTTAAATATCAAAATTGCTGAAGGAGAAGTATCACATTTAAAAATTACTACTACCGTAAATGATAACTTATTAAGACAAATCTTAAGACAAATAAATAAACTGATCGATGTATTGATGGCCGAGGAGATAAAATGAAAATTTTCTACGATGAAGATGGAGATATTGAAATAATTCAAAATCTAAAGGTTGCAATTATTGGTTATGGCTCTCAAGGGCATGCTCACGCTAATAACTTAAATGATTCGGGTGTTGATGTTACTGTTGGTCTGAGGGTAGGCTCATCTTCTTGGGAAAAAGCTGAGGATGCAGGGTTGGTTGTAAAGTCAGTCGATGAGGCGACTAAAGATGCAGACATGGTTATGATACTTGCCCCAGATGAGCTTCAAAAAGACATATATGAAAAAAGTGTGAAACCAAACTTAAAATGTGATGCAGTTCTTGCATTTGCTCATGGTTTTAATATCCACTTCAAAAAAATCATACCTAATGATGACAATAGTGTTGTAATGATTGCTCCTAAAGGTCCAGGACATACCGTAAGAAGTACATATAAAAAAGGCGGCGGCGTTCCATCTCTTATAGCAGTTTTTAAAGACGCTACTAAAGAACACTCCCCAAGTGCAAAAGAAATAGCTTTGTCATATGCAAAAGCTAATGGTGGTACTAAAGCTGGAGTTCTAGAAACAACATTTAAAGAAGAAACTGAAACTGATTTGTTTGGTGAACAGGCAGTCTTATGTGGAGGAATTACTGCTCTGATTAAAGCAGGATATGAGACGCTTGTAGAGGCTGGCTACAGTCCTGAGATGGCTTATTTTGAATGTTTACATGAAACAAAACTAATTACTGATTTAATTCAAGAAGGTGGAATCTCAAATATGCACTATTCGATCTCAAATACTGCTGAATATGGAGATTATTTAAGTGGGCCTAAAGTTATAACAGAGAAAACAAAAGAGGCTATGAAAAATATACTTAAAAATATTCAATCAGGAAATTTTGCAAATGAATTTCTTGAAGATTGTAGACAAAGTGATGATGGTTCAGGCGGTCCATTCATGAAATCTAATAGAGAATTAACAAAAAATCATCCAATTGAAAAAGTTGGAAAAGATCTAAGATCTAAGATGAAATTTCTTAACTCTGAAAAACTAGTAGATAAAGAAAAAAATTAGTAAAAAAAGACTTTCTTCTTACAACTATCTCCGTTAGAATACGCTTCCGGCCATCGAGTCGGATTGTTCTATAAAATATTTGGTTACTCGTGTGGGTGTTCAAAATACGAGATAAAATTTAGATTTTTTATTTAAAAATCAATAAACATGATATTAATTGAAGAGTTTGATCATGGCTCAGATTGAACGCTGGCGGTAGGCTTAACACATGCAAGTCGTGCGAGAAAGTATCTTCGGATATTAGTAGAGCGGCGGACGGGTGAGTAACGCGTAGGAATCTACCTAGTAGAAGGGGATAGCCCGGGGAAACTCGGATTAATACCGTATACCTCCTTAGGGAGAAAGAGGGCCTCTCATGAAGCTCTCGCTATTAGATGAGCCTGCGTAAGATTAGCTTGTTGGTGAGGTAAAGGCTCACCAAGGCTACGATCTTTAGCTGGTCTGAGAGGACGATCAGCCACATTGGGACTGAGACACGGCCCAGACTCCTACGGGAGGCAGCAGTGGGGAATATTGGACAATGGGCGCAAGCCTGATCCAGCCATACCGCGTGTGTGAAGAAGGCCCTAGGGTTGTAAAGCACTTTAAGCAGGGAGAAAAAGTAAAAAGTTAATACCTTTTTGCCGTGATGTTACCTGCAGAATAAGCACCGGCTAATTCCGTGCCAGCAGCCGCGGTAATACGGAAGGTGCAAGCGTTAATCGGAATTACTGGGCGTAAAGCGCGCGTAGGTGGTTTGTTAAGTTGGATGTGAAAGCCCTGGGCTCAACCTAGGAACTGCATCCAAAACTAATTCACTAGAGTACGATAGAGGGAGGTAGAATTCATAGTGTAGCGGTGGAATGCGTAGATATTATGAAGAATACCGGTGGCGAAGGCGGCCTCCTGGATCTGTACTGACACTAAGGTGCGAAAGCGTGGGTAGCGAACAGGATTAGATACCCTGGTAGTCCACGCCGTAAACGATGACAACTAGCTGTTGGGAGACAATGTCTTTCAGTGGCGCAGCTAACGTTTTAAGTTGTCCGCCTGGGGAGTACGGCCGCAAGGCTAAAACTCAAATGAATTGACGGGGACCCGCACAAGCGGTGGAGCATGTGGTTTAATTCGATGCAACGCGAAAAACCTTACCTACTCTTGACATACTTGGAAACTCTTGTAATGAGAGTGTGCCTTTTGGAGCCAAGATACAGGTGCTGCATGGCTGTCGTCAGCTCGTGTCGTGAGATGTTCCGTTAAGTCGGATAACGAGCGCAACCCTTACCCTTATTTGCCAGCGATTCGGTCGGGAACTATAAGGGGACTGCCGGTGATAAACCGGAGGAAGGTGAGGACGACGTCAAGTCATCATGGCCCTTACGAGTAGGGCTACACACGTGCTACAATGGGGAATACAGACGGACGCTAAGCCGCGAGGTGGTGCTAATCCTATAAAATTCTTCGTAGTCCGGATTGGAGTCTGCAACTCGACTCCATGAAGTCGGAATCGCTAGTAATCGCGAATCAGCATGTCGCGGTGAATACGTTCTCGGGTCTTGTACACACCGCCCGTCACACCATGGAAGTGGATTGCACCAGAAGTAGATAGTCTAACCTTCGGGAGGGCGTTTACCACGGTGTGCTTCATGACTGGGGTGAAGTCGTAACAAGGTAGCCGTAGGGGAACCTGTGGCTGGATCACCTCCTTAACGAAAAATGTGTTTTAAACATCCACACGAGTAATCAAATATTTATTAGGAATTAGTTATATAAAATAAATGGTATGTAATTTTCTAGTGTATGTATTTGTACATACATGAGATCACTGCAAATTAAAAAGTAATTAATATATTTTATTAAGTACTCTCAAAAATTAGATAACCTTTTTAAGGTTATATGATCAAGTAAAGGAAGAGCACAAGGCGGATGCCTTGGCAGCATAAGGCGATGAAGGACGTGGTAACCTGCGATAAGCCTCGGGGAGTTGGTAAACAAGTTTTGATCCGAGGATTTCCGAATGGGAAAACCTAATATACATAAGTATATTATCTTATACTGAATACATAGGTATAAGAAGCAAACCTAGGGAACTGAAACATCTAAGTACCTAGAGGAAAAGAAATCAATTGAGATTCCGAGAGTAGCGGCGAGCGAAATCGGAACAGCCCTTAAGCTTATTTTAGTTCAGCAAAACATTCTGGAAAGTTTGGCCATAGTAGGTGATAGCCCTGTATGTGAAAAACTATTATAAGTGAAATCGAGTAGGTCGGGACACGTGAAATCTTGACTGAACATGGGGGGACCATCCTCCAAGGCTAAATACTCTATGCTGACCGATAGTGAACCAGTACCGTGAGGGAAAGGCGAAAAGAACCCCGGCGAGGGGAGTGAAATAGAACCTGAAATCTTGTGCTTACAAGCAGTCGGAGCAGACTTGTTCTGTGACGGCGTACCTTTTGTATAATGGGTCAACGACTTAATTTTAGTAGCAAGCTTAACCATATAGGGTAGGCGCAGGGAAACCGAGTCTTAATAGGGCGCTCAGTTGCTAGGATTAGACCCGAAACCGGGTGATCTATCCATGGCCAGTGTGAAGGTCGAGTAACATCGACTGGAGGCGCGAACCCACTTATGTTGAAAAATGAGGGGATGAGCTGTGGATAGGAGTGAAAGGCTAATCAAACCCGGAGATAGCTGGTTCTCTTCGAAAACTATTTAGGTAGTGCCTCGTGTATTACCATAGGGGGTAGAGCACTGTTTCGGCTAGGGGGTCATCCCGACTTACCAAACCGATGCAAACTCCGAATACCTATGAGTATTAGCACGGGAGACAGACTGCGGGTGCTAACGTCCGTAGTCGAGAGGGAAACAACCCAGACTGTCAGCTAAGGTCCCTAATTATGATTAAGTGGGAAACAATGTGGGAAGGCACAAACAGCTAGGAGGTTGGCTTAGAAGCAGCCACCCTTTAAAGAAAGCGTAATAGCTCACTAGTCGAGTCGGCCTGCGTGGAAGATATAACGGGGCTAAATCATAAACCGAAGCTACAGATCTTGTTTCAAGATGGTAGAAGAGCGTTCTGTAAGCCACTGAAGGTAAGCTGTGAGGCGAACTGGAGGTATCAGAAGTGCGAATGTTGACATGAGTAACGATCAAAGAGGTGAAAAACCTCTTCGCCGAAAAACCAAGGGTTCCTGTCCAACGCTAATCGAGGCAGGTTGAGTCGGCCCCTAAGGCGAGGGCGAAAGCCGTAGTCGATGGGAAACAGGTTAATATTCCTGTACTTTTTACAATTGCGATGGGGTGACGGAGAAGGTTAAGTTAGCACGGCGACGGTTGTCCGTGTTTAAGATCGTAGGCTAATATTTTAGGTAAATCCGGAATATTATTAAGGCTGAGAATTGATGACGACCACTTATTAAGTGGGAAGTAGCTGATACCATGCTTCCAGGAAAAACCTCTAAGCTTCAGATTGTAAGAAACCGTACCCTAAACCGACACAGGTGGTTAGGTCGAGTAGACCAAGGTGTTTGAGAGAACTATGGTGAAGGAACTAGGCAAAATAGCACCGTAACTTCGGGAGAAGGTGCGCCGTGTTTGGTGATAAGACTTGCTCTTGGAGCTTAACATGGTCGAAGATACCAGGTGGCTGCGACTGTTTATTAAAAACATAGCACTCTGCAAACTCGTAAGAGGACGTATAGGGTGTGACGCCTGCCCGGTGCCGGAAGGTTAATTGATGGGGTTAGCTTATGCGAAGCTCTTGATCGAAGCCCCGGTAAACGGCGGCCGTAACTATAACGGTCCTAAGGTAGCGAAATTCCTTGTCGGGTAAGTTCCGACCTGCACGAATGGCGTAACGATGGCCACACTGTCTCCACCATAGACTCAGTGAAATTGAAATCGCTGTTAAGATGCAGTGTACCCGCAGCTAGACGGAAAGACCCCGTGCACCTTTACTACAGGTTCACACTGGACTTTGACTTTATTTGTGTAGGATAGGTGGGAGACTTTGAAGCTGAGACGCTAGTCTTAGTGGAGTCGTCCTTGAAATACCACCCTTGTAAAATTGAAGTTCTAACCTAGATCCATTATCTGGATCAGGGACAGTGTGTGCTGGGTAGTTTGACTGGGGCGGTCTCCTCCCAAAGAGTAACGGAGGAGTACGAAGGTATCCTCAGCACGGTCGGACATCGTGCAAAGAGTATAAAGGCAGAAGGATGCTTGACTGCGAGATCGACGGATCGAGCAGGTAGGAAACTAGGTCTTAGTGATCCGGTGGTTCTGAATGGAAGGGCCATCGCTCAACGGATAAAAGGTACGCCGGGGATAACAGGCTGATACCGCCCAAGAGTTCATATCGACGGCGGTGTTTGGCACCTCGATGTCGGCTCATCACATCCTGGGGCTGGAGCAGGTCCCAAGGGTATGGCTGTTCGCCATTTAAAGTGGTACGCGAGCTGGGTTTAGAACGTCGTGAGACAGTTCGGTCCCTATCTGCTGTGGGCGTTTGGAGATTTGAGGGAAGCTGATCCTAGTACGAGAGGACCGGATTGGACGAACCTCTGGTGTTCCGGTTGTCACGCCAGTGGCATTGCCGGGTAGCTATGTTCGGAAAGGATAACCGCTGAAAGCATATAAGCGGGAAGCCTCTCCCAAGATTAGATCTCCCAGAGACTTTATGTCTCCTAAAGAGTCGTCATAGACTATGACGTTGATAGGTAAGATGTGTAAGCGCTGTGAGGCGTTGAGCTAACTTATACTAATAACTCGTGAGGCTTGATCATGTAACCTTAAGAAAGGTTAAATCAATTTTGAAATATTTACAGTGATTGCTAAATTACATACCAGTTTGCCTGATGATAATAGCAACTTGGTACCACCTGATCCCATTTCGAACTCAGAAGTGAAACGAGTTTACGCCAATGGTAGTGCAGGGTCTCCCTGTGTGAGAGTAGGAAATTGTCAGGCTTTTATCTTTAAGGCTCTTAGGTTAATACTAAGAGCCTTTTTTTATGTCTATGTTTTATAATTAGAATATGATAGTTGGTTTAACAGGAGGAATTGGTTCAGGAAAATCCTGTGCAGGAAAATTTTTTCAAGAAGTAGGTATTGATGTAATTGATGCAGATAATGTTGCAAAAAATATAATCAATACTAATGTTGAAGCAAAACAAGTATTTATTGAAAAATTTGGCCAAAAATATATTGATTCAAATCAACAAATTGAAAGAAACCTTCTTCGTGATGAAATTTTTAAAGATATCAATAAAAAAAATATCCTTGAATCAATTGTTCATCCTTTCGTAAGAAAAGAAATACAAATATTTATAGAAAATTCAGAAAGCATTTATAAAGTAATAATGGTCCCCTTAATCTATGAGACAAACTCAATGAAATTTTATGAAAAGATTATTGTTGTAGATTGTGATGAAGAAAAACAAATAAGTAGAGCCTCAATAAGAGATAATCAAACAAAAAGCAATATTAAAAATATAATTAAAAATCAAGCATCAAGGCAAGAGAGGCTATCAATAGCAGATGAGATTATTCATAATAATTCATCTATAGAGAACTTAAAAAATCAAGTATTAAAGATTCATCAAAAATTCTTAGGGATTAACATAGATGAGTGAGTGCCCTAGGTGTAAGAAAAAGATATCAATTTCAAATAAAAATGAGTGTAGACCTTTTTGTTCAGAAAAATGTAAATTAATCGATTTCGGAACTTGGGCAAACGAAGAAAATGTAATATCAAGACCTATAAAATCAGAAGATTTTTATGAGGATTAATCTATTCTCCATTCTCCTGATTCAATAAGAGGCTGAGCTTTTTTGTATTTCATTTCAACTTTTTCCCGACCATTAGTAATTTTAACAATTTGATTTCTTCCAAACTTTTGTTCCCTAATTGGGGCTTTCTCAATTAACTGATTTTCTTTAGCATCTTGATTATCAGTTTTTTGTGAATTAGATTTTTCCAATTTCATTTCTTGGTTTTCTTTTTGTTTTATTGCATCTAAAGTATTTTTTGAAACAAGTTCTATAGAAAATAGCGCTCTTACAGTTTCAGAATCTATTGCATCTAACATCGATTCGAACATAGAATATGCTTCTTGTTTGAATTCATTTTTTGGATTTTTTTGTGCATATGCTCTCAGACCAATACTACCTCTTAAGTGATCAATTTCGCCTAAATGTTCCTTCCAATGAACATCTAAAACTTGTAACATTACTTGCTTTTCAAGAAGTAATCGCGAATCTCCAAACGATTTATATTTGTCCTGATATACATTTTTACATTTACTAACAATTACATCAGCAATAGTCTCAGGCAAAAGTTTTTTGTTGTCTTTGATCATTTCATGTATATCATTTCCGATACCAAAGTTTACGAGAAGATACTCTTGAAGTTCTTTTGTTTTCCACTGAGACTCAACCGAATCAATTGGTATATATTGATTAGAAATTCTTATAAATTCTGAAGTTATTAATTCGTCAATTGTTTGACTGATATCTTCTTCTTCTAGTAATTGATTTCTTAATGAATATATTGCCTGCCTCTGATCATTAGAAACATCATCATATTCAAGGAGATTTTTTCTGGCATCAAAATTTCTATTTTCAATTCTCATTTGTGCATTTTCGATACCTTTTGATAGCATTTTATGCTCAATATGATCATCCCCCATTCCTATTCTTTCAAACAAAGCCCTTCTGCTATCAGATATAAATAATCTAAGCAAGTCGTCTTCCAATGATAAGAAGAACCTGGAATAACCTGGATCACCTTGTCTTCCAGATCTTCCCCTCAATTGATTATCAATTCTTCTTGATTCATGTCTCTCAGTTCCAAGAATATGTAGACCCCCAGCATTTAGAACAATTTCATTATTGTTCTTCCAATCCTCAATTGATTGATCATCCTTACTTCCTCCTAAGGCAATATCTGTTCCTCTTCCAGCCATATTGGTTGCAATGGTAACCATTCCTGGTTTTCCAGCATTTGCTATTATTTGTGCTTCTTTTTCATGATGCTTAGCATTTAAGATTTGATGAGATATTTTTTTTTCGTTAAGAAGACTTGAAACTATTTCAGAAGATTCGACTGATACAGTTCCAACAAGAATTGGCGCTGACTTCTCTCTTAAAGATTCAATCTCATCAATTAAAGCTTTATATTTAGCCTCTTTTGTTAAAAAAACTAAATCATTTAGATCGTCTCTAATCATTGGGACATTTGTAGGGATTATTATTACATCTAATCCATATATTTGACTAAATTCAGGAGCTTCAGTATCTGCAGTTCCTGTCATACCAGATAGATTTGAAAATAACCTAAAAAAGTTCTGAAAAGTTGTAGAAGCTAAAGTTTGTGATTCGCGTTGAATTGTGACATTTTCTTTACACTCTAATGCTTGATGAACACCTTCACTCATTCTTCTGCCTGGCATTGTTCTTCCAGTATGCTCATCAATTAATAAGACTTCATTATTTCTTACAAGATAATGAACATTTTTTTGAAATAAAAAATTTGCCCTAAGTGTAGCTTGAACAAATTTCATAATTTTTAGATTTGAAACAGAATAAAGACCACCAGAATCTCCAAGCACATTTGCTTCTTCAAGCAATTCTTCAACTAACACATATCCATCATCAGTTAATTCTATATTTCTATTTTTTTCATCTATTAGATAATGACCCTTTTCATTTTCTGAAAGTGGCTCATCTTCTGTTCCTTCTCTTTCTTGTTTTTTTAACTTAGGAATAAATTTTTTAATTTTTTGATATAAATCAGAACTTTCAGAAGATGGACCAGAAATAATTAAAGGTGTTCTTGCTTCATCAATTAGAATTGAATCAACTTCGTCAACAATAGCAAAATCTAACGAGCACTGAACTCTTTCATCAACTGAGCGCGCCATATTATCTCTAAGGTAGTCGAATCCAAGTTCGTTATTAGTCGCATAAATAACATCACACTTATAAGCGTAGATTTTTTCCGTAGTTTGTTGATTTGCATTTACTATACCAACGGTTAATCCTAAAAATTCATATATTGGCCGCATCCATTCAGCATCTCTTCTTGCAAGATAGTCATTAACAGTAACAATAATTGCTTTATTACCAATTACAGAATTTAAATAGACTGGCAGAGTAGCAACCAATGTTTTACCTTCTCCAGTTTTCATTTCAGCAATATTACCTTCAGCTAAAGAAATACCTCCAAGTAATTGTGAGTCAAAATGTCTAAGGCCGATTGTTCTCTTACTAGCCTCTCTTACCAAAGCAAAAGCTAATGGAAGTATTGAATATATGTCTTTGTTATTTTCTTTGTAGGTATTTAAAAGATCTGTTTTTACTTCTTTGAAAAAAGAATCAGGTTTTTTGGATATACTGTCTTCTAACTTATTACTTAAATCGACATATGACATCATTCTTTTAAGAATTCTATCGTTTTTTGAGCTAAATATATTAGCTATAAAATTAAGCATCTGATTCTATAGAAGTTTATTTCTTTCAATATTATTCGTTGTCTCCAAAAGGAGGCCTAACATATGAAATTGGGGCATCCTCTGAATTTTCAAATTCAACAGTCTCGTATGCATCATCATCTTCAATAATTTTTCTTAAAAGTTTATTATTTAATTCGTGACCAGATTTATATCCTGAAAATTCACCAATTAAATTACCACCCAATAAATACAAGTCACCAATCGCATCAAGTGTCTTATGTTTTACAATTTCATCATTAAATCTTAAGCCTTCCTCGTTTAAAATTTCATCCTCTCCAAAAACAATTGCATTAGAGACACTTGCACCAAGTGCTAAGTTTCTTGATTTTAGAAATTCTGCCTCACTCATGGATCCAAAAGTTCTCGCTCTACATACCTCTTTTACAAATGATGTAGTTGAAAAATCTATTATCGACTCGGAAGGTAATTTTTTGTGAACTGGATGATCAAAACTTACTTTAAAAGAAACTTTAAAACCGTCAAAAGGTTTTATAGTTGCATATGCATCATCTCTTGTGACGGTAACTTCCTTTTTAACCTTAATAAATCTTTTTAAAGCCTCTTGTTCTTCAAGTCCAGCTGATTGAATAAGAAAAACAAAAGGACTTGAACTGCCATCCATAATAGGTACCTCTGGACCATCAACCTTAATTAAGCAATTATCTACACCAAGACCAGCTATTGCCGATAGCAAATGCTCTATGGTTGAGATTTTGACATCATCTTTTACCAATGCAGTTGACAAACTAGTATCTCCAACATTTTCAGCAATAGCAGGAATAACAACAGTTTCATCAATATCAGTCCTAATAAAATTTATTCCTGAATTTATTTCTGATGGAAAAAGTTCCATATTGATATTTTTACCAGTATGAAGTCCTATACCAACTGCTTTTATTGAATTTCTAAGCGTTCTCTGTTTTAACATTTTCTTTGTCTTGATACTTCAGATAATATTATCCCAGTTGCAACCGAAACATTAAAGCTTTTAAAATTTTTATTATCATTAAGTTTTATCAAAGAATCACAATTCTCCATCGTTTTTTTTCTTATGCCAAATTCTTCTGATCCCATTATGAGAGCAGATTTCTCAAGAAAATCAGATTCTAAATAACTTGTTTTGGCATGCTCACTTAGGCCAAATACATTAACACCTGATCTTTTAAGATGTTTAATACAATTAACTAAATTAGAAACATAAAATGTTTTGACATATTCTGCACCTCCAGCTGAAACAGCGTGAGCAACATCATTTAACGGCGCACAATGGTATTTGTTTATTATAACTGCATCAACATCTGTAACTGCAGCAGATCTGATGCATGCTCCTAAGTTTCTAGGATCAATAATATTATCAAGTATAAGAATAGTTAATTTTTGATCTGAATTATCCTCAAGATAGTGCTTTAAATTTTTAAAATTTAATTGATTCTCAACTGATATTGTAGCTTCAGGCTCTTGTTTTATTTTTTTTGAGAGCTCATATTTAATTCCTTTTTCATTTGCCATATTAATTAATTGATTAATTCGATTATCTTCTCTTAAAAAAGGAAAAAAAAGCTTTTTGATCTTATGAGGATTGTTAATGAGTAAACTTTCCACACTATGAAATCCTACCCTTCTTTGATGATTAATTTTTGTATTCATTCTACATTGGTACTAATACAATCTTCCTTTCCTCTGGAATTACATTAGCTAATTTAACTTTAATTTTTTGTCCAATTCTAAAACTTCTTCCAGATCTTTTTCCTCTAAGTATATTTGCTTGTTTATCAAAAATATATCTATCACGACCTAAATCAGACACGTGAACTAAGCCTGATATAAAGTGATTTTCAATTTCGCAAAAAAGACCAAATTCAGCAATTCCAACAACCATTGAAGAAAATTCTTCTCCAATAGACACTTCGAGATGATGACATATAAGTCTTTGAACAACCTGTCTAGATGATCTTTCTGCTCTTTGCTCTAACTCTGAAAGATCATTAAGTTTCATTTCAAGGTCATCTTGATTAAAAGCAAGTTGTTTTTTATTGAGGACAATTTTGATAAGCCTGTGAGATATTAAATCAGGATATCGTCTTATTGGAGAAGTAAAATGAGAATATTCTTTTAATTGAAGCCCAAAGTGACCAACATCTTTAGTTGAGTAAGATGCTCTCTTGAGAGATTGTAGAATTAAAATATTCATCATTTTATTCTTCTCATCTTTATTCACATGTTCAATAAAGCTATTAATCATTTCTAAAGGACTCGAAAAAGATTTTGTTGAAAATCCTTTTAAGGAAAAAAATTTCTTCAAGTTTTCAAGTTTTAAATGCTCAGGCTCCTCGTGAATTCTATAAACACCAAAACCTAAATGTTTTTTTATGAATTTAGCAGCACAGATATTTGCAGAAATCATTGCCTCCTCAATCATTTGATGTGCAAATAGTCTTTTTGGGATAAGTATTTTTGAGATATTTCCATCATTTCTAAGAGAAAGAGTGGGTTCTGAAGATTCTATTTCTAGTGCATATCTTTTTGATCTATTATGAAGAAGTTGTTTTGTAAGCTTTTCAAGGGCATTTATTGAATGAAGAATGTGTGCACTAAGATTAATGTCTTTATTTTGTTTTATGAATTCAACTTCGTTGTAAGTAAATCTTTTATGAGAATTTATCACAGCTTCTGAGAACTCATATGAATTAATTTCTCCTTCTTTACTATAATTAATTTTACAAACCAAAACATTTCTATCCTCATTTGGAACCAGTGAGCATAAATTATTTGAAATTTTTTCTGGAAGCATAGGAATTACTCTTTTAGGGAAGTAAATAGAAGTTCCTCTTAAAAAAGCTTCTTTATCTATAAATGAATCAAGCTCAACAATTTCAGCCACATCAGCTATTGCTACTTGAAGAACAAACCCGTACTCATTGGCTTCACAAAAAACCGCATCATCAAAATCCTTGGCATCTTTACCATCAATAGTTACAAACGGAACTTTTCTTAGATCATCTCTTAGGATATTTTTTACTTCTAAATCTTTTAATTCAGCAAGAACATCTTTTGACCATTCATGTGGTAAAGCATTTTCTTCAACTACTTGATCAATAGAATTAGTTAAGTTATCCATATTCTTGAAACTTTTAAAAATCAGAAATTGTACTCAACATTAAATCCTAGAATTCTTCCCCTAGGATCATGTAATCTCGTATCAAAACTAAAATCAGGTGCATCATATAGTCTTGGAGCAGGTTTATCGAATATATTTGAAAGATATAATCTTAAATCTAGATCACCATTAGAGACGAACAGCTTTTTGTTAAGAGATATATCATGAATAAAGAAAGATTTAACTTGATTAGAATATCCATAAGTTAGTCCTAATCCAGTAATGGTTCTTTCATTAACATATCCATCCAAGTATCTTGAGTTTAAGCTTACACTTAAGTCTTTGAAGTTCCAGCTTACAAAAGAATTAATTCTTTTCTTTGGTAGAGAAAAAGTATGATTATCAAAATTAAACTTTCCAACACGATTAACCATTAAGTTTTGGTTTGTAAGGCTAGGAGTTTTAAAGTCATACAGGTTAGTGCCCATTAGATTTACAGACAGATCACCCTGCTTTAAATTTATAAGATACTGTATTTGAAAATCAATTCCCTTTACTAAAGTACTATCCTCATTGAAATAGGTAGTTGTAACTCCTATGAGATCGCCAAATTCATTTCTTGTAATACTTGGTCCAAATGGATTTGAAGATAATATTGCTTGAGCACTTTCAACCTCAATTCTATCCTCATACTCTATTTCCCATACATCAAAGCTAATTCTAAGATCATTTTTTTGAAATATTAGTCCAATATTTGAATTTGTTGAGGTAGCTGGTTTTAGATTCGGATTGCCCGTTGAGGCTTGCCTCACAAAAACCGAATCATTGACGTCTCTTACACTTCCAAGATTAATCTCACTTGAGAACATTTGTGCCATAGATGGTGCAGAAAATGCGGTTCCTTTGGAAAATCGAATTGTAAGAGAATCAGCTGCTTTATATTTCAATGAAATCTTTGGATCAAATGATGATTCATTCTTCATCGATTCATATCTTGCTGCAATTCTTAAATTTAAAGCTTCTTGAATATTTTTTTCTATTTCTATAAATAAAGCATTACTAGATCTTGATTTTGATAAATTAATTCCTCCACCTAGAAAGAAAAGGTCAGCCGTTTTTATTAACTTTCCATCTTTATCAAACTCAGCTCTACTAACTTCATCATAATAAATATCTAAACTTTCTTTATTTAGTTGAAACCCATAAGCTAAATTAAGATTTTTTAATTTCCTCTTAAATATCCCATCTATAGAAATAAGGTCAGCAACTTTTGATGAAACTTCTGCACCTCTAACATAATCAATAAGAGATTCTGAGTTTTGAGTTGAATCGAATATATTCCAAGTGAGATTTCCATCAGGACCACCATTTCCTTTTATAGCAGCAAGAAATCTTGAATCAATAATATCGGGTCTAAAATGATCATTAGAGTGCTCACTCATAGTTATAGATATCTCAGCATCAGTTTTTTTATTTATCAAAAAAGAAAGACTGTAATTAATGTTAAATTGTTCAATGTCTTTTGGTGAGAAGGGTGACTTGAATTCTGAACCAAGCGGTCTGCCATACCAAACAACTGGAACATTAAAAGGACTCCCACCCTCATTAGGCTCAATGTTTCTTGATAAAAAAGGAAGAGCAGGGTATGAAGGGGATTGAGGATTATCGTTAACATCAACTTTAGATGATATGAAATGGAAATTATGTTTTAAAGCCTCCGTTTTTTTTGAAAAATTCAAATAAATTTTTTGATGACTCTCATCATTTACAATATTGAATCTTTCTCCATATAAAAATCTACAAAAACTTCCATCAAGAACTCCGCCATTATCCTCACAATTTGGATCTGGAACAAATTGACTTGTCTTTGGATAAACTCCAGCATAAAGCCCAGATGAAACAGTATCAGGACCAAGCACCTTAAAAGTTTTACCAAGACCACTTAATCCTAATTCGGCAATTCCATCTATTTCGCTTGCAGATAGAGGAGATCTCTCAAGGGCATTGAAACCAATTACAAGGTTTCCATCTAAGATTTTTGTTCCAAACAAAATACCAAAACTATCATCATCTTGATTGTAGTTTGTAGTGATTTGTTTCCCGGTTTTAACCTTTAATCCCTCGAATTCTTGAAATGTAAAAAAATTAATAACTCCAGCAATTGCATCTGAACCATAAATTGATGTTGCACCTTCTTTTAGAATTTCTATTTTTTCAATAGCAATTTCAGGAATGATGTTTGCATCGATATAGCTATTTCCATTGTTGGATGGTGTTCCTGAAAAAGTATGTCTTTTAGAATTTACAAGTAATAAAGTCGCAGAGGCATCCAAACCTCTCAGCGTTATTGATGACATACCTTGATCAACTCCCTCAAGTGCATTTGTCTGAAATCTAGATCCTGAGCTTACGTTCAAATATTTACTTATTTCACCAATGTTCGTGATATTAAAATTTTTAAAATTACTCTCACTGATAACTTGAACAGGGGATAAATCACTTTCTGCATCTTTCAGAAGTGTACCTGTAACAACTACTTCCTCAATTTCGTTTGAGTAAATAAATAAAGAAAATATTAAAAAGGAAAAGATTGTTATCTTTAGTCGCATATTGGTGATTATAGTGCCTTATTGAAAAAGATTATAAAGGTTTTAATCAATATAAAAAACTGGCCCAAATTTGGGCCAGTTTTGTTTCTATAATATGATATTAGAAGGTTAGATTAAATTTTAATCCGTAGTTTCTTCCAGGAAGTGGAACTTCATTTTTTACAAAAGAAGAGTGATTCCTAGCTACTTCGTCAAGAAGATTGTTAGCGAAAAGTGAAACTTTAAGCTCACCTTTACCCATCCCATTAAATGTTTTAGTAAGTCTTGTATTAAGCATTTGATATGAATCAGTTGCTGTCTCACCCTCACCAAAATCATTTTGTTTTTCAACATCTTTTAGCATCAGCTTAAAGAGCAAATCATCTTGAGTATAGACTAAAGAATAAATGTTTCTTGCTGGATTAATTCTGGGCACATTGTGTCCATCTGAGAATTCAGCATTCACAACGTCTCTTCCGAAAGATAAAGCAAGCTCACCTGAGCCAAGATCAAAACTTTTTCCAAATTCAATCTCATATCCGTCAAACTCAGCATCCTCTTGCATGTAATTAGCATGAATTAAATTACCATGACCATGATCATCATCCTCATCTTCATGATGCTCATCCTCACCTTCATGATGCTCATCTTCGTCTTCATGATGTTCGTCTTCATCCATGTGATCATCTTCTTCATCTATTAGAGCAATGTAATTATCCACGTCAGTGATATAAAAACTTGCGATAGCATAGAAATCACCATTATCAAAATTAAAAGTGATATCAAAGTTATTAGAAGTTTCACTGTTTAGATTTGGATCACCGACTTCAAATCTTCCTGTTGCCATATGAGGTCCATTCATGAAGAGCTCAATTGAAGATGGAAGTCTTTCAACACTTGCGTAACCAAGACTAACACCAAGATTGTCACTTAGATCTCTTCCAAGAGCTATAGCAAAACTACTTGTTGTATCATCTATGTTGTAATAATCAATATCTCCATGCTCATCTCCATGCTCGTCTCCATGATCATCTCCATGATCATCTCCATGGTCATCTCCGTGTTCTTCCTCAGAGACACTCCCACTTCTTTCAATTTGATCCAATCTGAAACCTAAATCAAGATCAAACATTCCAAGGTCTTTACTTAAGTAATAACCAATTGTGAATTCTTCACTATTTGCAGGATTCATGAATGCTTCTTCGCCAACAATAGAGTTATCTTCATCAACAAAGTTTACAACAACCTTTTGAGTTGAAGAGTCATTTGAAATATCAAAAGTAGCACCATACTCAACAGCCTCATTCATGAAAACGGTTGGAGCATGTTCTTCATGATCTTCTTCTTCTTCATGTTCTTCTTCTTCATGATGCTCTTCTTCAGCATGAGCCTCTGTTAAAGAGTAATCTGAATCTCGGTATGTAAAGTCAACTTTATTAACAAGATTTCCATTAACATTATATGAACCTCTTATAGAAAAAGTTTCAGAATCAGTAGTGGAAAAAATTCTTTCTTCACCATGCTCTTCTTCATCACCATGTTCATCTTCATGCTCGTCGCCATGAAATGGAATACCATAAACACTTTCAAGATTATCAATTCCAAATCCAATGTAGCCCCAGTCTGTTACTTTAGATACACCGAACTTAGTTGCCTCAACAGCAAAATCTGAGTTATTTATATATCCTAAATCTTCCTCAGAATGCTCATCTTCATGATGTTCATCTTCATCGTGATCATCTTCATCATGATGCTCTTCCTCTGAATGAATTACAGCACCACTAGGAACATCATAGTTTCCAAAGTCAGTATTTTTATAGCCAAAATTAACATTAAATCCACCAACATTGCCTTTTAAATTAACAAATTCTGAATTTCCGTCATTTACAGATTGAGATTCATATCCAACTGAAACCTCAGGAATTTCAAAATTCTTAGTTGAAATTAAATCATCAACAACATTGATAATTCCTCCTATGGTCCCATTTGCGTATAGAAGGGATGATGGCCCTTTGACAATTTCAACTTGAGAAATATCATTCAAGTCAACATCATTTAAATGGTCAACACCAAGGCCAGACACATCTCTGTTCACAACACCATTTTTAAGTATTTTTACTCTTGGGCCTGACATACCTCTAATAATTGGTTGTCCAACAGCTGCACCATAGTCTGCAATTGAAACTCCAAGATACTCATCAATAGCATCTCCCAAACTTGTAGTTGCTCCATCTGAGAATTCAGTACCGTCAATAATATACAGTGGATTATTAATCTCACTTGTATCGATAAAAGCTGATGTTACAATAATTTCTTCGACTTCATCTTGTGACATTACTTCTATCGAATTAAGTGCAGTTAACACAATGAATGTGTTTAAAAGCTTTTTCATATTTCCTCCTTAATGAAAAATTAGTTTAATTAAATTTAAAAAACTAATTTAAAGGAGGTGCTCTAGATAAATTTGATTTTTTTCTTTGATTCCTTAAACAAAAATTAATATCTTCTTCACAATCAATATTTTTGTAAAAAATTTTGTTGTTTGGAGAAGATACTTTTACTAAAAGATTCTCTTCACAAGCCTGACATTCAGATGCGTGAGTATTATTATGATCTTCATCATGATCAAAATGATCAAAGTGACCGGCAAAACTATCATAAGAAAAGCCGGCAATAAAAATACTTGCAATTAAAAGATACTTTTTATTCATGAGTAAGACATACTAGACCATTGATTTTGCCATTTTTCAAGTCTTTTAAAGTTTTGTTTGCATGAGATATATGCCTTTTTTCAACATCCATATGTTGAATTTTACCATCTCTAACCAAAGACATTAATTCATCCATTTCTTTCAAGCTTCCAACATAAACTCCTCTTATCGTTCTAGCAGTAACTGTAATTAATGGAAGTTGTATTGTTGACTGCCCACCAATTAATCCAACAATTACATATGTACCACCTCTTTTAAGTCCAAACATATTTGAGGCTATGTCGAAAGTTGCTTGAGCGCCAACAAAGTCAATCACACTCGTTGCACCTCCATTTGTAAGAGCATTAATTTTTTCAATTATATTTATATCTTTTGAATTTATAACTTCACGAGCTCCTGCTTTTTTAGCAGCTAAAAGTTTTTCATCATCTATGTCTACAACAATTGGATTTATAGAATATGCAGCTTGAATAATTTTAAGAGCAAGCAAGCCAAGACCACCTGCGCTAATTATTATTACTGAGCTGCTTCCTTTTTTTAAATCTGCTTTTTTGAGTGCACTATAAGCAGTTAAACCCCTGCAAGCATAACTTCCCGCAATCTCATCTGGTGTATTGCCTGCATCAAATAAATATTTTTCATCAGGTACTAGAACATATTCAGCATGGCCACCGTTAACATTTATTCCTATATTTCGAGTTGTAAATGGTGAGCAATAATGTTCTCTTTCATTTAAACAATCTTCACATTCTCCACAGCCAATCCATGGATAAATGACGTACTTTTTGCCGATGGTGATATTTTTAACTTTATTTCCAATTTCAACAACCTCACCATAAACTTCATGACCTAAAGCAAGAGCATCATTCATTAGAGGTACAGGTAATTTTGCTCCTTCACCAAGTTGGAAATAACCCTCATGAATGTGTACGTCTGAATGACATACCCCACAAGCAATAGTCTTAATTAAGATTTCTTTTCCACAAGGTTTAGGTTTTGTAATTTCATATTCTGAAATTGGTTCTCCATTTTTGGTAAATTGGAATGCTTTCACTTTATTATTTATCTTTGTTAGATACAACCCAGTACAGAAGGGCAATTAGTACTATATTACCAATAATATAGGTAGTAAGATCCATGCTAACTTGTCATGTATATAAGAGCTAGAATCAAAGATATATATAGAGAAAAATAAATATATATTCCAAATTTAAAGTCTTTCTTTAAGTTTTCATCTTTTATATTTTTTAGGTCAGTCATATTTTGCTATTTTATATCAATGTGATATCTTAAATTTATATTAAATTTTATGAAACGTCTAAGCTTATTTTTTATTTTTTTCTTGATATCATGCGATAACAGTAATGAGGTAAACGTCTCACTTGTCCCTGATTTTGGTTATCATATAGATAGAATTGTCTCTGTGCCAGAGGGTCAAACTATTGTTGGTCAGTTTACAGCATCTATTCCAGAGGGAGCGAGTCAAATTAATTATTCTTCATCCAACATTGATCTATCAATTTCTTCTGAGGGATTGCTTTCTTTTAATATTCTTCCTGATTATGAAACATTAAGTGAACATTTAACTGTCATAACTGCATCTAATGATTCAGGATCAGATCAAATAAATGTTAAAGTAAAAGTCTTAGATACATTATGTGAGTTTAATACTGCGGCTGTATTTGACAGTTGTATATTTGAATAGAGGTAAATTATGAAGAAATTTCTACTAATTATATTTTTTGTAATACAAACATCACATGCTGATGTTGAAATTGGATCAGATTTTGAGCCTGGGGACGTTATAAGTGCTGAAGAATTTAATAATAAATTCAATGCAATAAACGGTGTCTTGGGCGAAATTACAGACTCTGATTTAATTGGTAATTGGGAATGTATTAGTTACTTTTCTTCTGTAGGATTTATACCTGATGCATATCAAATTGAAAATGGAGGAAATGGACAAGTAGGAAATGGTAAATTTTTCTCCATCAATGCAACTTTAAATTTATCCGAAACCGATGATGATCCAAGTATTAACTCGCCAAAATCATGGACTATCTCAAAGGATGGTGTTGTAAACTCTGACGCAGGTTTATCAGGTGTTTATACTCTAATTGGCAATATAATTTTTTTTCACGACGATGGCACTGGTACGTTTGATGAGGATGAAGTTAGAGATGTAACTTTTTCAATAAATAGGATGAACGCATCCAAACTAGCACTTGTTGAAAGTGTAGATAACAAACAAGTTGTTATTTGTGAATTGACATCCTCTTAAAGGTGGAGCCACCTGTCAGATTCGAACTGACGACCTGATGATTACAAATCAACTGCTCTAGCCAACTGAGCTAAGGTGGCAACGAAAACGTATTATATACAAATTATTCTATTGGGAAAGAGCATCCAGTACCGCCAATGCCGCAATAACCATTTGGATTTTTAGCTAAATACTGTTGATGATACTCTTCGGCTAAGAAATAGTTTTTTACTAGCTCAATTTCTGTTGTGATACTGTTTTTGTTATCAGATTTGAAATTATTTTTTATAAGTTCTTCTTGGTATATTTTTTGAGATTCAAGTGCAGCCTCTAGATCATTTTCATTATTTGTATAAATTACTGATCTGTATTGAGTTCCTATGTCATTGCCTTGTCTCATTCCTTGAGTTGGATCGTGACATTCCCAAAAAATTTTTAATAATGTTTTGATATTTATAATTACTGGATCATATATAACTTTTACAACTTCAACATGATTGGTATTTTTATAACAAACATCCTCATAGGTTGGATTTTCGGTATCTCCACCAGAATAACCAACAGAAGTAACGTATATGCCTGGTAAATCCCAAAATTTCTTTTCTATGCCCCAAAAACAGCCAGCTCCAAAGACAATTTCAACTAAATTTTCTGGCACTTTTCCTTCGAGAGGAATATTTTTTAAATAATGTATCATTTTTAATAAATTCCTTTAATACTTATTTCACCACTTATTATCTTTTCACGACAATTTTTTGTTTCAATAATAGCATTTCCTTGATTATCTATATCTATAAAAATTGCAGTTTTTACAAATCTTTCCCCATCATATATTTCAACTTCTTTATTGATATGTACACAACTTTTTTTCCATTGATCTAACCATTTAGCATCAAGATTATCAATTACTGAGATAAAATTTATCAAAATAAGATTTATGAGTTTATTTCTTTCTTCGTCAAGCTTAAATTCGGATAAATCACCCCACCATGATTGTTCTTTTTTTATATTGAGATTTATTCCAATTCCTACAATAGTCTTTATGTTTAGGCCTTTAGATTCAGTTTCTACTAGTATGCCCCCAATTTTTTTATTTTTAAGAAGAATATCATTAGGCCATTTAAGCATTATTATTGGTTTATCAACTAGTTGGTCAATTGCCTTTTTGCATATGAGTCCTGAAATCAAACTAATTGGTTTTAAAGATATATCCTTATTTGTACATATTGTCATATAAATATTGCCAGAATTAGGACTTGACCATGTTTTTCCTTTTCTTCCTCTTCCTTTTGTTTGTTTGTCAGAAACAATGATATGAAACTCTTTTTCGATATTTATTCTCTTTGCTTCGTCATTTGTTGAATCAATTTCTTTGAAAACTTCAACATTCACCCTTTCAAGAGGTAAATTTTCCATTATTTTGCTTTTATTTAGCTTTTTCAATTTTAGAAATTAGTTGACTTAAAGTCATTCTAGAACAAAAATAGCTACCTTTAAATGGAGAGGTGGGTGAGTGGTTAATACCAGCAGACTGTAAATCTGCCGCTTCGGCTACGTAGGTTCGAATCCTACCCTCTCCACCATTAATATTTCGGTCTTTTTTCATCTATAAAATATCTTATAAAAAAGGTTGAGTTTATAGTCTTTTAGAGTGATAATACGGCACCAAAAATGGGATGCTTGTTTGCGGGCTCATATAGCTCAGCGGTAGAGCACTTGCTTGGTAAGTAAGAGGTCACCGGTTCAAGTCCGGTTATGAGCTCCACTTAACACAATTTTAGAGAGGCAAAAAAATGGCTAGAGAAAAATTCGAGAGAACCTTACCTCACATAAATGTAGGTACTGTTGGTCACGTTGATCATGGAAAAACAACACTTACTGCTGCTTTAACAAAAGTTGCAGCTGAGGTTTTTGGTGGTGATGCAGTTGATTTTGCAAATATTGATAATGCTCCTGAAGAAAGAGAAAGAGGTATTACTATTGCAACATCTCATGTTGAATACGTATCCACAGCTCGTCACTATGCACACGTAGATTGTCCAGGTCACGCGGATTATGTTAAAAATATGATTACTGGTGCTGCTCAAATGGACGGAGCTATTTTAGTTGTAAGTGCTGCTGACGGTCCTATGCCACAAACAA
Source organism: uncultured SAR86 cluster bacterium (assembly GCA_902582355.1). Lineage (GTDB taxonomy): Bacteria > Pseudomonadota > Gammaproteobacteria > Magnimaribacterales > D2472 > SAR86A. Next base: position 65,658 of record CACHRR010000001.1, read on the forward strand.
GGGAACACATTCTTTTAGCGAGACAAGTTGGTGTTCCGTATATAGTTGTTTATATGAATAAAGCAGACCAAAACGACGATCCTGAGATGCTTGAATTAGTTGAGATGGAGATTAGAGAACTCTTAAATGAGTATGATTTCCCAGGAGATGATACACCAATTATTGTTGGAAGTGCGTTAAAAGCTCTTGAGGGCGACACATCTGAAATTGGAGTGCCTTCAGTCCAAAAATTAATTGAAACATTAGATACATACGTTCCAGAGCCTGAAAGACCAGTTGATGGAAACTTTTTAATGCCTATAGAGGATGTCTTTACAATTTCTGGGAGAGGAACAGTTGTTACTGGAAGAATTGAGACTGGTATTGTCAATACTGGTGATGCATTAGAAATTGTTGGTATCAAAGATACAACTGAAACGACATGTACCGGTGTTGAAATGTTTAGAAAATCTCTTGATGAGGGTAGAGCTGGCGAAAATTGCGGAATTCTTCTCAGGGGTGTTGAAAGAGATGCTGTAGAAAGAGGACAAGTATTAGCGAAACCTAAGTCAATATCACCTCATACAAAATTTGAAGCTGAAATTTATGTACTAAGCAAGGATGAAGGTGGAAGACATACTCCATTTATGAATAATTACAGACCTCAGTTTTATTTTAGAACGACTGATGTAACAGGTGCATGTGAGTTACCTGATGGCACTGAAATGGTGATGCCTGGCGACAATATAAAAATGGTTGTTTCATTAATTGCTCCTATTGCTATGGACGAGGGATTAAAATTTGCAATTAGAGAGGGTGGAAGAACTGTTGGTGCTGGCGTAGTATCAAAAATAGTAGAGTAATATAAGATTTTTTAGCCGAGGCTTTATGTCTCGGCTGATTTTTCTTTGAAAGATATGAAAAAAAATTATAGGCCAGTGGCTCAATTGGTAGAGCATCGGTCTCCAAAACCGGAGGTTGGGGGTTCGAGTCCCTCCTGGCCTGCCAAATGGAACGAACTGGTTGAGAGTTGAAATATGAATAAAGGATCTACTTCAAAATCTCTTGATAACCTTAAGTGGTTATTGGCTATGTTAGCATTTGCAGCAGCAGTAGTAGGGAATAGTTACTTTGTTGAAGTTGCATTTTTATATAGAGTGCTTGGAGTAATGCTTTTATTTGTTATTGGACTTTTTTTGATATCGCTTACTAGCTTTGGCTCAAATTCATTGAAATTAATGAAAGAATCAAGGACTGAAATTAGAAAAGTGGTTTGGCCAACAAGAATTGAAACTACTCAAACTTTTATGATTGTTTTTGGAGCAATTGTAATTTTATGTTTATTTTTTTGGGGCCTAGAGTCTCTACTATCTTTCTTAACAGGATTAGCTTTAGGGTAATTTATGGAATGGTATGTAATTCAAGCTTATTCAGGATATGAGCAAAAGGTGAAAGCAGCTCTTGAAGAAAGAATATCACTGAATAATTTATCTGAAAAGTTTGGGGAAATCTTAATTCCAACTGAGCAAATTGTGGAACTAAAAGGTGGCGCAAAGAAAACTACCGAGAGGAAGTTTTTCCCAGGTTATATTCTGATACAGATGCTTCTTGAGGATGATTCTTGGCAACTTGTTCAGTCAACACCTAGAGTTTCAGGATTCGTAGGTGGAACAAGAGATAAACCGCTTCCAATTTCTGAAGATGATGTCAATGGCATTATAAATAGAATCGAGGTAGGAGAGGATGCTCCTGCACCAAAAACATTATATGAGCCAGGAGAAGTTATTAGAGTTTGCGATGGACCTTTTAATGATTTTAATGGAGTCGTCGAAAATGTAGATTATGAAAGAAATTTAGTAAAAGTTTCTGTCCAAATTCTTGGAAGAGCAACTCCTGTTGAGTTAGATTTTATGCAAATTGAGAAAACGTAATGGCTAAAAAAATTGTAAATGTTTTAAAATTACAAATTCCTGCAGGCGGAGCAAATCCAAGTCCTCCCGTTGGGCCAGCCCTTGGTCAAGTGGGCCTAAATATAATGGATTTTTGTAATGCCTTTAATTCCGCAACACAAGAGTCAGAAAAGGGCATTCCTCTTCCAGTTGTCATAAATGTATATGAAGATAAAACATTTGACTTTGTAGTTAAAACTCCACCGGCAGCAGTTTTGATCAGAAAAGAATTAAACATTCAAAAAGGAAGTGGCGAACCAAATAGAGAAAAAGTTGGAAAGTTGTCTAGATCGCAACTTGAAGATATTGCAAAGGCAAAAGAACCGGATTTAAACTCAAATGATATTGATGCTGCTGTTAAAATAATCGCTGGAACTGCCAGAAGCATGGGAGTTGAGACAGACCTATGAGCTTAACTAAAAAACAAAAAATTATTTCAGAAAAGCTCAATAGTGAGCAAACTTACTCTATTGAAGAAGCGTTACAAATAATTCAATCAGTTAAATCAGAAAAATTTGATGAATCCGTTGATATTTCAGTAAAACTTGGAGTTGATCCTAATAAGTCAGACCAAAATGTAAGAGGTGCTGTTACACTGCCGAACAGTCTTGGAAAAGAGATTATTGTTGCCGTTTTTGCTGACGGAGACCATGTTAACGACGCTGAAGCAGCTGGAGCAGATTTTATAGGTATGGATGATTTAGCTGATAAATTCCAAAAAGACGAAATAAAAGTAGATGTTGTAATATCAACAAATTCAGCAATGAAAGTTGTTGGAAAACTTGGACAAGTTCTTGGCCCCAAAGGGTTAATGCCTAATCCTAAAACAGGTACCGTTTCTGATGATATTTCCTCAGCAATCAAGAACGTTAAAGCAGGCCAAGTTAGATTTAGGACAGATAAAAATGGGATTATTCATGGAAGTATTGGAAAGGTCTCTTTTAATGGAGATCAAATAAAAGCTAACGCTTTCGCATTAATTGAAGAGTTAAAAAAGTTAAAACCAGCATCTGCGAAAGGTGTTTTTATTGGTAATATTGCTTTAAGTAGCACTATGGGGCCTGGAGTAAAAATTAATCCAGGAGAATTGGTTTAAATTTTAGTTTTGTTTAATTACAAAACTAGATAGTTGCGTTTACGCAGCCGTCAAAGACCGTAGGTGTCGAGAGACTTAATTTCCTACGTAGGTGGTGTTCAAATTGTAATTTTACAATTTGTCGCCAAATAGCCGAAAGGCTTTAATTGGAGAATTGCTGTGGCATTATCTAAGAATGAAAAAGAAAGAATAGTAAAAGAAGTTAAAGAGGTTGCAATCAATGCTTCTTCTTTAGTTATTTCTGACGCTAGAGGTTTGAAAGTTTCTGAGCTTTCTGAGATTAGAAACAAAGCTAATGAATCTGGAATACATATACAGGTTATAAAAAACTCATTAGCAAAGCTTGCTTTTGAAGGAACTGATTTTGGTTGTTCAGATGAGGTATTATTCGGACCATCTTTATTTGCTTTTTCATTTGAAGAACCAGGTGCAGCTGCAAAATTGCTTAAAATATATGCAAAAAATTTTGATGACTTAGAAATTAAAGCTCTAGTTGTTGAAGGGCAATTACTAGATGGTAGTCAAATAGATATCTTGGCAAAACTTCCATCTAAAGAAGAAGCATATGGACTTATTGCAAATGTTTTACAGGCTCCTGTAAGCAAATTTGTTACTTTATTAAATGAAGTACCAAGTGAGCTAGCAAGAGTTTTATCAGCAGTTCGAGACAAAAAAGAGGCGACAGCCTAATATTATAAGGAGAATATAATGGCAACTAGTAAAGATGATATTTTAAAAGCAATAGAAGAAATGTCTGTAATGGATTTAGTAGATCTCATTTCATCTATTGAGGAAAAATTTGGAGTAACTGCAGCTGCGGCAGTGGCAGCAGCACCTGCAGTGGCTCCCGGTGAAGATGCACCAGCTGCAGAAGAAAAAACAGAATTTGATGTTGTTTTATCAGCAGTAGGCGATCAAAAAGTGCAAGTTATAAAAGCAGTTAGAGCTATAACTGGTTTAGGGCTTAAGGAGGCCAAAGATATGGTCGATGGTGCTCCAAGTACCCTTAAAGAGGGAGTGAAAAAAGAAGAAGCTGAAGGTATGTTATCTCAGTTAACTGATGCTGGTGCAACCGGCGAGCTTAAATAATAATAACTACATAGGAAGCATTTATGTCATATAGCTATACAGAAAAGAAAAGAATAAGAAAAAACTTTGGTACTTTCGCTAAAGTAATGGATTTACCAAACTTAGTTGAAACTCAGACAAATTCTTATTCTGAATTTTTGCAAGCTGATGTAGCACCTGAAGCAAGAAAGAAACAAGGGCTTGAAGAGGTATTTCAAACCTTGTTTCCAATTAAAAGTGTTTCAGGAAATGCTGCCCTAGAATATGTATCTTATGAATTAGGAAAAAATACCTATGATGTTCAAGAGTGTCTCATCCAGGGTCTTTCGTACTCAGCACCATTGAGAATTAAAGTTAAATTAGTCTTGTATGATAGAGAATCAAATTTTAAGGAAATAAAAGATATCAAAGAGGGCGAAGTCTTTATGGGCGAAGTACCTCTTATGACTGATGATGCCTCATTTGTAATTAATGGAACCGAAAGAGTAGTTGTTTCTCAACTTCATAGATCACCTGGTGTATTTTATGATCACGATAAAGGCAAGACTCATTCTTCAGGGAAAGTTTTGTATTCAGCAAGAATAATACCTTATAGAGGCTCATGGTTAGATTTTGAGTTTGATCCAAAGGATATTTTGTTTAGCCGAATTGACAGAAGAAGAAAAATACCTGCAACTATTATGTTGCGTGCTCTTGATATGAGTACTGAAGAAATTTTATCTGAATTTTACGAGGAGGAATTAATAACAATTGATAAAGATACTGTAAAAGTAGCGCTTGTTCCTGAAAGACTAAGAGGAGCAACATTACCTATAGATATAAAAGTTAAAAGTAAAGTTTATGTTGAGGCTGGAAAAAGAATAACTGCAAGACATATCAAAGAACTTACTGGATCAAAAGCTTCACACATCTCATTGGCAAATGAATTTATTATTGGAAAAGTATTATCTAAAGATATTTTTAATGAAGAAACTGGTGAAGTTTTATTTTCAGCAAATACCGAGATAGATGAAGAGATATTGTCTTCATTTATTGAGAATAATATCAAAGAAATAAAATGTTTATATATCAATGAATTAGATAAAGGACCATATATTTCAAATACCTTAAGGGTTGACCCATCATCAAATAGATTGGAAGCATTAGTAGAAATATACAGAATGATGCGACCTGGCGAACCTCCTACAAAAGATTCTGCTGAGACTCTTTTTAATAATCTTTTTTTCAATGAGGAGAGATATGACCTGTCTGAGGTTGGAAGAATGAAATTCAATAGAAGACTTAAACTTGATGAAGATAAAGACAGTCCTCATATTCTTGATAAGCAGGACATAATCGAAGTTATGAGAGGTATTGTTAATATTCGTGATGGTCATGACATAGTTGATGATATTGATCACCTTGGTAATAGGCGGGTTCGATCTGTTGGAGAAATGACTGCCAATCAGTTTAGGGTTGGCCTCATCAGAGTTGAAAGAGCAGTAAGAGAAAGATTAAGTATGGCTGAAGCAGATGAATTAGGACCTCAAGATCTTATTAACGCAAAACCAGTTACTGCAGCAATTAAAGAGTTTTTTGGATCTAGCCAATTATCTCAATTCATGGATCAGAATAATCCACTATCCGAAATTACTCATAAAAGAAGAGTTTCTGCTCTTGGACCTGGAGGTCTTACAAGAGAAAGAGCAGGATTTGAAGTAAGAGATGTTCATCCAACTCACTATGGAAGAGTGTGTCCCATAGAAACTCCAGAAGGGCCAAATATCGGACTTATAAATTCCTTTGCATCATACTCGCGTACAAATCAATATGGATTCATAGAGACACCTTACAGAAAAGTAATTAATGGAAAAGTTACCAATGAAATTATTTACCTTTCTGCAATTGATGAAGCAGAACATGTTATAGCTCAAGCAAATGTTGTCTTAGATAAAAATAATAAATTTATTGATGATTTAGTTGCTGTAAGGCATGCAAACGAGTTTGAGTTAATGTCACCAGACAGAATTGACTTGATGGATGTCTCACCTCAACAGGTTGTATCTATTGCTGCATCTTTAATTCCTTTTTTAGAACACGATGATGCAAATAGAGCATTAATGGGATCTAATATGCAACGTCAGGCTGTTCCTGTCTTGAGGGCTGAAAAACCTCTTGTTGGAACAGGTCTTGAGACAGTTGTTGCAAGAGACTCAGGTGTTTGTGTGGTTGCTAAAAATGATGGTGTTGTTGAAAGTGTGGATGCATCAAGAATCGTTGTAAGAGTTACAGACAAAAAGTCAAAAACAGCATCAGATGTTTATAACTTAATTAAATATACAAGGTCAAATCAAAATACATGTATCAATCAACGTCCAATAGTTAGAGCTGGCGATACAGTAAAATATGGAGATATTTTGGCTGATGGTCCATCTGTTGACAATGGAGAATTAGCATTAGGACAAAACATAAGAATTGCATTTATGCCATGGAATGGATACAACTTCGAGGATTCAATATTAATTTCTGAAAAAGTTGCAAGGGAGGATAGATTTACTTCAATTCACATTCAAGAAATTGTTTGTATTGCAAGAGATACTAAGTTGGGCTCAGAAGAAATAACTGCTGACATACCAAATGTTGGCGAAGGTTCACTTAATAAACTTGATGAATGTGGAATTGTTTATGTAGGTGCTGAAGTAGAGCCAGGAGACATTCTTGTTGGCAAAATTACTCCAAAAGGTGAAACTCAATTATCACCTGAGGAAAAATTATTAAGAGCAATATTTGGAGAAAAAGCTTCAGATGTTAAAGATACATCTCAGAGATCAAGTTCAAAAGGAACAGTCATTGGAGTAGAAGTATTCACCAGAGATGGAGTCGAAAAAGATGATAGAACATTGGCAATTGAACAAGATCACCTAGATCAATCAAAAAAAGATGCAGATGATGAGGCGTTTGTTGTAGAACAAGCAACAAAAACTAGACTGTGCGAGCTTCTAAAATCTAAAAAAGCTGTTAAAGGGAATGGTTTAAAAAAAGGTGAAATATTATCCATTGATAAACTAGATCCAATGAAATTAAATGACATTTTTTCTATAAGAACTGATACAGAGTCTACTAATAATGTTATTGAAGAAACCGAAGGTTTATATAAACAATACATAAAAGATATTAAATCTAGATTTGAAGAAAAGAAGGCTAAAATAATTAGAGGCCATGATCTTGCCCCTGGCGTTATTAAAATTGTTAAGGTTTATCTTGCCATTAAAAGGAGAATTCAGCCAGGTGACAAGATGGCAGGAAGGCATGGAAACAAAGGGGTAATATCTGAAATAATGCCTGTCGAAGATATGCCATATGACAGTGATGGTAACCCGGTTGATATTGTGTTAAATCCTTTAGGAGTTCCTTCAAGAATGAATGTTGGTCAAGTACTTGAAACACATATGGGCTCAGCTGCTAAAGGAATTGGCAAAAAAATTGATAATATGCTTAAGGCAAACGCCAAACCTAACGAAATTAAAGTATATTTAAATAAACTATACAATCAAAATGCATCCAATAAAGAGGATATTGACTCATTCAATAATAATCAAATTATTGAATTGGCTGAAAATTTAAGAGATGGTCTTCCCATTGCAACGCCAGTTTTTGATGGAGCTAAAGAAAGCGAAATTAAAGAACTTCTTAAATTAGCTGATATCCCTGAGTCTGGACAAATTACACTTTATGATGGAAGAACTGGTAATAAGTTTGATAGACCGGTAACAGTAGGCTATATGTATATTATAAAACTAAATCATCTTGTTGATGATAAAATGCATGCTAGATCTACTGGTTCTTATAGTCTTGTCACACAACAACCTCTTGGAGGAAAGGCACAATTTGGAGGACAAAGATTTGGGGAGATGGAAGTATGGGCTTTAGAAGCTTATGGTGCTTCATATACTCTCCAAGAAATGTTAACTGTCAAATCTGATGATGTATCTGGAAGAACAAAAATGTATAAAAACATTGTTGATGGCAGTTATGAAATGGATGCGAATGTTCCCGAATCTTTTAATGTTTTAAGTAAGGAGATTAAATCATTGGGAATTAACATCGAATTAGATTTAGATAATTAGGAGAAAAAATTGAGAGACTTATTAAATTCTTTAAAAACAGGCCAAGAAGATTTTACAACAATATCTGCTGGTCTTGCTTCTCCTCAAGTTATTAAATCTTGGTCTTTTGGTGAAGTAAAAAAACCTGAAACTATAAACTATAGAACTTTTAAGCCAGAAAGGGATGGCTTATTTTGTGCAAAAATATTTGGTCCAGTTAAGGATTATGAGTGCATTTGTGGTAAATATAAAAGAATGAAGCACAGAGGTGTTGTTTGTGAAAAATGCGGAGTAGAAGTTACGTTAGCAAAGGTTAGAAGGGAAAGGATGGGTCATATTGAATTAGCTGCACCTGTAGCTCACATATGGTTTCTAAAATCTTTACCTTCAAGAATAGGTCTGCTACTAGATGTTACATTAAGAGAAATAGAGCGTGTTTTATACTTTGAAAGTTATATTGTAACTGATCCTGGTTTAACCGAGCTTGAAAAAGGACAAATATTAACTGAGGAAGAGTGGGTAGAAAAATATGAAGAATATGGGGATGAATTTTCCGCCGGAATGGGTGCTGAATCAGTACAAATTCTTCTTCAAGAGCTTGATATTGAGGATGAAATTAGAGTCATTAGAGAAGAAGTGCCTCAAACAAACTCTGAAACAAAGCTTAAAAAACTTTCAAAAAGATTAAAACTCTTAGAAGCATTTAAAGATTCAGGTAATAAACCAGAATGGATGGTTATGAATGTTCTTCCTGTTTTACCTCCAGATTTGAGACCACTAGTTCCATTAGAAGGTGGCAGATTTGCGACCTCTGACTTAAATGATTTATACAGGAGAGTAATCAATAGAAACAACAGACTCAAAAGACTTTTAGAATTAAATGCTCCTGAAATTATTGTAAGAAACGAAAAAAGAATGCTCCAAGAGTCTGTTGATGCCCTCCTTGATAACGGTAGAAGGGGGAGAGTAATAACAGGTACAAACAAGAGACCTTTAAAATCATTAGCAGATATGATTAAAGGTAAGGGTGGAAGATTTAGACAAAATCTCCTCGGAAAGAGAGTTGATTATTCTGGAAGATCTGTAATTGTTGCTGGTCCTAATCTTAGATTACATCAATGTGGATTGCCAAAAAAAATGGCTCTTGAACTTTTTAAGCCATTTGTATACGGAAAGCTTGAAAATAGAGAGTTGGCTACAACCATAAAAGCCGCAAAAAAACTTGTTGAGAGAGAAACTCCTGAAGTTTGGGAGGTTCTTGAGGAAGTTATTAGAGAGCATCCGGTGTTGTTGAATAGAGCACCAACGCTTCATAGACTTGGTTTACAAGCCTTTGAACCAAAATTAATAGAAGGAAAAGCTATCCAACTTCATCCTTTAGTTTGTGTTGCATTTAATGCTGATTTTGATGGTGATCAAATGGCAGTTCATGTTCCATTAACACTAGAAGCACAATTAGAAGCAAGAGCACTAATGATGTCAACAAACAATATATTGTCCCCGGCAGATGGCTCACCGATAATTAATCCATCTCAAGACGTGGTATTGGGTTTATATTACATGACAAGAGATAACGCTAATGCAAAAGGTGCTGGAAGAGTTTTCAGTAATCCAGATGAGGTTCTTAGAGCATATGAAACCGATAGTTTAGAAATTCACTCTCCTATCAAAGTAAGAATATCTTCGGCAGATGGAGAGACTTCTCTTGAAGATACTACCGTTGGAAGGGTTCTTATATGGAGAATAACACCTAGTGAGGTTGGCTTTAAGAATATAAATAATGTTCTAAATAAAAAATCTATTTCAAAACTTGTTGATAAATCATACAGAAAGGCCGGTCTTAAGAAAACTGTCATTTTTGCAGATCAGTTAATGTATTTAGGATTTGATTTTTCCACAAAATCTGGATCTTCTATTGGCGTAAATGATTTTGTTATCCCTGAAGATAAAGCAAGTATTATTGACTCGTCGGAAAAAGAAGTAAAAGCAATTGAAAAACAATTTGATTCTGGTCTTGTAACTAGAGGAGAAAGATATAATAAAGTTATAGATATATGGTCTCGTGCAAATGAACAAGTAGCTAAAGCTATGATGGAAAAAATAAGCACGGAAACTGCACAAACACCAGACGGCGATGATGTAGAACAATCCTCATTTAATTCTGTATTCATATATGCAGATTCAGGTGCTAGGGGATCACCAGCACAAATTAGGCAACTATCTGGAATGAGAGGATTAATGTCTAAACCAGACGGCTCAATTATTGAGACCCCAATTACTGCCAACTTCAGAGAGGGACTATCTGTCTTACAGTATTTCATTTCAACTCATGGTGCCAGAAAAGGTCTTGCTGACACTGCTCTTAAAACTGCAAATTCCGGTTACCTAACAAGAAGATTGTGTGATGTATCCATGGATTCTGTTATTAATATTGAAGATTGTGGTACTTCTGAATCTATAACAGTTACTTCAATTATCGATGGCGGTGAAATTATTCAACCTCTTACAGATAGAATACTTGGTAGGGTAATAGCAGAACCAATATTAGATAATGATGGTAAAGAAATTTTTGCAAAAAATACTATGATTGATGAAGAAGCACTTGATGTAATAACTGAACTAAATTTATCAAGTTTAAAAATAAGATCACCAATGACTTGTGATGCTCCTATAGGAGTTTGTGCTATGTGCTATGGCAGAGATCTTGCTAGAGGGCACCTCGTCCACAGAGGAGAAGCTGTTGGTGTAGTAGCAGCTCAATCAATTGGTGAGCCAGGAACTCAATTAACAATGAGAACTTTCCATATTGGAGGAGCTGCATCAAGCTCTTCAGAAGATAATGCAATTTTTAATAAAAATTCAGGCAAGGTTAGTTTTTCAGATGATATTAAAACAGTTACGAACAAAGATAAACTTGAAGTGGTTGTCTCTAGAAATGCAATGTGTTCAATATCTGATCTTAATGGAAAAGTTATTGAACAATACAAAGTTCCATATGGAGCAACTCTAGAAGTAACAAATTCAACAAATCTAGATCAAGAAACAAAAATAGCCTCTTGGGATCCTTACACGAGACCCATTATTTCTGAAACCTCAGGAAAGGTTAAATTTATTGATATTGAAGACGGGGTTACAGTTAGAGAACAATTGGATGAACTAACAGGATTATCAAGTGTTGAAATAGTAGAAGTTGCAGATAGAACTTCTGCTGGAAGAGATATGATTCCTACAATTCAAATTGTTGATTCAAAAGGTAATCCAGTGCTTGTTGGAGAATTTAAGCAACCTGCAATATATCCACTACCTGCTGGAGGATTAGTTAATTTAGTGCCTAATCAAAAAATTAATGCAGGTGAGGTAATTGCAAGAATGCCACTTGTTGCATCGAAAACAAAAGATATAACGGGCGGATTGCCAAGAGTAGCTGATCTTTTTGAGGCAAGAAAACCAAAAGATGCAGCAGTTCTTGCAGAAAAAACTGGTGTAGTATCTTTTGGAAAAGAAACCAAAGGTAAAGTTAGGTTAGTTATCTCTCCTGAAGGAGCTACAAAAAAATCGCAAAATAAAGAAATGCTAATACCAAAGCATAGAACTTTGAATGTTTTTGAAGGTGAGAGAGTCAATCAAGGCGATGTAATATCAGAAGGGCCTTTGAGTCCACATGACATATTAAGATTAAAAGGTATTCCTGAGTTAACAAACTTTATTGTTAATGAAATACAAGATGTTTATAGACTGCAAGGTGTATCCATTAATGATAAGCATATTGAAACTATATTAAGACAAATGCTTCGAAAAGCACTTATTATTGATGGTGGAGATACAAAGTTTATTCAGGGGGATCAGGTCAGTTATGCTGAGCTAGTAGATGAAAATGCTAAAGCTGAGAATGCTGGAAAAGTTCCTGCTAAATACGAAAGAGTATTATTGGGAATTACAAAAGCCTCGCTTGCAACAGATTCATTTATATCTGCAGCATCTTTTCAAGAGACTACAAGGGTTCTTACCGAAGCCGCAGTAACAGGTAAACAAGATCAGTTGAGAGGTCTAAAAGAAAATGTTGTTGTTGGAAGATTGATTCCAGCTGGAACTGGTATGGAATTTCATGACAGACTTCGAAGTAAAAAAATTGGTGAATTTGATGAAAGTATTCTATCAGATGATGACATTGAGGCTGCACTAAGACAAGAACTTCAAGAAAATGATGACAATAATGTTGACCATTAGCTTTACGGTATATAAAATCGCCGCCTATAAATAAAATATATTGAATATGGCAACTGTTAATCAGCTTTTAAAGAAATCAAGAAAGCCAAAGGTAAAAAAAACTGATGTACCTGCACTTAACTCATGTCCTCAAAGGCGAGGAGTTTGTACAAGGGTCTATACTACAACTCCAAAAAAACCTAATTCAGCCCTAAGAAAGGTCTGTAGAGTTCGCTTAACAAGTGGTTATGAGGTAACTTCATATATTGGTGGAGAGGGTCACAATCTCCAGGAACATTCTTTAGTTTTAATAAGAGGTGGAAGAGTTAAAGACTTACCCGGAGTTAGATATCATACCGTTAGAGGTACATTAGATACATCTGGTGTTGCAAGTAGAAAACAACGAAGATCTAAATATGGTGCAAAAAAAGGTAAATAATTATGCCAAGAAGACGAAGTCCCGAAAAAAGAAAAGTATTACCAGATCCAAAATATAAAGATATTGTTCTAGCTAAATTTATGAATAACTTGATGAAAGATGGTAAAAAATCAGTAGCAGAGAAAATTGTGTATGGTGCCTTTGATCAAATTACGAAAAATACAAAAGATGATCCCATGGATATTTTTAAGAAAGCTCTTGAGGAGGTAAGTCCTTTTGTAGAAGTTAAGTCGCGAAGGGTAGGTGGTGCAAATTATCAAGTTCCAGTTGAGATTCGACCTTCAAGAAGACAAGCATTGGCAATGAGATGGATTGTAGATGCTGCTAGAGGAAGAAATGAAAAATCTATGGATTTGAGGCTTGCTGGAGAGCTGCAAGATGCATCTCAAAAAAAAGGTTCTGCATTTCGAAAAAGAGAAGATGTTCACAAGATGGCGGAGGCTAATAAAGCTTTCTCTCATTTTAGATTCTAAAATACTAATCAATTAATTATGGCAAGAGATACCGTTTTAAATAAGTATAGAAATGTTGGTATATGTGCTCACGTAGATGCTGGTAAGACTACAACTACTGAGAGGGTACTATTTTATACCGGTTTGTCACATAAAATTGGTGAAGTTCATGATGGCGCAGCAGTGATGGACTGGATGGAACAAGAGCAAGAAAGAGGTATTACGATAACTTCTGCAGCAACAACATGCTTTTGGAGTGGAATGGAGCAACAATTTCCACAACATAGGATTAATATAATTGATACACCTGGCCACGTAGACTTTACTATCGAAGTAGAAAGATCACTAAGAGTGCTTGATGGAGCAGTTGTTGTATTTTGTGGAACTTCTGGAGTTGAACCTCAATCTGAAACTGTTTGGAGACAAGCAAATAGATATGAAGTACCAAGAATTGTCTTTGTAAACAAAATGGATAGAGCTGGTGCAAACTTTGAAAAAGTTATTGATCAAATAAAAGACCGGTTACAGGCAAATGTAGTTCCAATACAATTCAATATTGGCTCAGAAGATGATTTCAAAGGTGTCGTAGATTTAATTAATATGAGAGCGATATACTGGAACGAAGAAGATCAAGGTCTTACCTTCGATTCAAAAGAGATACCAGATGATTTACTCAATAAGTGTAATCAATTAAGAGAAGAAATGGTTGAGGCAGCTGCTGAAGCTAATGAAGAATTAATGGACACATATCTTGAATCAGGAGAGCTAAGCGTAGAACAAATCAAAGAAGGGCTAAGAATAAGATCTCTATCAAATGAAATAATATTAGCATTGTGTGGGTCTGCCTTTAAAAATAAAGGTGTTCAAGCTGTTCTAGACGCAGTTATTGATTTTCTTCCTGCGCCCGATGAGGTCAAAGCAATTGAGGGAGTTATACCCAATAATTCAGATGAGGAAGAAGAATCTGATTCAAGATCTTCTTCAGATGATGAACCTTTTTCTGCACTAGCTTTTAAAATAGCAACAGATCCTTTTGTTGGAACGCTAACGTTTATAAGAGTTTATTCAGGTGTTTTAAGTGTTGGCGATGGAGTTATGAACACAACAAAATCAAAAAAAGAAAGAGTTGGCAGAATGGTTCAGATGCACTCAAACAATAGAGAAGAGATTAAAGAAGTGAGAGCTGGAGACATTGCTGCTTGTATTGGACTAAAAGATATAACCACTGGAGATACACTCTCTGATTCAAATAAGCCAATTGTTCTTGAAAGAATGGATTTTCCTGAACCAGTCATATCAGTTGCAGTTGAGCCTAAATCAAAACAGGACCAAGAAAAAATGTCACTTGCCCTTGGAAAATTGGCACAAGAGGATCCGTCTTTCAGAGTTACAAGTGATGAAGAATCTGGGCAAACAATAATATCAGGAATGGGAGAACTTCATCTAGATGTTCTTGTTGATAGAATGAGAAGAGAATTTTCTGTAGAAGCTAATATAGGTAAACCACAAGTTGCTTATAGAGAAACAATTAAAGAATCTGTTGATATTGAAGGAAAGTTTGTAAGACAAAGTGGTGGTAAAGGTCAATATGGACATGTATGGCTTAAGCTTGAGCCATTAGGTCTTGATGATGATTATGAATTCGTTGATAAAATTGTTGGCGGTGTAATACCTAAAGAATATATACCGGCAGTAAATAAAGGTATACAAGAACAAATGCAAAACGGTGTTATTGCGGGCTATCCATTATTGGCCTTAAGAGCAACATTGTATGATGGATCATTTCATGATGTAGATTCAAATGAAATGGCATTTAAGATAGCTGGTTCAATGGCATTAAAAGAAGGTGCTAATAAAGCTAAACCAGCTTTATTGGAACCTATTATGAAAGTTGTTGTTGTTACGCCAGAGGAGCATATGGGAGATGTTGTTGGAGATTTAAACAGGAGAAGAGGAATTATATTAGGTATGGAAGATATTACTTCAGGTAAAGAAGTTTCATCTGAAGTCCCTTTAGCAGAAATGTTTGGATATGCTACTGACTTGAGATCACAAACTCAGGGTCGAGCAACTTTTACGATGGAGTTTACCAAATATGGCGAAGTTCCAAATAATATTGCTGAGCAGCTAAAAACTTCTTAAAAACAACACGAATAAAACTGTTCAATTAAGTTGACAGCATTGCGCTTAGGGGCTTAGAATACGCCACATTTTACAATTTGTAGGATGAAATAATTATTTTTTAAAACGGTATTTAAATAGGTAAAAATGGAAAATCAATCAATAAGAATTAGGCTTAAAGCTTTTGATTATAGACTAATTGATGCTTCTGCCAAATTAATTGTTGAAACTGTTAAAAAAACAGGAGCAATTATTAACGGACCTATCCCACTACCAGTTAAAAAAGAGAGAACAACTGTATTAATCTCGCCTCATAAGGACAAAGATGCAAGAGATCATTATGAGATTGTTACATATAAAAGATTAATGGACATTGTCAAACCAACTGATAAGACAGTTGATGCTTTAATGAAACTTGATTTATCCTCAGGGGTGGATGTTCAGATAAGCTTAGGACAGTAATTTTAACGCAATAGCGGCCATAGAGGGTTTATAGCCCCGTAAAAGGAGAAAAAAATTGAGCATTGGCTTGATAGGAAAAAAATCTGGTATGTCACGTCTTTTTCTTGAAGATGGTGAATCAATTCCTGTAACTGCTGTTTCTGTATGTGGTAACTATATTGCTGATATAAAGACAATCGAAAAAAATGGTTACAATGCTGTTGTAGTATCTAAGAGCAATAAATCTAGAAATTTACAAAAATCTAAATCAGAATTTTTTAAGAAAATTAATCTTAATCCAGGATCTCTAGCTGAATTTAAGTTCACAAAAGATGATTCTGACTATCAGGTTGGGAATCACCTTACTGCAGATATTTTTGCAATCGGCCAATATGTAGATATTACTGGTACATCTAAAGGTAAAGGTTATGCAGGAGTTATTAAAAGACATAATTTTGCAATGCAAGATGCTACACACGGAAATTCACTTGCACATAGGGCTCATGGTTCAATTGGCCAATGTCAAACTCCGGGAAGAGTTTGGAAAGGAAAAAAAATGTCTGGTCATATGGGAAATGTTCAAAAAACCGTTCAAAGCTTAAAGATTGTAGATATGGATATTAAAAACAATGTTATATACATAAAAGGTTCTGTTCCAGGCTTCAACGGATCTGAAATTAAAATTAAACCTTCAATTAAAAAATCATGAAAATAGAATTCTTATCAAATACAAAAACTAAAGATTTGAATATATCTAATGAGACATTTAATAAAGAATTTAATGAGTCTTTAATTCATCAGGCAGTTGTAAGTTTTTTAGCAACCTCCAGACAAGGAAGTGCAAAACAAAAAAATAGATCAGAAGTCAGAGGTGGTGGTAAAAAGCCATATAGACAAAAAGGCACAGGAAGGGCTAGAGCAGGTACCATAAGAAGTCCTTTATGGAGAGGTGGTGGTGTAACATTTGCATCAAGGCCAAGAAATTTCACTAAAAAAATTAATAAAAAAATGTATAGAGCTGCTATAAAGTCTATTTTTTCTGAATTAGTAAGACAAAATAGACTCGTTGCGATTGAAAAACCAACTTTAGAAAAACCAAAAACTAAGGTATTTGCAAGCTTTCTAAATCAATTCTCACTAAGTAAAGTGCTGATTATTACTGAGGAATATGATATGAATCTATATCTTTCAGCTCGGAATATTCCAAATGTAGATATTATAACTGTAAGAGAAATTAATCCTGTTAATTTACTCAAACCCGATAAAGTTGCAGTAACCAGTGAGGCTATAAAACAAATAGAGGAGTGGATTAATGGATAAAGAAAAGTTATACACTCTAATAAAATCTCCAATAATTACCGAACAGACTGCTCAGCTTGGAGAAAAAATAAATCAAGTAGTTTTTAAAGTTGAACTTGATGCTAACAAAAGAGAAATAAAACAAGCTGTAGAAAAACTTTTTAAAGTTGAGGTAGTTAAGGTGACAACACTAATAGTAAAGGGCAAGAGAAAAAGAAACAGATTTGGCATATACAAAAAATCAAACTATAAAAAAGCTTTTGTTTCACTAAGTAAAGATTCTGATATTCAATTTGAAGGAATTAACTAATGAGTATTATTAAATCAAAACCAACTAGTCCGGGTCGAAGAGGTTTAATATCTATCAAGTCAGATTTATACAAGGGAAAACCTCACAAGTCACTTATAGAAAGTAAATCAAAAAACGGTGGAAGAAATAATAATGGAAGGATTACTGTAAGGCATAAAGGAGGAGGGCACAAACAACACTATAGAGTAATTGATTTCAAAAGAAACAAATTTGATATATATGCTCAAGTAGAGAGAATTGAGTATGATCCAAACAGATCAGCACATATAGCATTACTAAAGTATAAGGATGGTGAAAGAAGATATATTATTGCTCCATCAAAACTAAAGATTGGTGACGAGATAGTTTCATCTGATAACTGCGAAATCAAGATTGGAAACTCAATGAGACTCAAAGACATACCACTAGGTTCAAATGTCCATTGTATTGAGTTAAAACCTATGAAAGGAGCACAACTAGCAAGAAGTGCAGGAACATCAGCAAGATTAGTTGCTAAAGAAGGTATTTATGCAACATTAAGACTTCAGTCAGGAGAAACAAGAAAAGTTCTTTGGGAGTGCAGAGCTACTCTTGGGACTGTATCGAATCAAGAAAATAATCTAAAGTCTCTTGGAAAAGCAGGAGCCAAAAGATGGAGGGGTGTAAGACCTACTGTCAGAGGTGTTGCAATGAATCCAGTTGATCATCCTCATGGTGGAGGAGAAGGGCGAACTTCAGGAGGTAGGCATCCATCTACTCCTTGGGGAGTCCCAACAAAAGGTTATAAAACAAGAAAGAATCTTAGAACTGACGATTTAATAATAAGAAGAGGTAATAAATAACATGCCAAGATCTTTAAAAAAAGGCCCATTTGTAGATATATCTTTATCAAAAAAAGTTGATGAAGCCATTTCTAAAAATGACAAGAAGCCCATAAAAACATGGTCGAGAAGATCTATGATTATACCTTCTATGGTTGGATTAACAATTTCAGTTCATAACGGAAGACAGCACGTACCTGTTTTCATAAATGAGGATATGGTCGGTCATAAACTTGGAGAATTTGCAATAACAAGAACATTTAAAATGCACTCAGGAGATAGGAAGGCTTAATAATGGAAACAAGAGCATATCTCAAAGGAACAAGACTTTCACCTCAAAAGGCTGGACTGGTTGCAGATCAAATCAGAGGAAAGAAAGTTGAGGAAGCTATAGATTTTCTTGTTTTTAATAAACAAAAAAGCTCTATGATAATTAAAAAACTTTTAGAGTCAGCTATTGCTAATGCTGAAGACAAAAATAATTCAGATATAGATAAATTAAGAGTTAAATCTGTGATTGTTAATCAAGGAATGAGGCTTAAAAGAATGAAACCAAGAGCACGTGGAAGAGCTGACAGGATTATAAAGCCAACATGCCATATTGAAATAATATTAATTGAGGGAGATAAATAATGGGACAAAAAGTTAATCCAAATGGTTTTAGGCTTGGCGTTTCAAAGAAACAAAATGCTAATTGGTATGCTAAAGGTAAGGATTTTTCTACTAATTTAATTCAAGATCTCAAAGTAAGAGCATATTTAAATTCAAGATTAAAAAACTCATCAATTAGTAAAATTGAATTAGAGAGAACTGCAGATACTTTTGTAGTAAACATTCACACTGCAAGACCAGGAATTATCATTGGAAAAAGAGGTGAGGAAATTGAAAATCTCAAGAAAGCAGTTGAAAAAATAGTTAAAGGATCATCTCAAATAAACATTAAAGAAGTAAAAAAACCTGATTTAGATGCACAAATATTAGCAGAAGGTGTAGCACAACAACTTGAAAAAAGAGTTATGTTTAGACGTGCAATGAAAAGGACTGTTCAGAGTGCCCTTAGACAAAGTGCAAAAGGAGTAAGAATTGAAGTATCGGGTAGATTAAATGGCGCAGAGATTGCTAGAACTGAATGGTATAGAGAGGGAAGAGTTCCTTTGCATACATTAAGAGCTGATATTGACTATGGAACTGCAGAAGCACTCACAACTTATGGAATTATTGGTGTAAAGGTTTGGGTTTATAGAGGCGAAATTACTGAAGATCCATACAAATTGAATGAAGGAGCTAGATAAGTAAAATGTTACAACCAAAACAAACTAAATTTAGGAAAATGCATAAAGGCAGAAATCGTGGCCTTGCGCAGAATGGTAATACTATTGCATTTGGTAGATTTGGTTTGGTAGCTTCAGATAGAGGAAGGATCACTGCAAGACAAATTGAAGCAGCAAGAAGAGCAATGACTAGATATATTAAGAGAGGTGGGAATATCTGGATACGTATTTTCCCTGACAAGCCCATAACAAAAAAACCATTAGAAGTTAGAATGGGAAAAGGTAAGGGAAATGTTGAATATTGGGTTGCTTTAGTTCAGCCTGGCAAAGTTATGTTTGAAATGGCAGGGGTGGAAGAAGAACTTGCAAGAGAAGCTTTTAGACTAGCCTCTGCAAAGCTTCCAATTAAAACCCATTTTATAAAAAAGGATATATAAGTGAATAAAGTTTTAGAAGAATTAAAGAAGAAGAACTTGGATCAATTAAACGCAGAGCTTATGACTGCTCGTGAGTCTCAATTTGGATTGAGAATAAAACATAAAACTGGTCAATTAAATGAGACAAGTGATTTAGAAAAAGTAAGAAAAAGAATTGCATTGATAAAAACACTAATAAATCAGAATTTAGTAAAGGAAAAATAATGGAATTATCAAACGCAAGAATCTTAACTGGAATAGTTACTAGCAATAAAGGTAATAAAACTATAACTGTAAAAATAGTAAGAAAAGTAAAGCATCCTTTATATGGTAAAGTTATAAAAAGAGCAACTAAAGTTCATGCTCATGATGAAAACAATATTGCAAACATTGGAGATACCGTATCAGTTAAAGAATGTAGACCTTTCTCAAAAACTAAAACATGGATTCTCATTCCAGAGAAGAAACTTACTAAAACGGAGCAAAGCTAATGATACAAATGCAATCCCTATTAAAAATTGCTGATAATAGTGGCGCAAGAAGTGTCATGTGTATCAAGGTATTGGGCGGATCCAAAAGAAGATATGCAAACATTGGCGATGTTATCAAAGTAGCAATTCGCGAGGCAATACCCACAGGAAAGGTAAAAAAAGGTCAAGTTGTTGATGCACTTATAGTGAGAACAAAAAAGGGCGTTAGAAGACGAGACGGCTCGCTTATAAAATTTGATGAAAATGCGGCTGTGCTTATCAATGCTCAAAAAGCACCAATTGGAACGAGAGTTTTTGGTCCAGTTACTAGAGAGCTGAGATCAGGAAAGTATATGAAAATATTATCACTAGCTCCAGAGGTTCTATAAGATGATTAAAAATTTAGTACCAACAAAACTAAGATCTGGTGATGAGGTAATTGTAATTGCTGGAAAAGACATTGGAAAGAAAGGAACTTTAAGAGAAATAGTTAGAAACAAAAATAAAGGGATAGTTACGGGAATAAATATTGTAAAAAAACATACCAAACCAAATCCTGAAATGGGAATCACCGGTGGGGTTGTTGAAAAAGAAGCTGCAATATCATTATCAAATTTAGCAATATGGAACCCGAAAACAAAATCAAAGGATGGTATTTCCTACAACAAAGATAAAGATGGTAAAAAAATCAGGACATATAAATCTAATGGTATAGAGATAAAGTAATGGCTAATTTAAAAGAAAAATATAATAAAGAACTTAGACCCTCACTGAAAGATGAACTTGGTATAAAAAATATTATGGCAGTTCCAAAACTTACTAAAGTTGTTATTAATATGGGCGTTGGTGAAGCAGCTAATGATAAAAAACACTTAGAGTCAGCATTAGATCATTTAACTCTAATTGCTGGTCAAAAACCTATTGTGACAAAAGCAAGACAATCTGTTGCTAGTTTTAAAATAAGGGAAGGTTGGCCTCTTGGATGCAAAGTAACTTTGCGTGGAAGTAAAATGTATGATTTTGTAGAAAGGTTAATAAATATTGCAATACCCAGAGAAAGGGATTTTAGAGGATTAAACCCTAAGTCTTTCGATCAACAAGGTAATTATAGTTTTGGCATTAAGGAACAAATCATTTTTCCAGAAATTAACTATGACAATATTGACAACATTAGGGGCATGGATATTTGTATCAATACCTCTGCACAAACAAAGGAACATGCTAAAGCGCTCTTAAAGGCTTTAAATTTTCCATTTAAATAGGTAATGATATGGCTAAAAAATCTATGATTGCAAGAGAAGTTAAAAGAATGAAAATAGTTCAGAAGTATGCTGAAAAGAGATCATTGTTAAAAAAAATTATGAATGATCAAAATTTATCAAGTGAAGAAAGATATGATGCACGTATTAAATTTCAAAAACTTCCTAGAAATTCTAGTCCGTCTAGAGTTGTGAGGAGATGTCAAGTAACAGGTAGACCGCATGCAGTTTATAGAAAATTTGGTTTAAGTAGAATCAAATTAAGAGAAGCAGCAATGAGAGGCGATATTCCTGGTTTAGTTAAATCAAGTTGGTGATATTATGAGTTTTCAAGATCCTATAGCAGATTGCTTAACAAGAATTAGAAATGGTCTTATGAGAGGTAAAAGTCTTGTCTTTGTTCCTCACTCAAAACTAAAGTATGAATTAGTGTCAGTATTGGTTTCAGAGGGTTACTTGAAATCTTGCAATAAAATTGAAGAAGATAAAAAGATATTTATTGAAATAGAACTCAAATATCATAATGAGTCACCAGTTATAAAAGAGTTAAAAAGAATTAGCAAACCCAGCTTAAGAAAGTATTCAGCAGCTTCTGATATCAAATCTGTTAAAGGCGGACTTGGCGCATTCATAATTTCTACAAATGAAGGATTAATGACTGATAGAGACGCTAAATTGAGAAATATTGGTGGCGAAGTTTTGTGCGAGGTATTTTAAATGTCAAGAGTAGCTAAAAATCCAATTAATATTCCTGAAAATGTTGAATTTAATCAAATTGATAATTTAATAAAAGTTAAAGGAAGCAAAGGTGAGCTTGAGCTAGAAATGAGTTCAAGCCTTTCATTGAATGTTAATGAGAGCATAATTACTGTTGAGTATGATGAAAATGACCAAGAATCAATTGCAATAGCAGGAACAACTAGGTCATTGATAAATAATATGGTTATCGGAGTCTCTGAAGGCTTTGTTAAAAAACTTGAATTGATTGGAGTTGGCTATAGAGCCAAGGCATCTGGGAAATTATTGGAATTGACGTTAGGGTTTTCTCATCCAATTAAATATCAATTACCTGAAGAGGTTGAAGTTGAAACTCCTTCTCAAACCGAGGTGGTGTTGAAGAGTTATAATAAGCAAATTTTAGGTCAAGTCGCATCAGAAATAAGATCTTATAGACCTCCTGAGCCATATAAAGGTAAAGGTGTTAGATATTCTGATGAGCAAGTGAAGAGAAAAGAAGCCAAAAAAGCTGCTGGAGCTGGATAATGAATAGTAAGAATTTCTCAAGATTAAGAAGAGCAAAAAAGACCCGAATTAAGATAAGAAATCAGGATACACCTCGGCTAACAATTTATAGGTCATCGAAACATTTTTATGCTCAGGTATTTGATTGCTTAGGATCTAAAGTTATTGTTTCAGCGTCTACTGCTGAAAAAGATTTAAAAATTAAGTCAAATAATCTTGAAGCTGCTGTTGTTGTAGGAAAAACTGTTGCAGAAAGAGCCATTAAAAATGGTATTAAGAAAGTGGTATTTGATAGGTCTGGATATAAATATCATGGTCGAATAAAAGCCTTAGCAGATTCGGCTCGAGAAGCGGGCTTGGAGTTTTAAGATGAAAGAGGAAAAATCAATGAATATACAACAGGTTGATGCCTTGGAAGAAAAATTAGTTCAAGTAAACAGAGTTGCTAAAGTTGTAAAAGGGGGAAGAATATTTGGTTTTACTGCTCTAACTGTTGTTGGTGATGGTAATGGTAGAGTCGGATTTGGAAGAGGCAAAGCTAAAGAAGTGCCTATAGCTATTCAAAAAGCTATGGAAAATGCTCGGAGAAGCATGGTTGATGTTGAATTAAATAACACAACACTTTGGTATCCAATAAAAGCCAAACATGGATCTGCAAACGTATATATGCAACCAGCTTCTGAGGGGACAGGAATAATAGCAGGTGGTGCTATGAGAGCAGTTCTTGAGCTTGCAGGAGTTCAAAATGTCTTAGCAAAATGTTATGGATCAACTAATCCTGTAAACGTAGTAAGAGCAACAATTAATGCCTTAAGTAAAATGGAATCTCCAGATTCAGTCGCTGCAAGAAGAGGCAAAAAGATTGAAGAAATATCATGAGTAAAGGAAACACATTAAAGATAAAACTTGTTAAGAGTGGTATTGGTAGAATGAAAAATCATAAGCTTTGTATAAAAGGACTTGGTTTTAAAAGACTTAATCAAGTTATAAATATTACCGATACACCAAGCAATAGGGGCATGATAAATAAAATTTCAGATATGTTAGAGGTTTTAGAAGATTGATATGAAAGAAAATAATAATAGCGATATGAATCTTAATTCTATATCTTGCGATGGAACTTCCCAAAATCGTAAAAGAGTTGGGCGTGGTATTGGCTCAGGAACTGGAAAAACATCAGGAAGAGGGCATAAAGGTCAAAAGTCTAGGTCTGGTGGCAAAGTAAGATTAGGTTTTGAAGGCGGTCAAATGCCGCTGCAAATGAGACTGCCAAAATTTGGTTTCTCATCACGTGTTAATAACTTTTCTAAGGATTTAAATATAAAGAATATTAATGGAATAGAGTTAATTAATTTAAATACTTTAAAAGAGCATAAATTAATAAGTAAATCAGTAAAAAAAGTAAAAATATTTGGAAACACAGAAATCAATTCAAAATTAACTGTTGAAGGTATCCAGGTTACTAAAGGCGCCAGAAAGTCCATTGAAAGTGCTGGAGGAAAAATTATTGATCCAGAAAGTGTTAATAAATCTGATTTAACTAATGGAGATAATTCATAATGACTGATCAAGGCAATATGAATGATTTATGGAAACGCTTAAGATTTGTATTTTTTGCTATCCTTGTATATAGAATTGGAACGCACATTCCAATACCTGGAATTGATCCGGACAGGCTTGCCGCTTTGTTTCAACAGAATCAAGGAACAATAATAGAAATGTTTAATTTATTTTCTGGTGGAGCATTAGAACGAATGAGTATTTTTGCACTTAATGTAGTTCCTTACATTTCTTCTGCAATTATTATGCAACTTTTTTCAAATTCAATACCTTATCTTCAAGAACTCAAAAAGGATGGTCAAGCAGGAAGAAACACTATTACTCAATATACCAGGTACGGAACAGCCATTCTGGCCTTTATTCAAGCTTCTGCTCTTGCAGTTACCCTATCAGCAAGTGGTCTTGCTTATGTCCCTGGACCTTCGTTTTTTGTTTCGGCAGTTTTTTCTGTGGTTGCTGGAACGATGTTTTTAATGTGGTTAGGAGAACAAGTTTCTGAGAGAGGAATTGGAAACGGAATATCTATAATTATAGCCACAAGTATTTTGACTGGAATTCCAGGTGCAATAGGCCAAGCTTTAGAACAAGCGAGACAAGGAGATATTAGTATTCTTTTATTAATTGGTATAGGTTTGCTGTCAATGGCTGTAATTGCAGTAGTGGTATTTATTGAAAGAGGTCAGAGAAGAATAACAGTAAATTATGCTCAAAGACAGCAAGGCAGAAGGTTAATGCAAGCACAAACTAGCCACTTACCATTTAAAGTAAATATGGCAGGAGTAATACCAGCAATTTTTGCTAGTACTTTCTTATTATTTCCTGCTTCTTTATCAACTTGGTTTGGTGAGAATGAGTCTTTAAGTTTCTTGCAAAGTTTCTCATTGGCAATGAATCCAGGCCAACCTTTATATGTTTTGGTGTTTGCAGCATTAATTATTAGTTTTTGTTTTATTTGGTTAGCTTTAACATTTAATACTAAAGATGTTTCAGACAATCTAAAAAGATCTGGCGCTTACATTGCAGGCATAAGACCAGGAGAACAGACAGCAAATTATATTGATTCTGTTTTAGCAAGACTTACTGTTTTCGGCGCAATATATTTAACTTTAATATGTTTGTTGCCACTTGCTTTAATAAATTTTGCTGGCATATCTCCAACCATATCAATTGGTGGTACATCTGTTCTAATTATAGTTGTTGTATTGATGGATTTTATGTCTCAAATACAATCTCACATGATGTCATCTCAGTACGCATCACTAATGAAAAAAGCAAATTTAAAGAACTATAGAAGGTAGACATAATGAAAGTAAAAGCATCAGTTAAGAAAATATGTAGAAATTGCAAAATTGTCAGAAGAAATGGTGTTCTTTTTGTTATATGTAGTTCAGACCCAAAACATAAGCAGAGGCAAGGTTAATTATGGCAAGAATAGCAGGTGTAAATATTCCGGAAAATAAACATACTGAAATATCATTAACGCATATTTTTGGAATTGGAAGAAAGACAGCACAAAATATATGTGAAAGTTTAAAGATAGACTACACAAGAAAGATTTCAGATTTATCTGAAGAAGAAATTGAAAATATAAGAAATGCTATTGCTTCATATGTGGTTGAAGGTGATTTAAGAAGAAATATAAGCACTAATATTAAAAGACTTCAAGATTTGGCCAGTTATAGAGGTATTAGACATAGAAGAAAACTCCCCACTAGAGGTCAAAATACTAAAAACAATGCTCGAACAAGAAAGGGCCCTAAAAAACCAATGAGAGGTTAATCATGGCGAATAAAGTAAAAAAGAATAAAAAAATTGTTACTGATGGTGTGGCACACATTCACTCATCATTCAATAACACCATTGTAACAATTACTGATAAACAGGGTAACACCATATGTTGGGCAACATCAGGAGGCTCTGGTTTTAAAGGTTCAAGAAAAAGCACTCCATTTGCTGCTCAGATTGCTGCAGACAAAGCAGGTAATACTGCAAAAGAATTTGGAATGATAAATTTAGATGTGAAAGTTAAGGGACCAGGCGGCGGAAGGGAATCTGCAATAAGGTCATTGAATGCATGCGGTTTAAAAATTAAAAGCATAACAGACGTTACGCCTTTACCACATAATGGATGCAGACCGTCCAAAAAAAGAAGAGTTTAAGGAGAATAAAATGGCAAGATATAGAGGACCATCATTAAGACTTTCAAGAAGGGAAGGAACAGACTTAATGTTAAAAAGTGGCGTGAGAGCAATTGAATCAAAATGTAATATGGATACCCTGCCTGGATTTCATGGTGCCAGAAGAGGTAGGTTATCTGATTATGGTCTACAGTTAAGAGAAAAACAAAAAGTTAGAAGAATGTACGGTGTTTTAGAGAAACAATTTAGAAATTATTATAAAAAAGCAGCAACATCCAAAGGAAATACCGGTGAAAACTTATTATCATTACTTGAAAAAAGATTAGATAATGTTGTTTACAGAATGGGATTTGGTTCAACTAGAGCTGAATCGCGTCAAATGGTTTCTCATAAAGCATTTACAATTAATGGAAAAGTTGTAAATATTCCTTCATATCAAGTTCAACCTGGTGATGAAATCGAAGTCAGAGAATCAAAAAAAGGACACTTAAGAATCTCAGCAGCACTAAAAATTGCTGCATTAAGAGAACCATGTGACTGGATAGAGGTAGATGATAAAAATTTGAAAGGGGTGTTCAAATCTGTTCCTGACAGAACAGATTTAAGCACAGAAATTAACGAAAATCTTATTGTTGAGCTTTACTCAAAATAAAAACATAAAGGCGGAGAAAATTATGCAAACATCAGTTATAGATCTATTAGTACCAACTGAAATACAAGTTGATGATATATCACCAACATTATCTAAAGTAACATTAGAGCCTTTAGAAAGAGGTTTTGGTCACACTCTAGGAAACGCACTTAGGAGAATTTTATTATCTTCAATGCCTGGAGCAGCTGTTACAGATGTAGCAATTGATGGTATCTCACATGAGTATAGTACCATTGAGGGCATTAGAGAGGATGTAATAGATATTCTTTTAAATATAAAAGATATGCCAATAAGTTTAATCGAAGGTGATGAAGCTGAAATTAAATTAGATATTACTGGGCCATGTGATGTTCTTGCGTCTTCTTTTGAAGTTCCTGGCAATATTGAACTTGTAAATCAAGATTTTCACATAGCAACAATAGTTGATAAAGTTCAACTAAAAATGACTTTGACAGTTAAGACAGGCAGAGGTTATGAGCCTGCAGATTTGAGAGAAGATGAAGATAGAATTGTCGGAGCATTGAAAGTAGATGCCTCATTTAGTCCAGTTAGAAGAGTCTCATACACTGTTGATAATGCTAGATCTGGAAAAAGAACTGACTTAGATAAGTTAGTAATAGAACTTGAAACAGACGGAACACTTGATCCAAAAATGGCAATTGAACATTCAGCAACAATTTTCCAACAACAACTGAGTGCTTTTGTTGATCTTGATGCTATTGCTGAACAAGAAGCCAAAAAAGATCAAAATGATTTCGATCCAATTCTATTAAGATCAATTGAAGAACTAGAGCTTACAGTTAGGTCAACAAATTGTCTTAAAGCTGAAAGTATTTTTTTGATAGGTGATTTAATTCACAGATCTGAATTTGACCTATTAAAGACTCCTAATTTAGGAAAAAAATCTTTGAATGAAATAAAAGATGTTTTAGCTACAAAAAATTTGTCACTTGGAATGAATGTTGAGAACTGGCCTCCAGTAGGATAAAAAATGAGACATAAAAAATCGGGAAGAAAACTTAATAGAAACTCTGCTCATAGAAAAGCACTTTTTAAGAATTTAGCAATAGCTTTAATTGAGCAGGATATTATTAAAACTACACTTCCAAAGGCAAAAGAGCTTAGAAGATTTATTGAGCCCCTGATCACTATTGGGAAAAAGGATACAGTAGCTAATAGAAGGCAAGTCTTTAACAAACTTCGTTCTGATAAAGCTGTTGCAAAACTTTTTTCTGAAATTTCAGTTAATTCTAAAGATCGCAAAGGTGGATATACAAGGATTATAAAAGCAGGGTTTAGAGCAGGTGATAAAGCTGATATGGCTTTTATTGAACTTGTCGACAGAAGCACTCAACAAGAATCCCAAATAGAGGAGCCTGAAAAAAAAGAAGAGCAAGGATCTATTGCTTAACTAAAATTTCTTTTAGATACATTCCAGTAAAAGATTCTTTTATTTTTGAAATGTTTTCAGGTGTTCCCTGAGCAACAATTTTTCCACCGTCTGATCCTCCCTCAGGACCAAGATCAATTATCCAATCAGCAGTTTTTATCACATCTAGATTATGCTCAATTACTACAACAGTATTTCCTTGTTTTTTTAAATGCTCCAAAACATTAAGAAGTAACTCTATGTCAGCAAAATGAAGGCCTGTAGTTGGTTCATCAAGAATAAATAATGTTTTGCCAGTACTTCTTTTTGATAATTCTTTAGCAAGTTTTATTCTTTGCGCTTCGCCTCCAGATAGAGTTAAGGCAGACTGACCTAGTGTAATATAACCTAATCCAACATCATTTAGTGTGACTAATTTTTTCTTAATAGCTGGATGTGCATCAAAGAATTCCAATGCTTCTTCAACGGTCATATTAAGAATGTCGTCAATATTTTTATCCTTATATTTTATTTCAAGGGTTTG
Organism: uncultured SAR86 cluster bacterium; assembly: GCA_902582355.1. Taxonomy (GTDB): domain Bacteria; phylum Pseudomonadota; class Gammaproteobacteria; order Magnimaribacterales; family D2472; genus SAR86A. The sequence goes on from CACHRR010000001.1 coordinate 94,824, forward strand.
TTCGTTATACCTTTTTCCATTACAGACATCACATTTTACATATACATCAGCAAGAAAATGCATCTCAACTTTTATCATTCCATCGCCTTGACATGCTTCACATCTTCCGCCTTTGACATTGAAACTAAACCTTCCTGGTTTATAGCCTCGAGATCGTGATTCAACAGTTTGAGATAGGAGATCTCTAATATGGGAAAATAATCCAGTATACGTTGCAGGATTTGATCTTGGAGTTCTTCCAATTGGTGATTGATCAATGCTTATTACTTTATCTAAGTGATTAAGCCCTTCAATCTTTTCACATTTAATTTCTTTTGATAGTTTTGATTTATTTAAAATAAATGAGCTTAATGGCAATAAAGTTTGATTAATTAATGAGGATTTTCCTGAACCAGAGACACCGGTAACACAAGTAAACAATCCAATTGGAATGTCAATTGAGATATTCTGAAGATTATTTTCGCATGCATTGATAATCTTAATTTTTTCATCTCCTATTTTTAAGCGTTTCGAGGGTATTTTTATTTTCCTTTTCCCAGATAAATATTTTGCAGTAATAGAATTTTTATTTTTTAAAATTGAATCTAAATTACCTTGAGCACAGATTTCTCCCCCATGCTTCCCTGCACCAGGACCAATATCAATAATATGATCAGCAGCTCTAATAGCTTCTTCATCATGCTCAACTACAATAACAGTATTTCCAAGTTCTTTTAAATTATTGAGAGTTTTTATTAGCTTTGAATTATCTCTTTGATGGAGTCCAATAGATGGTTCGTCCAAAACATATGTTACTCCTACTAATCCAGATCCAATCTGACTGGCTAATCTTATCCTTTGTGCCTCACCTCCTGACAATGTATCAGCGCTTCTATCAAGAGTAAGGTAGCTAAGACCAACATTTTGAAGAAAGGTTAATCTATCAATAATTTCCTTTAATATTTTTTCAGCAATCTCTTTTTTTGAACCAGAAAGATTCATATTTTTAATAAAATTTAGCGAATCATTGATTCTCATTGATGTTATTTCATTTATTTGAGTATTTTTTAAGAATACATTCCTTGCGTATACATTTAATCTTGATCCGCTACATTCATCACATTCACTCTCTGAAAGCAGCTTTGCTAATTCATTTTGAATATATTCACTGTCTGTCTCTTTAAAACGTCTTTCTGTTGATGGTATAACTCCTTCAAACCTATGCTTTCTAATGATTCTGCTCCCACTTCTAAATCTATGAGAGAAATCTACTTTTTCTTTAGTTCCCCATAAAATAATATCTTTTATTTTTTGCGGGTATTCTTTCCATTTTGTTGTCAAAGAAAAATCAAAATGATCGCTTAGGCATCTTAATTGATAAAAGTAAAATTTATTCCTTCGTGTCCATCCTTTGATTGCACCATTTGATATTGAGACGTCATCTTCTGGAATCAATTGTTTTTCATTAAAATATTGGATTACACCAAGACCATCACATTTGGTGCATGCTCCATATGGATTATTGAATGAAAATATTCTTGGTTCTAATTCAGGTATTGAATATCCGCATTGTGAGCATGCAAAATTTGATGAATATAATTGTAATTCTTTTGAATCAATTTGCTCTACTTGAACTAAACCATCTGATAACAATAAAGATGTCTCAATTGATTCTGATATTCGAGATCTTATTTCATCACCAGATTTTATAACCAGCCTATCGATAACTGCTGAAATATCATGTTTTTTATTTTTTTCTAAATCTGGGAATTCTTCAATTGGATATACCGACTCATTTACTTTTACCCTGACATAACCGCTTTTTCTCAATTCTTCGTATACTGCAAGATGCTCACCTTTTTTACCCCTCACCACTGGAGCTAATATCATAATTTTTGTATTTTCTTTTAACTTGAGGATTTCATCACATATCTCTGAAACAGTCTTGGCTTTTAATTCTTCTCCATGATCAGGACATTTTGGTGTTCCAATTCTAGAATATAGTAATCTTAAATAATCATATATTTCTGTTACGGTTCCTACAGTCGATCTTGGGTTATGAGAGGAAGCCTTTTGTTCTATTGATATTGCAGGTGAAAGACCCTCAATTTGATCTACGTCTGGCTTTTCCATCATAGAAAGGAATCTTCTTGCATATGTTGATAATGATTCAACATACCTTCTTTGACCTTCTGCATATAAAGTATCGAATGCAAGAGATGACTTGCCTGAGCCAGATAGACCAGTGATAACAATAATCTTATCTCTAGGTAACTCTAGATCAATATTTTTTAGATTGTGTGTTCTAGCACCTTTTATAAAAATACTGTCCATAAGAATAAAAATTCCGTGATGAAAAAATTAAATTAGGTTAAACTCTTAAGTTATTATTATAAGAGGTAAATATGAGTAGAGGCGTAAATAAAGTAATTTTAGTGGGTAATTTAGGTCAAAAACCAGAAATGAGATATACAGCTACTCAAACTGCTGTAGCAAATCTGTCAATAGCAACAACAGAGTCATGGAAAGATAAAGAGAGTGGCGAGAATAGGGATAAAACTGAATGGCATAGAGTGGTCTTTTTTGGCAACTTGGCAGAAATTGCTGAGAAATATCTTGATAAAGGATCAAGTATATATGTAGAAGGTAAAATTCAAACTAGAAAGTGGCAAGACAAAGATGGCAATGATAGATACACCACTGAAATATTAGGAAATCAATTAACAATGCTTGGCTCGAGAAATACTTCTGATCCTTCAATGAATCAGGACAATACTTCCGACACACCATTTCCGGAAGATGACAATTCAGAAGGTATTACAGATGATGATATTCCATTTTGATGATAATTTCTAAAATTTACTCAAAACTAAGCTTGCATTAGTACCACCGAAACCAAAAGAATTACTAAGTATATTGTTAATATCTATTTCTTTTGTTTCAGATACAATATTCAGTCCTTTAGCTTCATCACATAACGATTTTATATTAATTGAAGGAGCAATAAAGCCTTCATTTAGCATCATTATAGAATATATAGCTTCATGTGCACCTGTTGCACCGAGTGAATGACCTGTCATCGACTTCGTTGAACTTATTAAAGGAGACTCAGTCTTAAATAGTTCTTTTATTGCATTTAACTCAGCTACATCGCCTACAGGAGTGCTAGTACCATGAGTATTTATATAGTCAATTTTATTATTTGAACTATCTAGAGCACCTTGCATGCATCTTAAAGCTCCTTCACCAGATGGAGCAACCATGTCATAGCCATCTGAATTCGCAAAATATCCTGACAATTTTGCAAGAATATTTGCACCTCTTTTTTTTGCGTGCTCTTCTTCTTCAAGAATAATCATTCCTGCGCCTCCTGATATAACAAACCCGTCTCTTTCTATATCATAAGGGCGTGAAGCTTTTTCAGGATTTGTATTATATTTCGAGGATAAAGCTCCCATAGCATCAAATAGACATGATGAACTCCAATGTTCATCGTCACTACCACCAGCAATTATAATATCTTGGCTTCCATTTTTTATTAAATCTGCTGCATGACCTATACAATGTGCGCTTGTTGCGCATGCAGAAGATATAGAATAATTAACACCTTTTAATTTTAAGGCTGTTGCAATTATTGCTGATATTGAACTCGACATGCTTTTAGTTACACCGTAAGGACCAATTCTTTTAGGCCCTTTTTTTCTTGCAATATCGCCACTCTCGACCATTATCCTTGTAGAAGCACCTCCTGAGCCAGCAACAATACCAATTTTTGGAGAATCTAAATCATTTTCATCAATTCCTGCCATTTCAAGAGCATCCTTTGTCGCAAGATAAGCATATCCTGCCGACTCACCCATGAAACGCAATAACTTTCTATTTATATGATCTGACAACTCTATATTTACAGTTCCTGAAACACAACTCCTAAAACCCATTTCGGAATAAGTTTTATTAAACACAATACCGGATCTGCCATTTTGCAGATTATCCAGCACTTCTTTGTAATTATTACCAATGCAAGATTTAATCCCCATTCCTGTGATGACAACATTCTTCATTAAAAATTACTTGGATCTTTAAATAAACCAACTTTCAACCTTTCGGCACTATATATTTTTTTCCCATCTACGAACATCTCACCATCTGCTAATCCAACAATAGCACCTCTATTTACAACTTTCTTGATATCTATTTTATAAATAACTTTTTTTGCTTTAGGAAGTACCTGACCAAAAAATTTAACTTTTTCAGCACCTAGTGCTCTTCCAATTCCAGGTAAACCAGTCCATAAAAGATAAAATCCAAGAAGTTGCCACATCGCATCTAGACCAAGACATCCCGGCATTACTGGATCTTTTTTAAAATGACATTTGAAGAACCATAAATCAGGCATAATATTCAATTCAGCTTCTATGGACCCATTATTATAGCTACCAGAAAAATCATCAATATTAGTAATTTCATCAAACATCAGCATTTGATCCGAAGGCAATCTTCCATCTCCCTCTTTTGTAAAAAGCTCTCCATTCGAGCAAGCAACAAGTTCATCTTTCCTATATGAGCTCTTAGGACTAAACATTATTTTTTTCTCTTTAATGCCATATCAGATAATTCTATCATTTCTTGCATTACTGAGAGTTTATTTATACTTTTAGCACATCTAATAGATTGAATATAATATTTTTCTGCAAGCTTTTCTGTTTCTTTAATTCCATTCAATCTTGAGATTAGTTTATTTGTCGAAGATTTATTTAGTTTTTTAGTCACAAGAATATTTTTTAATCTGCTTTTTTCTTCTTTACTAGCATTTTTATAGGCATAGTAAAAAGGATATGTAACTTTTCCTTCCTTGAGATCTTGATAGGAGGGTTTTCCAGTGTCTGAACTATCTGAATAATCAAGCAAATCGTCAGTTATTTGAAAAAGAATTCCTAAATTTTTTGCATATTCACTTACACCTTTTATGTAAGATTTATTTGAGCTTGATAACATAGCCCCAGTTTTTGCAGCAGCTTCAAAAAGTCTACCTGTTTTAAAATAACTTATTTTTTTAAGTTTATTTAAAGATATTTCTTCATTTTTAATTGCATCCAGTTGAATTAATTCACCTTGAGAAATATCATTAGTTGCAGATGCTAGTTCCTTAAGGATATCTTTATTCCCTATTTCTACCATCAAAATAAATGCTTTTGAGTAGATATAATCTCCAATTAATACTCCATGAGAGTTTGACCATTCAGTGTTTACTGATTTCTTACCACGTCTAATTGAAGAGTTATCAACCACATCATCGTGAACCAAAGTTGCTGTATGCAGTAATTCAATAATGGATGCAAGTTTAAATCTATCTTTATGTTTTTTTGTAGATGATGATATAAGGCTTAATCTTGCTCGTATTTTTTTTCCCTTAGACTTAAAAATGTATTTATAAAGACCTGATATTGTTTTTTCCGCATTTATATCATTTTTGATAAGTTTCTCTACAAATTTTAGTTCTTGGTTAATACAGATATTTTTCATTTAAGTTAATTTATAAGTCAAAATTTTGATTAAGTATTGATAATTTATTCATTAAAGCGTATATTTTGCGGGCTTTAAAGGATTATATTATGTATGCAGTTATAGAAACAGGTGGAAAACAGCATAAGGTTGAAAAAGGGATGATTTTATCAATTGATTTGTTAAAAGATGAGGTTGGTAAAAAGATTACTTTTAATAATGTTCTACTGTATGTTGACGGTGATACCGTTGAGGTAGGACAGCCTTATTTAGAAAACGTTAAAGTTACTGCAGAAATAAAGGATGAAATTAAAGGAGATAAAATTTCAATTTTAAGATTCAGAAGAAGAAAACATAGTATGAGAAAAATTGGCCATAGAGCCAAGCACTCACAAATAGAAATTAAAAATATTAAATTAGAGAGTAAATAATGGCACATAAAAAAGCTGGAGGATCCAGTAAAAACGGACGAGATTCAAATTCTAAAAGACTTGGGGTCAAACGTTTTGGAGGACAAGTTGTAAAAGCTGGCGAAATACTTATACGTCAAAGAGGTACTAATACTCATCCAGGCTTAAATGTCGGAATTGGAAAAGATGATACGTTGTTTGCAAAATCACCTGGCGTAGTTCAATTTACCTACAAAGGCCCTAAAAAAAGAAAAACAGCAAACGTCATTCCTCATTAGAAAAGAACTTAAAAATGAATTTCATCGATGAGGCCTATCTCGAAATAAAGGCTGGAGATGGAGGTTCTGGAGCTTCAAGTTTTAGACGCGAAAAGTATATTCCGTTTGGTGGCCCAGATGGAGGTGATGGAGGAAAGGGCGGGGATATATATTTTAAAGTTAATACTAATATTAATACTTTAATCGATTTTCAAAATAAAAAGAATTTTACTGCTAAGAATGGAGAAAAGGGTTCAGGAAAAAATAAATTTGGATCTGCCGGAATAGATTTAGTTATTGAAGTTCCATTAGGAACAGTGATTTATGACGAAATTACTGGAGAAGAAATTGTTGATTGTAATGATAAATCAATAAATTATTTAATTGCAAAAGGTGGAGATGGTGGCCTAGGGAACGCAAAGTTTAAATCTAGTACTAATCAATCTCCAAGAAAATCTACCCCAGGTTTTGAAGGTGAGAGTAAATCAATTAAACTAGAACTCAAATCATTAGCTGATGTTGGTTTGGTTGGATTTCCGAATGCAGGCAAGTCCACTTTTTTAAATACTGTTTCATCAGCAAAACCAAAAATTGGTAATTATCCTTTTACAACACTTAGACCGCACCTTGGAACAATCAAAGGTGACGCATCAAGTTATGTTATAGCAGATATTCCTGGATTAATTGAAGGTGCATCAGATGGTGCTGGACTTGGTATAAAGTTTCTAAAACATATTTCTCGAACCGGTATATTACTAATATTTGTTGATTTGTTATCTTTAGATAATATAAATCCTGTCGAACAAATTAAGTTATTAAAAAAAGAATTAGATACTTTCAAAGATAACTTAACTCAAAAAGTTTCTTGGGTTGTTTGTAATAAGATTGATTTAATTGATCAAGGAAAAATTGATGCGATTAGAAAACAAATACAAACTTCTATGAATATTTCTTCAAGTGATATTTATTTTATTTCAGCTGCAACAGGAAAGGGTACAAAGAGCTTGTTAAAGTTACTTGAAACAGAAGTTATAGAATATAGAAAAAATTAGCTTAATGCTTTAATTGCATTAGAAAGTCTTCTTTTTGTTCTAGCTGCAGCATTTTTATGTATTACTTTTTTTGAAGCAGCAGTATCAATTATTTTTTGTGCTTTTATAAATAACTCAGTCGCTTTAGACTTATCTTTGATATCTATATTTGCTTTTACAGCTTTTACAGCAGTTCTGACAACAGACCTTTGTGCATGCCTTAATTTATATTTATCGGAGTTTTGTCTTACTCTTTTTATTGCTTGTTTAGAATTCGCCATATTTATCTAAAAAAAGCTAGTTTAAAGATGAATTGCTTAGATGTCTATCATTATGACAATTCAAAAAAAAGGCAGCCTAAAAGCTGCCTTTAAGTTTATCTAAATTAGAAGCTATAAACTAGCTCTACTCCAACGACTTTACCTGTCATTAAAGGTGAGAATGATCCCCAACTTACAGGACTAACATTACCATGTTTAACAGTATCTCTCATATTTTTTCCATATACACCAATATTAATTTGTTCTGATGGTGAGTAAAAGTCAACTCCAAGATCAAGTATGTCCTGTTCGTCAATCATACCAAGATTATTATCGTTATATGCAATTTCATCTCTGTAAGAGTATGAAGCTCTTGCACTTGCTTCCCATGCTTTTAAGTTAAAGTCTTTAACTAAACCAATAGAGTAGGTTATATCCGCTGCTCTTGGTAGTTTTAGATTCGCATCAGTGCTATCAATTACACCATCACCACTAATATCAAAAGTAACTTTGTCATATTCCGCATCTAAAGTCCCAAGAGTAAAGTTTAGAGCCATGTCATCTTGCAGAAGATAAACCAAATCTATTTCTAAACCACTCATTGTGGCTGTACCTGTATTTTTAATATACTGAACAGGGCCAGCAGGTCCTGCTTCATTTAAAGTTCTTTGCATATCATCTAATTCAGTTGAAAAGTAAGAAATATTTAATTTACCTTTTTCAAGAGATTTCTTCATACCAAATTCAAACGTAGATGCTTCTTCTTGATCATATGGACCAGGACCCTTATCAGGAGTCAGTGCAAGAATGGCGGTATTTCTCATATTATAACCACCAGATCTATAACCAATAGCATAGTAACCATAGTAAGTAGTATCTTCATCTGCCGCATATGTAAGACCAACTCTAGGAGATGTACTACTCCATGATTCTGAGTCTATAAAATCTCTAAGACAACCACCAGTAAAGATTCTACAACTTGCTTGTGCTGGACTCTGAATAGCTGAAGGATCCCTTGTACCTAAGAAATAAATGTTACTTGGACCGCCAGTTGCGAGCAGGCTTACTCCAGCTGACAAAGATGCAACTGAAACAGATTTATCTTCATCTGTTACTCTGACACCTACATCTAGTGTAAGTTTTTCACTAAGTGGTCTTTCAATTGTCGCAAAAAATGCTGTGGATTCTATTTTTTGTGTTCCACCACCATTCCATTCTGTTCCACCTAAAGTATTAGGTAGGATTCTCATTTCATGAAACATAAGATCATTTTCAAAAGTTGAATATCCAATTAAAACATCAAAATTTTCAAACGATCCGTTATACCTTATTTCATGAGAAGAAATATCATTTTTTAGTTCTTGAGGTGCGTGGAAAATAAAGGCTGGAGTTCCATCAATATCACCTATGCTTTCCTGCTCATACGAACTGTCACCATAAATATATGTAATAAGACCATTGCCTAAATTTACATCTTTTTCTATTTTTAACGTTAGAGTATTTGCTTCGTCTTCAAGAAATCCTTCTTCGTTGATATTTAAATCAAATTTATTTCTATCTCTATTAAATGCGGGATTTATGCAACTAGGTCCTCCCTCAAATAATTGGAAACATTGAGCAGAAGGACCATCTCCGTCAGTCTCTTGTGTAAGATACTTTACATTAATTTCAAGAGTATCTGATGGATTTAGCACAACAGTTCCTCTGAACATTGTTGATTCAATTTCTCCATGAGGAGTATTATTAAAATCATTCCTGTGCCAACCTTCATTATCATTAGTGTGTACAACAGCTCTTACTTTTAATTTATCTGATAATGGTCCACCGGAAGCAAACTGAACATACTTATTCATTCCTCCTGGATTTCCGAAACCATCATAAGCTAATCTCATAGTTGATTCCCATTCATCACTTGGATTCTTTGAATTTATTAGAACAGCACCACCAATAGAGTTTTTTCCCATAACAGTGCCTTGTGGTCCTCTGAGAACTTGAATACTTTCTATATCAAATCCATCCCAGACCTGTCCATTACCAACATATACTCCATCGTTAATCATAGCGACTGGAGATTCAACAGAGGCAATAGAAGAGTTGTGACCTAATCCTCTTATTTGAAAGTTTGGAACATGATTTGCAGTTCCAACCTCATCTAAAGAAACATTTGGTATTGATGTAATTTCGGTAAGATCTCTAATCTTTAAAACTTCAATTTGATCTGATGAAATTGTAGTAATTGATATTGGAACTTCTTGTTCAAATTCTTCTTTTTTACGAGCAGTAGTAACAACTTCTTCAATTAGAGTTGATGCTCTATTTGACTCCTGTCCATTTAATTCAAAAGATACTGGAATCATTAAAACTAAAGACAACGCTAAAGTGCTTTTAAAATTTTTCATATTATTCCCCCAAAGAACATATATTTAATAAATACTATCATAATGATGTAGATAAATAAATTTTATACATAATATGTTTATAAAATAGATACATATTGGTGGAGGCGGCGGGAATTGAACCCGCGTCCGTCAATCCTTCAGCCTAACTTCTACATGCATAGCTCATTCTATTATTTTTAACTTTTATCACCCGAAGAGCAGGGCATAAAAGCTAGCTTGATTAAGTTTTACCAAACTATATACAAGCAATACAGCTTGGCTAGACTGTGTGTTTAGCCGATGCTTCAAACCACAGTCAATTCTTGCATCGGTTAGCATTAAGCTGCTAAAGCGTAGTTGTCGTTATTTGCAACTATTTTTTTTGTAGTATGTTTTACAAGAATTACTACAATCTTGGCATGCGCTTCGGAATCCAGTAAAAACGTCGAACCCTATTCGCCCCCATAAGGAAAGGCATTATACATGAATTTTTTTTGATTCGATTAGGAGAATTTTTTTTAATTTTTAAGAATTCTTCCTTGATCTCTTTCCCAATCTCTTTTTTTGATATCCTCTCTTTGATCTCTATGCTTTTTGCCTTTACCCATGGCAATATCACATTTAATTAAATTATCTTTCCAGTAAATTTTTGTTAAAACACATGTAAGTCCTTTTTCTCCCTTCAATCTTTCTATCTTTTCAATTTCTCTTCTGTGTAGTAAAAGTTTTCTTGATTTAGTCAAATCTATATCTTCTTGTTTTAGAGATGCTGGGCCATCAATTTTTACTCCAATAAGCCAAGCCTCACCTTTTTTGATGTTTACGTATGAATTTTTTACATCAACCTTAGACTGTCTTAGAGATTTTACTTCCCAACCTTCTAAGACAATTCCGGCTTGAAAACTTTCATCTAATTTATAGTTTCTAGAAGCATTTTTATTCTTTACAATTAAAGAAGGTTTTTCTTTAGACATACTTTATTATGTATTTTGAGAAACTAAGTGCAATATTTTGTAAGAAATAAATTGAATATAACAAATATTAAATCAACATATGGCTACATTGGTTTTTTGCCATTTGCTTTATTTTCTGTTTCTCCATGGATAATTGGAGGAGAAATTAGTAAAACTCTTATTGTTTTTCAATTAGGCTATGGATCAATCATTCTTACATTTCTGGGGGGATTTGCTTGGGGGTGGAGAGACGATCAAAAAAATCAAAAACTAAATTTATCCATTGGTATTGGATTTAGTCTAATTGGTTGTTCTATCTTGTTACTGACTTTTTTTGAAATGATTTTAAGCTCATTAATCTTATCAATTTTTAGTTTTTATAGTTTTTATATTTTTGAGAGATCTACAGAGGATTTCTATAAAAAAGATATTGATTATCAAAAATTTAGAAAGATGTTAACTTTACTAGTTTGTATATCTTTTTTAATCTCGATGGGATATTGGATAAATCCTTATAGTAATCCATACTTGTAATAATGATAAAAAAATTAAAATCACATGGGACTTGGATTGGTAAATGGACTTTTATACTTGCTGCCACAGGATCAGCTGTTGGTCTGGGAAATATTTGGGGGTTTCCTTACAAAGCAGGCACTAATGGCGGAGGAGCATTTGTTTTAATCTATTTGTTATGTATTGTGATGATAGGAGTTCCTATTATGATAAGCGAGATTATTATTGGAAGACGAGCAGGAAATAGCCCAATTAATGCTATGAAAAGAACAGCACTGGATTCAAATTCTTCATCCTTGTGGCAATTTGTTGGCTGGAGTGGCATTACAGCAGGTGTCTTGATTTTATCTTTTTATAGTGTCATTGCTGGAATATGTCTAAATTATATATTTATCGCTGCTTCATCAAATGAATTCTTAAGTTCATCAGAACAGTTTGGATCAGTAATTGAGTCACCAGCCAATTTATTATTTTGGCACTCAGTTTTTATGCTGCTTACTTTTTTAATAGTATCTGCTGGTGTAAAAAATGGTATTGGCAGGATGGTCAAAATTCTTATGCCTATGTTAGGAGCTCTATTAATTTTTATGGTGATTTATGCAATTTTTAATGGGGCATTTATTAAAGCTTTAAGTTTTTTATTTGCTCCTGATTTTTCAAGTGTAACCTCAGAAACATTTTTAAGTGCAATGGGCCAAGCCTTCTTTAGCTTGAGTCTTGGAATGGGTTCAATTATGGCGTATGGAGCTTACATGCCAAAAGATCAGAAAGTCGTTCCAACTTCATTTACAGTCGCTTCTCTAGACACTCTTGTAGCCATGCTTGCTGGATTGGCAATATTTCCAATTATATTTGCTTTCAACTTAGAGCCAAATAGTGGTCCAGGACTTGTGTTTGTTTCTATGCTTTCAGCATTCAATCAAATGCAGTTTGGCCAATTGATTGGACCCATCTTTTTTATATTATTATCAATAGCTGCATTAAGCTCTTCAATTTCTTTGCTTGAACCAGGGGTTGCATTTTTGTCAGAGGAGGGTTATCTATCAAGAAAGAATTCAGCTTTAGCAATTTCTTTGTTTGCTTGGTCTTTGGGCATTGGAACAGCATTAAGTTTTAATACTTTATCTGGCTTTGAATTGATATCAGGTAAGAATTTTCTGGATTCTTTAGACTTTATAGCTAATCAAATACTTCTTCCATTTGGTGGAATGATGATTGCAATTTTTGTTGGTTGGTTTATGAAAAAAGAACTTATAATCAATGAAATCGGATATGTAAATTTAATAATCTATAAGTTATGGAGATTTTTTATTAAATTTATAGCTCCAACGAGCGTAGCTTTAATATTTATTTCTCAAATTTTTTAAAGTGTCACGAAAGATTAAATTTTCTAGAGTAATTCAAGCATGTCCTGAAGAAGTATTTAATCAGATATCAAAATTTGAGAACTACACATTATTCATCCCAGGATGTTCGAAAGCGAAGTTGATAGAAAAAAATGATAAATTCGAAATAGGTGAGCTCGAATTTGAGTTCTTACATAAAAAATATTATATAAAATCCAGGAATTTAATATCAAACAATCATATTAAAATAGAGCAAATTAAAGGGCCTTTTAGACTTTTTGATTGCAGTTGGAAAATTACGAGTAATGATGTCAATGTTACGGAGATTTTTTTTGAGGCAGAATTTGAATTACCATTTTTACTAGACAATTTATTACCAGATAAAATTATAAATAACTTTTGCGATATTTTAGTTAACGCTTTTATAAAAAGAGTTGTTAAGAAATAATTACTTTGAAATGTCTTCAATAATCCAACTATCCACGAGATCATTATCATTAAAAAAAATTGTTAATTTCTTCTCTTCTAAAAGATTATCGCCAATTTTTATAGAGTAAAAGTAATCCCATCTTTGTGAATGATATGGATCTTTAATTAAAGAAGTGCCAAAAATAAATTGAACTTGCTCTTTTGACAAACCTTGAGAAAGATTTTCAATTTCTTCATCCTCGAAAATATTCCCTTGAAGAATAGGGACCTTATATGGACTTAAAGATGAACAAGATGAAATAAAGAAAACAGAAAACAAAATATAAATTTTATTAGAAAAATTAATTTTTGATATTCTTTTCATCATAAAACATTATAATTGGAATTAAATTAAACTGTACAATTAAAATTTCAATGAACAATCAAAACAAGGAACTAAAGAAAGCAGGTTTAAAAGCAACATTACCTAGGATAAAAATAATGGAGGTTTTGGAGTCAACTGCAATTCAAGAAGAAGCTCATTTTAGTGCTGAAGATATTTACAAAGAACTTCTAGTTAAAGGAGAAAATATAGGTTTAGCATCTGTATACAGAGTATTAACTCAATTTGAGTCTGCTGGAATGGTAAAAAAACATCATTTTGAAGGCAGTCATGCTGTATATGAAGTCATTGAAGAAAATCATGAGCATATGGTCGATGTTGAAACTGGAAAAGTACTTGAATTTCAAGATACTGAATTAGTGAATAGATTAAATAAGATTGCTAACAATTCAGGCTATCAATTAGTTGATCATAATCTTGTGCTTCATGTAAAAAAAATAGAATCATAATTACATCTTGAACTAATCGTTTGTATCCCAATATATTGGCTATGGGGACAGTTTTATGACAAAAAACGACAAATTAACTGAAGAAAATCTTCATGCAGATGATCATACTGTTCATGCAGATGATCAAACTGTTAATGGTGCTCAAAGTGAAGTTCATAATGATAATGTATCTGAAGATGAACAAGTAATTGGTAATCCATCATATGAGGAACTTCTTGATAAAAAAGAAGAACTTGAAGAGTCACTGCTAAGAGCCAATGCTGAACTTGATAATGCCTTCAAAAGAAGCTTGATTGAAGTTGAAAAAGCACATAAATATGGTACAGAAAGATTATTAACTGAGTTATTGCCAATAATAGATAATTTAGAACATGCATTAAATAATTTATCTAAAAATTCAACAAATGAAGATAGAGAAGGAATTGAGTTAACATTAAAATCTTTTGAATCAACTCTTGATAAATTTGGAATGATACCTATCTATCCCGTAGATGAGGAATTTAATCCTGAGAAACATGAAGCAGTTTCTATGGAAAAAGATGAAAATAAAAAAGATGGTTTTATCGGTAACGTCTTCCAGAGAGGATGGGAGCTTCATAAAAGAGTAATAAGGCCAGCAAGAGTTACAGTAATTAAGAATTAGAGGTAAAAATATGTCAAAAATAATAGGAATTGATTTAGGCACTACAAACAGTTGTGTAGCCGTTGTTGAAGGTCAACAACAAAAAGTAATCGAAAATGCAGAGGGTGGTAGAACCACTCCTTCAGTAATCGCATATACTGATAATGATGAAGTCTTAGTAGGACTTCCTGCAAAGAGACAGGCTGTAACAAATCCTGAAAATACCTTGTATGCTATAAAAAGACTAATTGGAAGAACCTTTAATGATGAGGTCGTCAGTAAGGATGCTGATATGGTTCCTTACAAGATTGTGAAAGCTGATAATGGTGATGCATGGGTAGAAGCTGCTAAAAAACAGTTGGCACCCCCACAAGTAGCTGCTGAAGTTCTTAAAAAAATGAAAAAAACAGCTGAAGACTATTTAGGGCATGAAGTAAAAGAAGCGGTCATAACTGTTCCTGCTTATTTTAATGATTCACAAAGACAAGCAACAAAGGATGCAGGAAAAATCGCAGGTCTTGATGTTAAAAGAATCATTAATGAGCCAACTGCTGCTGCTTTAGCATATGGACTGGATAAAGGAAAAGGAGATTCCACTGTTGCTGTATACGATCTAGGCGGAGGAACTTTTGACATATCAATAATTGAAATATCTGATGTAGATGGCGAACATCAATTTGAGGTCTTATCAACTAATGGTGACACATTTTTAGGTGGTGAAGATTTTGATTTAAGACTTATTGATTATTTTGTAGATAAATTTAAAGAAGAGTCAGGATTTGATCTTAAAAGTGATCCACTTGCTTTGCAAAGATTGAAGGAGGCAGCTGAAAAAGCAAAAATCGAACTTTCTTCATCAGAACAAACGGAAGTGAATTTACCATACATTACTGCAGATAGCTCTGGGCCAAAGCACTTTGTTCATAAAATCACAAGAGCAAAACTTGAATCTCTTGTAGAGGATTTAGTTGATAAAAGTTTAGAGCCTTTGAAGCTAGCACTAAAAGATGCGAAAATTTCTAAAGGTGACATTAGTGAAATTCTTTTAGTAGGAGGGCAAACAAGAATGCCCCTTGTTCAAAAGAAAGTATCTGAATTTTTTGGAAAAGAGCCAAGAAAAGATTTGAATCCAGATGAAGCTGTTGCTGTTGGTGCCGCAATTCAAGGCTCAGTTTTATCAGGAGACACTACAGATGTTCTATTATTAGATGTTACACCTCTCACACTGGGTATAGAAACCTTAGGTGGAGTTGCAACTCCATTGATTGAGAAAAACACAACAATTCCAACACAAAAATCTCAAGTTTTTTCAACAGCTGAAGATAATCAGACCGCAGTTACAGTTCACGTCATTCAAGGAGAAAGAACTCAAGCATCTCAAAATAAGTCACTTGGTCAGTTTAATTTAACTGATATACCAGCTGCATCAAGAGGTGTTCCTCAAATTGAAGTCTCATTTGATTTAGATGCTAATGGAATTTTAAACGTATCTGCAAAAGATAAAAATACAGGCAAAGAACAATCAATTGTTATAAAAGCTTCTAGCGGATTATCAGATGATGATATAGAGAAAATGGTCAAAGACGCTGAGGCAAATGCCGAAGATGACAAAAAATTTGAAGAACTTGTCAAAACAAAAAATAATGCCGACATGTTAGTCCATGCAACTAGAAAGACAATTGAAGAATCTTCAGATAAGTTAGAAGATGATGAAAAAAATCTTGTTGAAGAAGCTGTTGTTAAACTTGAAGAAGCAATTTCATCAGAAGATATTGAAAGTATTGAATCATCAACAAAAAACCTTAATGACGTTTTAACACCTCTTACACAAAAACTTTATAAACAAGAATCTCCTGAGGGACAAACTGAGTCTAAAGACGAATCTGAAGAATCTACAGAAAATACAGTTGATGCCGAGTTTGAAGAAGTAAAAGAAGAAGAAAAATAGTTTAATATCATGTCCAAGAGAGACTATTATGAAACTTTAGAAGTCTCTCGAAGTGCTTCAGCTAGCGAACTTAAGAAAGCTTTCAAAAAGAAAGCTATGAAATACCATCCTGATAGAAATCCTGATAATCCATCGGCTGCAAAGAAATTTAAAGAAGCTGCAGAAGCTTATGATGTTCTTTCAGACCCTCAAAAAAAATCAGCTTATGATCAATTTGGACACTCAGGTGTTGAGGGTATGGGTGGTGGAGGCCCTAATTTTAATGACATTAACATAAATGATATTTTTGGTGACATATTTGGCGATGTTTTTGGAACAAGATCTCAATCAAGAAGACAAGCAAGAGGATCAGACCTTCAATATAATCTTGAATTAACCCTAAAAGAAGCTGTGCTTGGCATTGAAAAAAAAATAAAGATTCCTTCCCATAGAAAATGTCATGATTGTAATGGAAGTGGAGCTGCAAGAGGGTCAAGACCAGTAACATGTATGAATTGCAATGGAACAGGACAGGTAAGAATGCAACAAGGATTCTTTTCGGTCCAACAAACATGCTCCGTTTGTGGAGGAACTGGGCAAGTTATAAAAGATAAATGTAAAACTTGTGGTGGTGTTGGAGCAATTAAAGAAAATAAAACCTTATCAGTCAATATACCTGCTGGCGTTGATAATGGAGACAAAGTAAGACTGACGGGTGAGGGTGAATGGTCAAAAGATGGTCGATCTGGAGATTTATATGTTGCTATAAGAGTTATTGAGAATCCAATTTTTGAGAGAGACGGGAGACATTTATATATTGAAGCTCCAATTCCTTTTGAAATTTCTGTTTTAGGAGGATCAATAAACATTCCAACTTTAGAAAAATCAATATCATTAAAAATACCTGCAAATACTCAAACTGGTAAAGTTTTTCGTATCAAAGGAAAAGGAGCCTCAATTGTAAGAAACAGTAGAAGGGGGGATATTTTATGTAGAGTAATAGTTGAAACCCCATCTAATTTAACTAAAGATCAAATTAAATTACTTAATGAGTTGACTTCATCACTGCATCAATCAAAGAACTATCCTGGAACAGATACATTCTTGAAAGCTATTTCAAAGATAAAAGAATGATGTTAAAAGTTTTTATTAATGGAAAATCTGGAAAAATGGGCCAGTCTATATCAAAACTTATTCAAAAAGATAAAAGCTATACTCTTAATAACACTAATTTGTTTACGTCAGATGTTGTTATTGACTTTTCTCATCCTAATTCAACATCAGAAATTTTAAAAAAATGTAAGCAAAATAATATACCCCTTTTAATTGGCACAACAGGCTTAGACAAAAAACTAGTAAATGAAATCAAAACTTCTTCAAAAAAGGTACCAATTTTATTGGCAGCTAATATGAGTATTGGAATTAATCAGCTTAAAGAGTCATTAGAAGAATTTATAAATTCAAGTGATGAAAAATTTGATTGTTTGATTGAAGAAACACATCATTCACAAAAAATAGATAAACCATCAGGCACAGCAATAGAATTATCTAATCTATTAAAAATTAAGGATAAAAAACAAAACATTTTATCCTTAAAGATAATTTCTTACAGAAAAGATAATGTATTTGGAGTTCACAAAGTCACTTTTAAGAGTAAGAGTTCATCTTTTCAATTTCAGCATGAAGCACTTTCAAGAGATGTTTTTGCTGATGGCGCGCTTTTTTGTGCTAAAAAGCTTGTTGAATTAGAACCAAGTCTTTATGCATTTAGAGATATTATTAAATAGAAAAATCTTTCAAAATCTTGTTTTTTTCTATAAAATGTTCGAACTTTAAATACGAAAATTCTATTAAAATAAAGTTGGGGTGCTTTTTAGGTTAGCTTTATTACGAATTGGAGAATAACCCCCTAGGAGATTAACATTGAGTATAGTTTCAATTAAAGACCTGCTTCAAGCAGGCGTTCATTTTGGTCATCAACAAAGATTCTGGAATCCTAAAATGGAACAATATATTTTTGATACAAGAAAACAAATAAGCATAATTAATCTTGAATTAACTCAAGAATATTTGAATGCCGCTGCTTCAAAAGCAGAAGATATTTGCTCTAAAGGTAATAAAATTTTGTTTGTTGGAACAAAAAGATCAGCTTGCAAAACAATAAAAGAAGAGGCATCTTCAATTGGTCTTCCCTATGTTGATAAAAGATGGTTGGGCGGTACTCTTACAAATTGGAAAACTATTAGGGGTTCTATTAGGCGATTAATAGACATTGAAGAGATGATTTCTTCAGGAAGAATTGAGAAGCTTATAAAAAAAGAAGCAGTTGAAATTCAAAAAGAATATACAAAACTGCAAGCTAGTGTTGGCGGCATAAAAGACATGAAAGGCCTTCCAGATGCTTTATTTGTTATCGATGTAAAGTATGAAAAAATTGCAGTGCTTGAAGCAAAAAAAATGGGTATACCAGTTATAGCTTTAATTGATACAAATTCAGATCCTGATGGAATAGATACAATTATTCCAGGTAATGATGATGCTATCCGGTCAGTTAGACTTGTTACAAAAGTAATTTCAGATGCATGTGCTAGAGGTATTGAGTCATCAAAAGGATTTTCTCCAAAATCTGATTCTCCAATAATTCAAACAGTTAAAAAGGATGATCAAAATCAGCCAGAACAAAATGAAATTCTTAAAAAAAATTCAAATGAAGGTAATGACATTGAAGGGGAACTTATGGAGGCCAAAGATGAAAAGAAGGTTATCGAAACAGATTTAACTGAAAAAATAGATGATGGTGAATCCGAAGATAAAAAAGAGGATTCGTAAAAATGGAGATTAAAGCATCTCAAGTTAAAGAATTAAGGGATATTACAGGTGTTGCTATGATGGATTGTAAAAAAGCTCTTGTTGATTGCGATGGCGATATTGAAAAGGCATTGGATCTTCTAAGATCAAATAGTGCATTAAAAGCAGAAAAAAAATCTTCACGAGTGGCTGCTGATGGAGTATTAGTCATTTCAATCGGAGATTCTTATGGAACTATTGTTGAAGTTAATTCAGAAACAGATTTTGCAGCAAAAGATTCTAATTTTTTGTCTTTTGCTGAAAAAGTAAAAGAGTACATATCTAATAACAAAGTTTTAAGTATCGAAACTTTTGCAAGTACACCACTTGAAGATGATAGAAAAACTTTAGTTCAAACAATAGGTGAAAATGTTCAGTTGAGAAGATTAAAGACAATTGAGTTCAGTCAAGACATGAATATTGGCATGTATCTTCATCCAGACTCAAAGCTTGGTTCATTAGTAACGATGAAAAATGGAACCAATGAGATAGCAAAAGATGTTGCAATGCATGTATCAGCATTCAACCCTTTGTGTCTATCAAAAGATGATATAGAAAGCGAAATTCTAGAAAGAGAAAAATCCATTTATATGAATCAAGCCGAAGAATCTGGAAAACCTAAGGAAATTATGGATAAAATGGTTGAGGGAAAAGTTAATAGATTTTTATCAGAAGTATCTCTTCTGTCACAAAGTTTTGTTAAAAACCCTGATATTACAATTAAAGACTATATAGATAATGCTGATGCAAGCATTGTTTCATTTGTTAGATTTAAAGTTGGTGAGGGAATTGAAGTAAAATCAAAAGACTTTGCTGAAGAGGTTGCCGAACAGTTAAAATAAATTATGTCTGAATTAGAGCATAAAAGAATACTTCTTAAATTTAGTGGAGAGTCTGTAGCAGGACCAGATAATCAAGGTATTGATCCAAAAACATTAGATAATATGGCAGACTCTGTAAAGTCATGCAAAGAGTTAAGTTCAGAAATTGGTATTGTAATAGGTGGTGGAAATCTTTTTAGGGGAGAAAAATTAAATAAAGCTGGCATGGATAGAGTTGCTGGTGATCACATGGGGATGCTTGCTACAGTTATGAATGGAATAGCTTTAAGAGATTCGCTTGAGAGGGCAGGAATTAAAACAAGAGTGATGTCAGCAATTTCAATGTCTGGAATTGTTGAGCATTATGATAGAAGGCTCGCGATACAATTATTAAGTGATGGGTATGTGGTGATATTTACTGCTGGCACCGGTAATCCTTTCTTTACAACGGATACTGCTGGATGTCTGAGAGCAATTGAAATAGAGGCTGATCTTATGCTGAAAGCAACAAGAGTTGATGGAGTTTATGATTCAGATCCAGAGATTAATAAAGATGCTAAATTTTTTGGTTATTTGTCTTTTGATGATGCTATATCTAAAAATCTTAAGGTTATGGACGCAACCGCTTTAACACTTGCAAGGGATCATGGACTCCCAATAAATGTTTTTAATGTAAATAATCATAATGCATTAAAAGATATCATTTGTGGAAAAAAAATAGGAACACTCATATCTTAATGGAAAACTTAATAAGTGACGTAACTCAAAGGATGGAAAAGACATTATCTGCTCTAAGAAATGCATTTAATAAGATTAGAACAGGTAGAGCAAATCCAGCGATTCTTGATGGTATCAATGTCGATTATTATGGAAATCTAACTCCTATTAATCAAACTTCTAATATAAGTGTTGAAGAAGGTAGGTCACTAGTCATTTCACCTTGGGATAAAAATTTGATACCTGATATTGAAAAAGCAATATTAACTTCAGACTTAGGATTAAATCCAAGTACAAGTTCCGATAACATAAGATTAATAATGCCAGCATTAACTGAAGAAACTAGACAGGACTATATAAAACAAGCTCGTGCAGAAGCTGAAAATTCAAGAGTTTCTTTGAGAAACATTAGAAGGGATGCAAATCAACATGCAAAATTATCTGAAATTTCTGAAGATGAGTTAAGAAGAGTTGAAGATTTAATTCAAAAAGAGACTGACAAATATATTTCTATTGTTGATTCAGATCTAAAGAGTAAAGAATCAGATCTACTTGAAATCTAATTAGCCAAATATGGCGGATTCTAAAATAAATAAAAACCTTCCAAAAAATGTTGGCATTATTATGGATGGTAATGGAAGATGGGCATTAAAAAACTCTATGAAAATAAGTGAAGGACATGAGAAGGGAGTAAATGCATTAAAGGAAATTGTAAAAGAATCTGTAAATCAAAATATAAATTCTCTTACTGTATATGCATTTAGTTCAGAAAATTGGAAGAGACCTAAAGCTGAAGTGAATGCCATAAAAAAACTCATCGTAAATGCTATCAATGAACAAGTAAACGAACTTAAAAATCAAAAAGTTAAAGTTAGATTTTTCGGAAACATCAATGATTTTGGTAAAACAGTAATTGATAAAATTAATTTTGCAGAAAGAGAAACCAATACAAAAAATACTAATTTAGACCTCAACGTTGCTTTAAGTTATGGTGGCAAGCAAGATATCCTTAATTTAGTTAAAAAAATTTCGTCAAAAGTACTCACAAAAGAAATAAAGTTAAATCAAATTACTGAAAAAATTCTTCATGATGAATCGTCTGTTCCTGTTGACGAAATAGATTTACTAATCAGAACCGGGGGGGACAAAAGAATAAGTAAT
Organism: uncultured SAR86 cluster bacterium; assembly: GCA_902582355.1. Lineage (GTDB taxonomy): Bacteria > Pseudomonadota > Gammaproteobacteria > Magnimaribacterales > D2472 > SAR86A. The sequence continues at coordinate 116,808 of CACHRR010000001.1, forward strand.
TTTCTTCTTTATCAAATTGCCTATGCTGAAATAATGTTTATAGATAAATATTGGCCAGATTTCAGTAAAAACGACTTTAGAAAATGTCTAAGAGATTTTGAAAAAATTAAAAGAAGATTTGGAAAGAGAGTCTGAATAAAATGTTAAAAAGATCAATTACTGCATTTTTATTGATTGGTGTTATTTTTATGGTTCTATTTTTGTCAAATGTTTGGATATTTTCTGCAGTTATTTCTCTTATTTGTTTTGCAGGTCTGCGTGAGTGGTTTAAAAACAACTTTAATAAATCTTTTCTTGGTATATTTATTATTGCTAACTTTGGTTTATGGTCAATTTTTTATATCTTGATGGGAAAAGGAAACTATGCTCTTTTTGGATTAATTATTTTAAATACAGCAATTTATGATATTTCCGCATATATTATTGGCTCTAAATTTGGCAGAAATTATATAGTAAGCAAAATTAGTCCTAAAAAGACCTTGGAGGGCCTTATTGGAGGAGTTTTAGCATCGGCTTTATATGGTGTTTTAATGAATTTTTACTTTGACATAAAATTTGCTGTATTAATATTCATATTTGGTGCATTACTTGCTTTTGCAGGAGATCTTTTGATAAGTTACTTTAAAAGACAAAGTGGGGTCAAAGATACTGGAGATATTCTTCCCGGTCATGGAGGAATACTTGATAGAATCGACTCACATCTTGTTGCAACACCAATTTTGATAATAATAATGTTAACAATATGAAAAATATTCTTTTGTTAGGCGCTACTGGAAGTATCGGAGACAGTGTGCTGAATGTAATTTCTCAAAATGAAGATAAATTTAACCTATTCGGAATTTCTTTTAATAATAATATTGTAAAAGCAAAAGAAATTATCAAAGAGTTTAATCCTAAATATGTATATATAAATGATATTGAGTCGTTCGAAACATTTCTTAATGAGGTTGATCCAAAAAAGCTCTTAAATGGTGAAACAGATTTACAATGCTTAATAAAACATAATGATATTGACATTATTATTTGTGCTACAACAGGATTTGCTGGTTTAGAGGCAGTCTATATTGCTGCAACTACCGGCAAGAAAATTTTACTTGCAAATAAAGAAAGTATAGTTGTGGCAGGAGAAATAATTTTTCCTTTAGCAAAAAAACATAAATCTGAGATAGTACCAATTGATAGTGAGCACAATGCAATCTTTCAATGTTTGTCTGGAGAAAATGGAATAGCTGATGTTAAAAAAATAATTATTACAGCTTCTGGTGGACCATTTATAAATTATTCAATTAATGATTTGAAGAATGTAACCATAGATCAGGCACTAAATCATCCAAATTGGAAAATGGGAAGTAAGGTATCTATTGATTCCGCAACACTGGTAAATAAGTGTTTAGAACTTATAGAAGCAAAGTATCTTTTTGATTTGGATGAGAAATTTTTTGAACTTGTTGTTCATCCACAGAGTATTATTCATTCGATTGTCACTTTTATTGATGGCTCAAGTATTTCTCATATGAGCAATCCAGATATGAGAGTACCAATAGCACATGCTCTATCAGATACTAATAGAGTCCCAATAGAATTTAACAATTTAAATTTTAGATCTTTAGAATTATCATTCCAAGAGTTTCCATCAGATCGAATGCGGATTCAGCATATTGCTAGAGAAGTTTGCAAAGAAGGTGGTTTTTTAGGAACAATTTTCAATGCAGCAAATGAAATTGCTGTTAAAAGCTTTTTAAGTCGTAAAATAAGTTTTGAAAAAATATATGACGTAATATATCGAACTTTCGATAATAAAATTATGTCTAAAGATTTAACAATTGAATCAATAAATGAGGTTGATATGGAAACACGCATAGAGGCCAAGAAGGTGGTAAAATCCTTATCTTAAAAAAAAATTCATGACATATTTTATATACATATTATCTTTTTTGGCACTTCTGGGAGTTTTAGTGACAATCCATGAGTTCGGACATTTTATTGTAGCAAGGATGTGCAAAGTTCATGTTCAAAGATTTTCTGTAGGCATGGGACCAGTCATATATAAGAAATATGACAAACATGGCACTGAATTTGCCTTATCCGCTATACCTCTTGGCGGATATGTATCTATGATTACAAACAAACTTATTGAAATTGAACCAGAAATTTCCAACCAATTAAATGAAGAGCAATTAAAGAACACTTTTGACTCTAAACCAAAATGGCAGAGAGCTTCAATTATGTTTGCGGGACCGTTAGCAAATTTTTTATTATCAATATTTATTTTCACAGCAATTTTCATCAACACTGTTGATCCACAAACGATACCAGTAATCAAGTCTGTTGATCAAAATATATCTTATTCTACAAATGAAACATTTTTAGAGAACGACAAAATAATATTAATAAACAATACAGGCGTTAAAGATGCAAAAGATATTAACTTAGAGCTCTTAAGCTATGCAGGTTTTTCAGGCAAGTTAAATTTTTCAGTTTTGAGACCTGAAATTGATGATCCTGTTATCGTTGGTGTTAATGTAACTGATTTTTTACCTACGTCTGATTCTCAAACTAATCCTTCTGAGTATTTAGGTATAAATATTAATTATTTAGTTCAACCCATAATAGGAAAAATTATTACCGGTGGGTCTGCTGATAAAGCTGGTTTAAAGTCAAATGATAAGATCCTAAAAATTGGTAATACGAATATTTATTTTGCTGATGATATAAGAGAAAAAGTTTCTCGAAATCCCAATGCAGATTTAGAATTTAAGGTTTTAAGGAATGATGAAATAATATATGTACCAGTAAAAATTGACTCCGAAATCAATCAAAATATCAGAGTAGGAGTTTTGGGGATTGCTTTTGGTACTTCGAGAAGCTTTAGCCAATCTTTATCAAAAGGAACATATGAAACATATAATTTAAGCATAAAGACACTTCAATTCATTGGAAAAATGATTATTGGAAATATGGGGACTGAAAACTTAAGTGGTCCAATTGGAATTGCTCAAATGGCAGGAAATACTGCTCAGGCTGGCTTCCTGCCATTTATGTATTTAATGGCATTATTAAGCATAAGCCTAGCTGTTATCAATTTATTACCAATACCCGTTCTAGACGGAGGACAACTATCATTATTAGCTTTAGAGGCTGTTCGCGGAAAACCCCTTCCAGAAAAAGTTGAAAATATTATTTACACTGGTGGGGCTGCATTAGTTGTTATGTTGATGATTTTTGCAATTTTTAATGACGTCTTAAGGTTTTTGTAAGTGAAAAAATTTAAGATATCTTTCTTGTTTTTTTTACTCAGCTTTAATCTAGCGTCATTTGATGAGTTTTTAGTAAGCGATATCAGGATTATAGGACTTCAAAGAGTATCAACTGGGAGCATATTCAATGTTATTCCTATCAGTGTAGGCGATAAGATTGATACTAGAAAATCAAATGACATTGTACGATCTTTATTTTCAACAGAGCAATTTGATGATATTCAAATAGGCAAGGATGGGAATACTCTTGTAATAACTGTTATAGAAAGGCCATCAATTTCATCTATAGATATATCTGGCAATAAGGCACTTAAAACTGAACAGCTATTAGAAAGTCTTGATGGGGTAGGAATTAATGAAGGAGAAGTATATAAAAGGTCTACTCTTGAAAAAGTAAAGTCAGAATTGGTTAGATCATATGCATCAAATGGAAGATATGGAGCAGGCGTTGAAATAAGAGAAGTGCCTAAACCAAGAAATAGAATAGAAATTAACATTGAGGTTGATGAAGGAAAAAGTGCGAAAATTGAAAAGATAAATATAATTGGTAACGAAACTTTTTCTGACGAAGATCTTCTTGATAGTTTTGAGTTATCAGAGGGTTCCTTTTTTTCATTTTTATCAAATGATAATCAGTACTCTCGAGAGAAGCTTGTTGGAGATATTGAATCACTTGAATCCTATTACAGAGATAGAGGATACCTAAAATTTTCGATTGAATCTTCTCAAATAAGTTTATCTAGGGACAAGAAATCTATTTTTATAACTCATAATATTAATGAAGGAAATAAGTATACTATTAATGAGGTAGATGTTATTGGAGATATTCCCTTTGAAGAAGAAGTTTATAAAGAAATCATAAATAGTTTAAAGGATCAAACATACTCTCAAGCACAAGTTACATCAATTGAAGAATTTTTTGTAAATATTCTTGGTAACAGAGGTTATGCCTTTGCTGAAGTTACTGGAAATACAGAGATTACTGAGGATTCAAATTTAGTGAAATTAATTTTTTCTGTTTTACCCGGAAACAGAACTTACACAAGAAAGATATTATTTACAGGAAACTTAGTAACTCAGGATAATGTATTAAGAAGAGAAATGAGACAATTTGAAGGAGCCTGGTCTTCTAATAATAATATTGAAGCAGGTAAAGTAAGGCTTGAAAGACTCGGCTATTTTAAAGAAGTTAATGTAGAAACAATTCCTGTTGTTGGAACAGATGACCAAATAGACGTTGTTTATTCGGTTGAAGAGGAAACTACTGGTAGTGTGGGAGGCAATATTGGATACAGCGATTTTGGTCTAATGCTAGGATTTAATCTGCAAGAAAAAAACTTTTTTGGTTCTGGTAATACTGTTGGGATTGGAATTAATAAAAATATTTATAGTGAAATGTATAACATTTCATATATGAATCCTTATGCCACCAAAGATGGTGTTAGCCTTGGTTATAATGTTTATTTTAGGGAAACTGATTATGGTGAATTTAATGTTGCAAATTATTTAACAAATTCACATGGGCTTGGAGCACAATTTGGATATCCTATTTCAGATATTTCTCGATTAGGTTTTAGTTTAACATATGATAAAACCGATATTGACATTGGAACGCTTCCTGCCAGAGAAATATATGATTTTGTTTCAGCTGAAGGTCGAGTATTTGAAACATTATCAGGCCAGTTTTCATGGCAAAGAATTACTTTGAATCGCGGTCTTTTCCCAACCAATGGATCTTCGACAGGCGTCACACTTAGTTTAACCATTCCTGGTAGTGATTTAAATTATTACAGATTAAATCTAAGACAGAGATTTTACAGACCTATTTCTGAAAATTTTGTATTTGGTTTTCAAGGAGAACTTGGCTACTTAGATTCATATGGTGATACTGAGGAAACACCTTTTTTCCAAAATTTTTATGCGGGCGGACCAAGATCATTAAGAGGTTTTGAATCTAACACTCTTGGACCAAGGACTACAGATGCCCCTTGTTATGAATTTAATTATGAAGAGGAAACATGTCCAAATTTAATAGATATTGATGGAGATGGAGAACTTGATACTCCATACTATAATCCCTATGCTAACGCTACCTCTAGGTCAAGATACAGAGACAGACCAATTGGAGGCAACATAAAAGTCGAAGGAAGCCTTCAGCTAATTTTTAGGCTTCCATTTATTGAAGATCAAAGATCAATTAGATCTGCTTTTTTCTTCGATTTTGGTAATGTGTTTTCTGATAATTGTAAAGATTATCAAATAAATTGCTTTAAGCCATCTATTGATGACTTAAGATATTCATATGGTATTGGCATTACATGGATTACAGGATTTGGCCCTTTAAGCCTTGCAATTGCAAAGCCTACAAATGCAGGTCCACAGGAAAGAACTGAAGAATTCCAATTTACAGTAGGAAATGTTTTCTAGTTAATATAAAATGTTCAAATCCAAATGAGGGGTACTTATGAAAAATATACATAAATTCTACATGCTTGCTTTGATGGTTTCTTCTTTGCAAATGCTAGCAACTGATGGTGTTGCTGTAATTGATATGAGGACTGCTGTTTTATCTACTCAAGCAGCTGCAGATGCATTCAAAGCACTTGAAGAGGATCCAGATTATTCTGCTAATTTAGAAGAAGCTAAGTCACTTCAAGCTGAAAGGCAATCTATTGCTGAAAGATTACAAAAAGAACTTGAAACTTTATCTCAAGAAGAGATTGCTAAAATGCAAAAAGATATTCAGGATAAAGGACAAGATCTTGAGTTTCTTGCAGGAAAGATACAACAAGCACAAGAAGAGACTGCTGCTCAGGTTTTCAATGACTCTGGAGCTGCTATGCAAAAAATTATTGGAGAATTGATAACTGCTAAGCAGATCAAAGTCTTGCTAGCAAAAAGTGAGGCTTTACTCTTTAGTGATCCAGCTCTTGATCTTACTGATGATGTCACATCAATGCTTGATGTAGCCGCTTCTGCAGCTTCATCTCAAACTGAGTAGTGTCACAGCCTAAAAGTTATACATTAAAAGAATTAGCAGAACATTCTAACTGTGTTGTTGTTGGTGATAGTTCTATTTTAATAGATAATATTTCAACTATAGAGAATGCACAAAAGAACTCGATTACATTTTTATCTAATAATAAATATTCAAACCTTTTAGCAAATTCAAAAGCATCAGCCGTAATAGTATCAAATGATTTTGAGACAAATGACAATTTCAATTATCTTAAAACAGACGATCCTTATTTAGCATATGCAAAATTATCTAATTTATTTGATAATGATGACGACATAGAAATACCTTTTATTCACAGTTCTGCAGTAATCTCAAAAAAAGCAATTATTGATAAAGATGTCTATATTGGCCCAAATGTATTTATTGGACCTAAATGTAAAATTGAAGCTAATGTCATTATTCATTCAAATTGTTCTTTAGTTAAAAATGTAAGTATTGCATCGAACAGTATTATTCAAAATGGAGTAGTTTTAGGATCAGATGGATTTGGATTCGCACCATCAAAAAAAGGATATGTAAAAATAAGACAAATAGGCGGGCTTACAATTGGTAAAAATGTTGAAATCGGAGCGAATTGTTCTATCGACAGGGGAGCAATAGATAATACTGAAATTCATGATGGAGTAATTTTAGATAATTTAGTTCATATTGCTCATAATGTTATTTTAGGAGAAAATTCAGCTATTGCTGCATCATGTGCAATAGCAGGCTCAACCAGGATTGGCAAAAACTTCAAAATGGGAGGACTTTCTGGAGTTCTTGGACATTTAAAAATTTGTGATGATGTGACAGTAGGCGCTCATACTTTAATTACGAAAAATATAATCCAATCAGGTAATTATGTTGGAATTATGCCAGCCCAAGAACATGACAATTGGGCAAAATCGTCTGTTTTTATAAAAAAACTTAGCAAATAAAATGAAAATCTCAAAAGATGATATTAAGAAGTATCTTCCGCATAGAGAACCATTTCTTTTTATTGATGAAGTGATAGATATTGATCAAAATAATAAGATTCATGTAAGAAAATATATTTCTCCTGACGAATATTTCCTTGATGGTCATTTTCCAAATAATCCAATCTTCCCTGGTGTAATTATTATTGAAGCATTAGGACAAGCTTCAGGCATTCTTGGTTTTGTTAAAATGAATAAAACTCCTGATGAAGGCTCAATCTATGTTTTAGCAGGTGTAGATAAAGTTAGATTTAGAAAAAGAGTAAGACCCGGCGACACTCTAGACATTTATAGTAGAGTATTAGGTGAAAAGCGAGGTATTTGGAAGTTCGATTGCCGAGCTGAATTAGATAAGGAATTAGTATGCTCTGCAATAATATTATGTGCGGATAGGAAAGCGATATGAAAATTCATCCAACTGCAATTGTTCATGAGAAATCTCAAATACATGAGTCTGTTGAAATAGGACCATTTTGCATTATTAACGAAGATATTGAGATTAAAAAAGGAACAAAATTATTAAGTCATATTGTTCTTAGGGGCCCGACAATAATTGGCGAGGATAATATTTTTTATCAATTTTCTACTATAGGAGAGGATACCCCTGATAAAAAATTTAAAGGCGAAAAGACAAAACTTGAAATAGGAGATAGAAATATTTTTAGAGAAGGTGTTACCATTCATAGAGGCACTGTCCAAGACAAAAGCATAACCTCTATTGGATCTGATAATCTTTTGATGGCGTATTCGCATGTTGCTCATGACTGTGTTGTTGGAGATGGAAATGTTTTTGCAAATAATGCTGGTATAGCAGGGCATGTTAATGTCGGCAATAACATTACAATAGGAGCTCTAAGCACGATTCATCAGTTTTGTAACATAGGTGATTATTCATTTATTGGCATGAATACATCAATTAATATGGACATTCCGGCATTTGTTAAAGTTGCTGCTGATCCGGCAAGAATAATTGGGCTTAATACAGTTGGTATGAGTAGAAATGATATTAGCTCTGAATCTATATCCCTAATTAAAAAAGCTTATAAGCTTGTTTACAGAAAGGGTTTAAAAATTGATGAAGCAATTAAAAAATCAAAGGAACTCAACAAAGACCAGAATGACTCTTTTTTAGATATATTTATAAAATCTTTAGAGATATCTGAAAGAGGAATTTTAAGATAAGTGTCTAAGAAGAATGTTCTAAACATTGGCATAGTTTGTGGGGAGCATTCTGGTGACAGAATTGGCGCAGGCCTAATAGAAGAGCTAAAAAAAAATTATAATGTAAATTTATACGGTGTAGGTGGGCCAAAATTAGAAAAATTAGGTCTCAAATCTTCTTTTCATTATTCAGAAATAAATATAATGGGCCTTTTAGATCCATTATTAAATATCTTTAAGCTTACAAGACTGAGAAAAAATTTAATTAATCTTTTTATTAAAAATAATATTAATTTATTTATAGGCATTGATTCACCAGACTTTAATATTGGAATCCACAAAGCATTAAAAAAGAAATGTTTAAATAAAAATATTCAAGTTGTAAGTCCCTCTGTTTGGGGTTGGCGGCAAGGAAGAGTTAAATCAATCCAAGCATATATTGATTTGACATTGTGTTTATTTAATTTTGAGCATAATTTTTACAAAAAAGTTGGACATAATAGCTTTCATCTTGGACACCCTTTTTTTAATTTAAATAAAGAAAATAAGGAAAAAATTTTTAAAAAGTATAACTTAAATAGCTCAAAAAAATTCTTATCTGTTCTTCCTGGTAGTAGAAAATCTGAAGTTATCAATATGATGCCGGTATATGCAGACTTTATTAAAAAACATTATGAAAGATTTAGAGATTATTTTTATTTAATACCCGTTGCTGATAAAAAATTGTTACCTATTATAAACAAATATTTTGATGGAGAAGATCTCCCAATTATGATTGCTGAACAATCCATGAAAAATTTTTTATCTATCTCAAGTCTCTCAATTGTCACATCAGGAACTGCAACACTTGAAGCTTCCATATTAGAGTCTCCCCCAATTATTTGTTACAAAACAAACACTTTCAATTATTCAATAATTTCAAGAATGCTAAAGATTGACAACGTTGGACTTCCGAATTTATTGCTTGGTAAAAGATATTATATTGAACTTATTCAAAATGAGTGTAATGTTGAAAATTTAATTGACGCAGTAAAAGCAACTGAAGATTTAATTCCAAATAGCTCAGAATATGCTTCAGTGATAAGAGAATTATTAAAAGGAAATGGATATTCAGAAGCAATAAAAGCCATTGAAGCCCTTTGAAAAAAAATCTCATTGCAGGTACTGATGAAGTTGGAAGAGGTTGTCTAGCAGGGCCTGTTGTTGCTGCTGCAGTAATCTTAAAAAATAAAGTAGACAATCTAGATGATTCAAAAAAATTATCTACTAAAAAAAGAGATTTATTATCAAAAAAAATTCTTGAGAATTCTTGCTATGGGTTTGGGATAGTTTCGAATAATGAAATTGATAAAATTAATATTCTTAATGCTTCTTTATTGGCAATGAAAAGAGCTATACTAAACTTACCAATAAAACCTGCTTTGGTTTTAGTCGATGGCATATATAAACCATATTTAAATATTCCAATGAAGACTATTATTGGAGGTGATTCTATTGAGGATGCAATTAGTGCAGCCTCTATAATTGCCAAAGTTTACAGAGATGGCCTAATGATTGAATACGACAAAAAATATCCTGAATATAATTTTAAAAAAAACAAAGGATATGGAACTAAAGAGCATTTTTTTGCAATTCAACAACAGGGAATTTGCACAATTCATAGAAAATCTTTCAAGGGCGTTTTAAATAAATGACTCAGTTATTTTCACATCTCAGAGTATCATCTGAGTACAGTATCTCTCAAGGACTCCTTACAGTTGATCAAATAGTAGATAATGCAATTCGTAATTCTGTGCCTTCTGTTGCACTAACAGACAAATCAAATATGTTTGGACTTGTAAAGTTTTTTAATAAATGTGAGTCAGCTGGTATTAAACCGATATCTGGATCTTCAATTAGACTAATTTTTGATGATGATGATACTTCATACGAATTACTTTGTTTGGCAAAAACTAACAATGGTCATAAAAATTTAATGAAGATAATTTCAAATGCACACAAAAATAGTTCATTCAATTTTCCAATTATAAAATTTAATGACTTAATAGAATTAAAAGACGATATTATTGTGATTTCAGGTGGCAAGGACAGTCATATATTTGAATATCTGAAATCAAATAATACCTCAGATGCATCTAAAAGAATTGATGATTTTAGAAAAAGTTTTGGTGATGATTTTGTTCTTGATGTTCAACTAACAAATAGAATTGATGAAATAGAGTATTTAAAAAACGTTTTACCTATTGCAAAAGATAAGGGCATTCCATTAATAGCAACTAATGATGTTTTATTTGAAGAACAAGATGATTTTGAAATTCATGAAACAAAGGTATGTATAAATACTGGAAAAACCCTCAATGATCCAAATAGAGAGAGAATATTTTCTGAACATCAGTACTTTAAATCTCCTATGGAGATGGCGGAACTTTTTAAAGATTATGAGTCATTTATTGATAATACAAATGAGATATCAAGAAAATGTAATGTCTCTCTTGATACGAAAGGTTATTATCTACCTGAATATCCTGTTCCAAAAAAACATGATTTTGATTCATTCTTAAAAGAAGTTTCAACCCAAAGGCTCGAATCATATATTAAAGACTTTGATAGTGGAAAAAATAGTGAATATATAGATAGACTGAATTATGAATTAGAACAAATTAAAACTATGGGATTCTCAAGTTACTTTCTTATTGTTTATGATTTTATAGAGTGGTCAAAAAATAACGATGTGCCTGTTGGTCCAGGTCGTGGGTCAGGAGCAGGTTCATTAGTTGCTTTTGCTTTAGGAATTACTACTTTAGATCCAATTCTACATGGCCTCTTATTTGAAAGATTCCTTAATCCTGAAAGACTTTCTATGCCTGACTTTGATGTAGATTTTTGCATGGAAAAAAGAGATATGGTAATAGATTATGTTAGTAAAAAATATGGTTCTGAATCAGTATCACAGATTGCAACTTTCGGAACGATGGCTGCTAGAGCAGTTGTAAGAGACGTTGCAAGAGCAATGGGAAAACCTTATGCGTTAGGAGACAGAATATCCAAAATGATTCCTTTTGCACCTGGGATGACTCTAGACAAAGCTCAGGAAGAACAACCAATTTTTGCTCAAAGTATCAAAAATGATACAGAGGTTAGAGAAATAGTTGATTTATCCTACAGGCTTGAAGGTATTGCTAGAAATGTTGGAAAACATGCTGGTGGCGTAGTAATTGCACCTGGAAGCATATCAGATTTTTGTCCAGTATATGTTGATCGTCAATCTGACTCAGTTATGACTCAGTATGATAAAGATGATGTTGAAAAAATTGGTCTTGTTAAATTTGACTTCCTTGGATTAAGAACATTAACAGTTATTGATAGAGCAGTTAAATCTATTAACAAGAATTTAGATGAATCAAAAAAAGTTGATTTAAATAATATCCCGCTTAATGATGAAAATGTATTTAAGTTGCTTTCTTCTGGAAAAACAATGGCTGTATTTCAGCTTGAATCATCTGGAATGAGAGATTTAATAAAAAGGCTCAAACCAACGAAATTTGAAGAAATAACTGCTCTGCTAGCGTTATATAGACCTGGACCATTAAACTCAGGAATGCATGACGAATTTGTTGATAGAAAGCATGGTAAGAGTCCAGTCACATATCCTCATCACTTGCTTGAAAAGGTTTTGGAAGAAACATATGGTGTCATTGTTTATCAAGAGCAAGTTATGGAAGCTGCTCGAGTTTTAGCAGGTTTCTCACTCGGCCAAGCTGACATCTTAAGAAGGGCAATGGGTAAAAAGAAAAAAGAGGAAATGGAAGAGCAACGCGAAATATTTGTTAAAGGATGCCTCAAAAATGATATAAAAGAAAAAAATGCAGAACATATATTTGATTTAATTAATCAGTTTGCAGAATATGGATTCAATAAATCTCACTCAGCAGCATATGCGTTAATTTCATATCAAACAGCATATTTAAAAACATATTATCCTGATCATTTTATGGCAGCTGTTCTATCTTCTGAGCTTGGAAATACTGACAAAATTTACGCATTAACTCAAGAATGTTCAAGAATGGGTATAGAAGTCTTAAAACCAAATGTTCAAACAAGTAATAAAAAATTTGAAGTAAATATTGGATCTAAAATCGAATATGGATTGGGCGCTATCAAAGGTGTTGCTGATGCATTTATTGATCATCTTTGTTCGAAGAGAGAAACAACTCATTTTAGAGACCTATGGGACTTTTCCAAAAAAATTGATATAAGATTGGGAGGAAAAAAATCATTAGAGGCCTTATCTCAATCAGGAGCTTTTGATTCTTTAGCCCCAACTAGAAGTGTCGCAATTGAATGTACTAAAGATATGTTAAATGATGGGAAGCAACTAAATGGAAATTCAAACTTAAAAAGTGGTGATCTTTTTTCTGAAATGGAAGAAAGTTTTGATCCTTATGAAAAATATAAAAATATTCATGAGCTTACATTAAGTGAAAAGCTTGAATTTGAGAAAAAATCTCTTGGATACTATCTTTCAGGACATCCGGTCTTAGCAATTGAGAATAAAATAAAGAAAATAAGATCTAAGACAATAAACAAATTAAACAATGAAACAAAAAGAGCTTCTCTTGTATGTCTAATTAATAGTGTGAGACAGATAAAAGATAGAAGTGGTAAACCACTTACTTTTATTAATTTTGATGATGGAACTGGTACCATGGATGGAATTATCGCAAGTGATGTGCTTGAAAATTGCCATAGTTTCTTAAAAGAGGGTGAAATATTAAATTTAAAAGGTACTGTTGAAGTTGATGACTATAGAACTAATGATCTAGGGTCTCTAATGTTCAGAATGCGTGTTAAAGAGATCAGTTTGCTAGATACTGAATTAGACAAAAAAGTTAATGAAGTTTTAATTAATATAGTAGATTCACAAGCAATTTCACTTCAAGAGTTTTCAAGACTTCTAGACACCATAGATAAGAGTTTTTGGGAAAATGGAAATTGTAGATTGAATGTAAAAGTAAGTTCAAATCAATCTGAAGCAGTAGTAGACATTGGAGATAATTTCAAATTTAATCCTACGCTAGAAAATTTATTTTACCTTGAAGATATTTTTGGTAAAAATATTTTAGAGATATAAGAGTTGTTAACATTAGACTTAATTAAAGAAAATCTGAATCTACAAAATCACCTTTACGTAGCTTACAGCGGCGGGCCGGATTCATCTGTATTACTCGATCTTTGTGTAAAATTAAGGGAAATAAGCAACATCAACCTGTCTGCAATTCACGTAAACCATAATCTATCTAAAAAAAGTATTGATTGGGAAAATCATTGTGTTAATGAGTGCAAAAAATTAAATGTAAATTTAATTATTGAATCAGTCCAAATAAATTCTGATGGCGGGGGGCTGGAGTCTGCAGCAAGACAAGCCAGATATAAGATTTTTGAAAATATTCTAAAAGAAAATGAACAAATTGTTCTTGGGCATCATAGTGATGATGTTGCTGAAACCATTTTTATGAGAATTTTAAGGGGTACCGGCTTAGATGGTATTGAGGGTCCTGCTCACAAAAGAGATATTGGACAAGGAGAACTCGTAAGACCTTTAATAAAAGTTCCTAAGGCAGAGATTATGAACTATTTAATAGATAACAAATTAAATTTTATTGAAGATGATACAAATGAGGATATAAAATTTGATAGAAATTTTCTTAGGCGTAAAATATTTCCATTGCTCGAAGATAGATGGAAAGATTTTCCTAAAAGAATAAATTCATTGTCTTCAATTTCAAAAGATAGAAACGAAAATTACAAAAATTTAGTTAATGAAAAATTTGAACAATTAATTGGGAGTAAAATTTTTCTTAAGGATCTAAAAAAAATTCCTAAATCTCTGGCTAGCGATGTTATAAGATATTCTATAAAAGAATGTAATTTAGCTATACCTAACAGTAAAATAATGGAAGAAATATATAAAACTTTTGTTGTCTCAAGACCAGGACCAAAGTCCTGTGTAACTTGGTCTAGAGCCGATAAAGAAGATTCTTCTGGCATGATCAAATATAAAGAAGGCTACTTAATTATTTCTAAGAGATAAAAGGAGATTTAAAATGGATCTAGAAACAATAAATGTAGAAAAAATTGAAAAAGTTGCAATTATTAAATTGAATAGGCCTGAACTGTTAAATGCCGTTAATGAGCAGCTTGTTTGGGATTTTCAAAAAGCTACAGAAAGTGTCAAAAATGATGAATATATTAGAGTTGTAATTATTACTGGATCGGGAAGAGGATTTTCAGCGGGTGCTGATCTTAGCGAAAGAAAGGCAAGTTGGAAAGGTTCTAAAGATGCTCTTATGAGGGGATATAAACCCTTTTTTGAAAATATAACAAGTATGCCTAAACCAGTTATTGGAGCTATAGCAGGGCCAGCAGCAGGCATTGGTGCTGCTATAGCTATGTCTTGCGATCTAAGAGTTATGTCTGATGATAGCTATATTCTGTCAGTATTTAGTAATATTGCTTTGGTGCCAGATGGCGGGCTTTCATGGTATCTTCCTAAATTTATGGGTTTTGCAAAAGCATATGAGCATGCCATTGAAGCAAAAAAAATATCAGCCCAAGATTGTTTAAAATATGGAATAGCAAATAAGGTAGTGTCAAGAGACATGCTTGAAACAATTACTTTAGAATGGGCGCATAAACTTTCCAAGAGATCATCACAATCTTTGAATCATACAAAAAGATTGATGAGAGAGTCTCTAGAAGTCGGTTATTGGAACACCTTCAAAAATGAAGCAGAAATTCAAAATGAATTAACAGTTAGCGACCAAAATAAAGAAGCCGTAAAAGCATTTCTTGAAAAGAGAGAACCTAACTTCGATTAGCTTTCTAATAACTTACTAAGTCCAACAATAATTGCATCAAATGATGCTCTAGTAGTGTTTGGATGTATGCCAACTCCCCAAAATGTTTTTCCATCCTTCTCAAGTTCTATATATGCTGCTGCTTTTGCATCAGACCCAGAGGAGATAGCTGTTTGATGATAATCAGCAACTTTTATTTCAACTCCAATTCTTTCTGAAAGACCATTCACAAATGAGTCAATTGGACCATTTCCCGAGCCCTGTATTGTTGTTTCCTCATTATTCATATTCATTGTGAGTTCTAATTTATGAAGATCGTCTTTAGATGATGATGAGTGTTTTATGTACGAGTAATTATTAATAGGTCGAAGATATTTTTTTTCAAAAATATCCCATATTTGAGAGCTACTAATCTCTTTACCAGTATCATCTGCTAACTTTTGAATTCTTTGACTTAGGCTAATCTGAAGTCTTCTTGGTAAAGAGACCCCATGATCTTTTTCTAATAAAAATGCAACTCCTCCTTTACCAGACTGAGAATTAATTCTTACAACTGCTTCGTAATTTCTTCCTAGATCAGCTGGATCGATTGGAAGATAGGGCACTTCCCACTTTGGATAATTAGATTTTTTAATAGCTTGAAAACCTTTTTTAATTGCATCTTGGTGAGAGCCTGAAAAGGCTGTAAAAACAAGATCTCCTGCATAAGGATGTCTTGGATGAACTGGCAGTTGATTACAGTACTCCACCTCTCTCATAACAGAATTGATATTAGAAAAATCTAAATTTGGTTCAACACCTTGAGTGAGCATATTTAAAGCAATTGTTACTATATCAACATTACCAGTTCTCTCCCCATTTCCAAATAATGTTCCTTCTACTCTATCAGCACCAGCCATGATTCCAAACTCAGAAGCTGCAACAGCTGTGCCTCTATCATTGTGAGGATGCAAGCTAAGGCATATTTCATTTCTATTTTTTAAATTTTTGCTCATCCATTCAATTTGATCGCCATAAATGTTTGGAGTTGACATTTCTACAGTAGCAGGAAGATTTATAATAATTTTGTTTTTTGAGACAGGCTTTAGAATTTCTACAACGTCGTCACAAACTTCTCTTGCATATTCTAGTTCTGTCCCTGTAAAACTTTCTGGAGAATATTCAAATGTCCATTCAGTGTTGGAATTTTCAAGCGCCAATTTTTTAATTAACTCAGCGGCATCAGTTGCTATTTTTTTAACACCATCCTTGTCTTGATTAAAAACAACTTTTCTTTGAAGTGTAGAAGTTGAATTGTAAAAATGAATAATTCCTTTAGATGCTCCTTTAAGTGATTGAAATGTTTTAATTATTAATTCTTCTCGAGCTTGAGTAAGGACCTGAATATTTACATCTGAAGGAATTTTTTTATTTTCAATAAGATCTCTTACAAAATCATAGTCAGTTTTTGAGGCTGATGGGAAACCTACCTCGATCTCTTTGAAGCCAAGCTTACACAATAAGCTAAACATTTTATTCTTTCTCTCAGAGCCCATTGGTTCAATAAGAGCTTGATTGCCATCTCTAAGATCTACAGAGCACCATATAGGGGCTTCTTTTATCGTGTTGCTTGGCCATTCACGATTAACCAAATCAACTGGCTTATAAGCTGAGTATTTATCTGTTGGGTTATCCATTCTCTATAAAGTTAATGTTATTATGTTATTTATGCTCACTCCAGAAATCAAAACTAATCTTATCTTAAAAGAGATCGGTATCAAAAGATATTCATTAAGATCAAGTAATAATCAATCTCATAAAAAAAGCTTACATTTCTATAAAAAGGGGCACATTCTAGCATTACTTGATAAACCTTACGAAAATTTTGTTAGAGAACAACAAGACTTATTGATTGCAATATTCAGCTCAACAAAAATTGATAATGGCGAGGAAGTTTTTAAAACAATTAGATATTCTTCAAACAATGATTTAAGAAATGAATTTGAAGAAATGAGTGATCTAAAAATGATAATTATTTTTGGAAATATCTCTTGTGATTTTGATTTCAAAAATGAACAAATAATAGCTCCCAAATTAAGTTTATTACTTGCTAATAAAGATTCAAAAAAGGAGCTTTGGCTTCAAATCAAACAAAAATTGAATATATAGTTAATTATGCTCAAAATTTCTTTAATGGATCAGTCTGATTTAGAGTTTGCGTATGAAATTGAGAAAGAAGTAAACCCAACCCCGTGGTCAAAAAAAAATTTTTTTTCGTCATTTAAGGTAGGCCACAATTCTATTATATGTAAACATGAAAATAATCTTATTGGATTTGCAATCTTTTCATTAGTTAAAGAAGAAAGTCATCTCTTAAACATAGCAGTTACAAAAAGTTGGCATAGAAAGGGTGTTGGAAGTCTTTTGATGAATACCTTGATAAAACAATCGAAAGTACTAGGAGCAAAGAAAGTTTTTTTAGAAGTCAGATCAAAAAACTTTAATGCGATATCTTTTTATAAAAAATATAAATTTGTTCAGGACGCCTTGAGAATAAATTATTATGCTGGAAATAATCCAGACGATGCGGTGGTGATGAGTTTAGATATTTAATCTAAAGATTTTTTTCTATACTTTTTTCTATTTCACTTGCCTCAACTTGTGGACCAAAACGTTCTATTACTTGACCGCTTCTATTAACAAGAAATTTTGTAAAATTCCATTTGATTTGCGATGTACCAGCTATACCCGGTTTTTGTTTTTTTAAAAAATTATAAAAAGGATCTGTTTTTCTACCATTGACATTAATTTTATTCATTATTTTGAAACTTATTCCGTAATTTGTGTCACAAAACTCTTGAATCTCTTCATTTGTTCCTGGCTCTTGAAATGCAAATTGATTACAAGGGAAACCTAGAATCTCAAATCCTTTGTTTTGATACTTTTTATAAAGTTTCTCTAGGCCTTTGTATTGATAGGTAAGGCCGCAATAACTTGCAACATTTACTATCAAAACAATTTGATTCTTAAAGTCTGATAATCGAACATCGTTTAACTCAGCATCTTTAACTGAAAAATTATATATTGTTTCCATAATTGCTTTATAAGTGTGCGAAAATGTTTGGGTATTATATATGCAATAAATAAGTTTTTTAACTAGTAGAAATGAAGATTAAATATTTATGGAAGACATTTAAAGAATTATCTACCGATGACTTGTATGCAATTCTTAATTTAAGGCAAAAAGTTTTTGTTATGGAGCAAGATTGCCCATATATTGATGCAGATTACTCAGACCAAGAAGCATTTCATCTTCTTGGATATGATGAAAAAAATATACTAAAAGCTTACTTAAGAGCCTTTTCGCCAAACATCAAATATAAAGGAGTCTCAATGGGAAGAATTGTTGTTGAGGAGGATATGAGAAATAAATCTATTGGAAAAGAAATAACAAATATCGGAATTAGGTTTTTAAGTGAAAAATATCCAAATCATGAGATTATTATTTCTGCACAACATAGGCTTCAAAAGTTTTATGAAGGATTAGGGTTTGTTGCAAGAGGAGAGGTCTACTTAGAAGATGACATTGATCATATACAAATGTATATGCTCTCTAAGTAATTATCCTTTCGTCAAATAATATAGTATTAATTTCCTCAGTAATAAATGGAGCAAATGGATGCACTAACTGAAGAATTTCTTTTAGGAGTGGTCTTAAATTTGATGTTTCTCCACTTTTCTTACATTGTTCGATATAAACATCACAAAACTTATTCCAAAAGAATTCATATATTTCATTAACAGCAAAATCCAGTCTGTAATCGGAAATATTTTTATTTATTTGTTTTTTGGTTTTACTAAACTCGTCATATATCCATTTATCATGATCGTTTTCTGCTTTAAATTTATCTTTTTCATTTGCATATCCATCAATAAATCTTGCAGCATTCCACATTTTGGTACAAAAATTTCTGAATCCTTTTAGTCTTCCAAATTCAAAACTAATATCTTTTGTATGAGTGGCCAAAGAATAAAATGTCATCCTTAGTGCATCTGTGCCATATGATTCTATTCCGTTCGGAAATTGTTTTCTTGTCTTCCTTTCAATTTTTTCAGCGATACCTTCCTGCATCAAATTAGATGTTCTTTTTTTAACAAGATCTTCAATTGAAATACCATATATTAAGTCAATTGGATCAATAATATTTCCCTTAGATTTTGACATTTTTTGACCATTTTCATCTCTGATAAGACCAGTAACATAAACATCCTTAAAAGGTATTTTTCCAGTAAATTCAATACTCATCATTATCATTCTTGCTACCCAGAAAAATATAATGTCAAAACCTGTCACTAAAAGAGAAGTTGGAAAGAAACTTTTAAAATCGTCTGTTTTCTCTGGCCAACCAAGAGATCCGAATGGCCAGAGACTTGATGAGAACCATGTATCTAAAACATCCTCATCTTGCTTAAGATCTATTGCATCAAGTTTGTAATAATTTCTTACATCTTGTTCATTTTCACCAACGTAAATATTTCCATTATCATCGTACCAAGCTGGAATTCTGTGACCCCACCAAATTTGTCTACTTATACACCAATCCTCAATATTATCCATCCAATTAAAATAAGTCTTTATCCAGTTATTGGGGTGAAATTTAATGTTTCCTTTTTTAACTTCCGTATTAGCTTTCTCTGCCATTTCAAAAGTCTTTACATACCATTGATGACTCAATCTGGGCTCAATTACAATATTTGAACGCTCACCTCTCGGTATGCTCACGTCATATTCCTCTTCTTTTTCAAGAAGTTTTAACTCAGTTAATTCTTTTATGACTAATTTTCTTACTTTAAATCTATCTAAATTTTCAAATAATTTCGGTACATTATTATTTGTCCACGCATCTTGGTTAAAAATATTAATTGGCTCGAAGTCGTCAATATTTTTGGACATGTAAACTTTATTATCTTTCTCATGTAAACAATATTTTTTGCCTATTTCATAATCATTAAAGTCATGAGCCGGTGTTATTTTTAAACAACCAGTACCAAATTCCATATCAACATAATCATCACCAATAATTGGTAATTTTCTTTCAACAAATGGTAATAGAGCATATTTGCCAATAAGATCTTTATATCTTTCATCATTTGGATTTACTGCAATGGCCATATCGCCAAAAAGAGTTTCAGGTCTTGTCGTTGCTACTATAATAAATTTATCAAAACCATCTATGGGATATTTTATGTACCATATTGTTCCTTTTTTTTCTTGTCTCACTACTTCAAGGTCTGAAACAGCAGTTTTAAGAGATGGATCCCAATTAACTAATCTATATCCTCTGTAAATCTTTTTATTTCTATAAAGATCAACAAATGCTTTGTTAACAGCTTTGGAAAATTTATCATCAAGAGTAAATCTATATTTGTTCCAATCTACAGTTGAGCCTAATCTTTTGATTTGAGATTGTATTTTATCTTCTGAAAAATCTTTCCATTTCCATACCTCTTGAAGAAATTTTTCCCTGCCAAGATCTTTTCTATCAATATTTTTTTTGGAAAGATTATTTTCCACAACCATCTGAGTTGCAATTCCAGCATGATCAGTTCCAACTTGCCAGTGAGCTTTCTTGCCTGACATGTGATTATATCTGGTGTAAAAGTCCATAATCGCATATTGGAAACTGTGGCCCATATGGAGAGTTCCCGTAACATTTGGTGGAGGTATTACCTGTGAAAAAGATTCCTTTGAACTTTCATTTGATACGACCTCATTCGACCAAATTTCAACCCACTTTTCCTCAACTTCATTAGGGTTGTACCTTTTGTCCATTACTTATTAATTATTTAAGTTTTTTATTTAATATTAAGTCACATATCAAAGGAACAGGTCTTCCAGTTCCACCTTTTGGAGAACTTGACCATGCGGAGGCCGCAATGTCCATGTGCGCCCATTTATAGTCTTCTGCAAACTTTGATAAAAATGCAGCAGCATGAATTGTACCTGCTTCTCTACCACCGCCAATATTTGCTAAATCAGCAAAATTAGTTTTTGTACAAGACTTATACTCATTCCATAATGGTAATTGCCATGCTCTGTCACCAGTTTCCTCTCCCGACTCAATTATCTTATCTGCAAGAAACTGATTATTTGCCATAATGCCGCTAGCATGACTTCCTAAGGCAATTACTACAGCACCAGTAAGTGTTGCCATATCAATTACATAAGAAGGCTTATATCTTCCAACATATGTCAACGCATCTGCTAAAACCAATCTTCCTTCTGCATCAGTATTGAGAATTTCAATTGTTTGACCTGACATAGAAGTTACTACATCCCCTGGTTTTGTTGCTCTAGCAGAAGGCATATTTTCAGCACATGCCATAATACCAACTACATTTACATCAGCTTTAATTCTTGCCAGCGAACACATAACACCAAAAACGGTTCCTGCTCCACACATATCCCATTTCATTTCATCCATACCAGAACTTGGCTTTAACGAAATACCACCTGTATCAAAAGTAATACCTTTTCCAACTAAGGCTACTGGCTTTTCATTTTTTTTGCCGCCGTTGTATTCAATGATTATCATTCGAGGAGGCTCATCACTTCCCTTCGATACGCTTAGATAAGAGCCCATTTTTAACCTAGCAAGATCTTTCTCATTAAGTGATTTAATTTTTAAACCTGAGTAATTTTTAACAGTATTTTTTACTATTTTTTCTATAAGTTTTGGTGTTGCATGATTTGCAGGTAAATCACCAAGATGTTTAGCAGTATTTACTCCTTCGCCAACTGAAAATCCTCGTGCAACAGCAATTTTTGCTTTTTTGGTATCAGATGAAGATAGCTTTGCAGTAATTATGGTAACATTTCTTAACGAAACTTGGCTTGAAATTATGTCTTTACCAATTTTTTCAGTTTTAGCTGTTTTATTTTTTGTAGTAGAAAAAATATAAGCTCCTGATTCAATTGACCTTGAAATTGTTTCTAGAAACCAAAATTTATCTTTACCTTTCGGATAATTTTGACCATCAAGTACCGCAAGATTTTTACAACCAATTGAATTTGCAATTTTTGCAATGTATTTATACTTGTTCAACCATAGGTATATGTCATCTTTTTCATTGAGATCATTTATAAGAAGAATTTTTTTTGCTTTTACGCCTTCTAATGAAGAGATAAGATGATTTTGATTAGAGGGACTAATCGAATCTTTGATTGATTTAGAGATATAACCATTAGATTTTTTATCTAATTCTTTAAACTCAGGAGAAGCCAATATCTTTTTATTAACTGGTATAACTAGTAACTCGGTTAATACATTAGACAAAACTCCATTACTAACATTTTTTAGAGTTATATTGTTAAGAACTTTATATGTCATTTTAATATCTCCTTTTTTAGTTCAATACTGGTAAGATGTTTATTGTAATGCATCAGAGTTCGCAAGGCATATATAAAAAGAACATTCTTTTAAAAAGCTTAAATCTTGAAGTTCTGTTGTCTTCTACTGGAGTTTTTTTAATTTTCTTTTTTTTAGTTGTAAGCTCAAGATTTGTTGGTTATTTTGAACAAGCATCCGAGGGCTTAATCGACCCTGGCCTTATCTTTAAAGTAGTAATTCTAAGGTTCCCAGACTTCGTAACATTATTATTACCATTATCTTTTTTTCTAGGAGTTGTAATTACAATTAGTAGATTATATTCAGATAGAGAAATTTATGGCTACTTCGCAGGAGGCCTATCTAATAATGACCTTATAAAATATTTACTTCCGCAATCAATTGTTTTCTTTTTTATAACATTATCCCTAAGCGTATATATAGCGCCTTATACAAAAGAATTATCCAAAGAGATTCTTTCTCAAGACACAATTCAAGAGCAGTTTGAATCAGTCAGACCAAATGAATTATTTTCTTTTAATGAAAATGAAGGATTTATTTATATTGAAGACAAAGAAAGTAATATTTTAGAAGAAGTGGTTATTTTTATTCCAAATGATAACTACTCGTCTTTAATAACCTCAGAAAAACTTGAATATGAAGATTTGTCATCAAAGATGGATTTAGATTTTAAAGATGGAGTTTTTTATCAAGATATTTTTAATCAAAGTTCATCTTTAGTTTCATATTTTGGAGAGTTATCTATTCCTGTTGATAATTCTAAAAACTCTATTTCAGGATTATCATTTAGTAAATTATTTGATTTTTCAATCAAGTCTACAAAATCTCAAAATCAGTGGAATTTATCTATACCATTAACAATTTTTATTCTTTTAATTTTTGCTGTAAATTTCTCAAAAGTAGAACCACGGCAAGGAAGACTTTCCGTATTGGTACCATCTATTTTTATATACATACTTTATTTAAGCTTATTAATTTTGGCTAGAGACTCTTTTGATGGAAGCTTAAACTCCTCTCAAAACAATATTTGGTATGTGCACCTAACATTTTTGTTATTTGCTATATTTTTGGTAATTAGAAAAAATTTAAATACTAATATTCGAACTATTTATAAATCCTTTAATAATAATTTTGTAAGGGTTTTTATATCTTTATTAATATTTTTAATTTTTTTATGGGTGCTAGGATGATAAAGATATTTAATAAATATTTAATAAAAAGATCTTTTTATTTTTCATTGAGTATTTTATTAATTTTTGGATTATTGGACTCAATATTTATTCTTATTTCTGAACTAGAAAAAAACTCATCAGAGTACACTTTTTTTCACATATTGAAGTATGTAGTTTTTTCAATGCCTCATAATTTACTTGATTTTATTCAAGGTGCTTGCCTATTAGGAGTAATGCTCTCACTTGGAATGTCTCATGAGGAAGGAAATCTGAATGTATTGAGGTCTGCAGGTAAGTCTCCACTTGTAATAGTTTTTACAAGCTCAATAGGAGCCCTAATTCTTGTTTTATCAATGTTAGCACTAGACGAAATAGCCTTTAGGAAATTATATGTTAACGAAGAAGCTGAAAGAAATATTCTATTAAATAAAGAAATAAATTATGGAGATGAAATTAATTGGATTAAATCAGGAAACTCATTTTTGGGTTTTGAGAACATCGTAGATGAAAAAATTTTTAACGTTAACTTTATTAAGCTTCAAGATAAAGAAGTTATTTATTCTGTAAAATCTGATGTTGCAACTATCAGTAATAATAAAATTATTTTTGATAAGGAGTCTACATATAAAAGTTTTACAGATAACGTTGATAAAAAGAATATTGAATTTTTTGATATACCAATTCAATCAAAAATTACTTTTAGTAATATTAAACATCTTGGATTATTTGAACTAAATTTTTATAGACAGATATTCGATGGCAGCACAATAAAGAAAGATATTTTATTTAAGTCTCATATAGATAAGTCCTTTTATAATAAAATTTTCTTACCAATTTCATCTTTAATCTTAATATTATTTTTTGGGTCATTTATATTCACTTCACTCAGAGACTCT
Organism: uncultured SAR86 cluster bacterium; assembly: GCA_902582355.1. Lineage (GTDB taxonomy): Bacteria > Pseudomonadota > Gammaproteobacteria > Magnimaribacterales > D2472 > SAR86A. The sequence continues at coordinate 141,514 of CACHRR010000001.1, forward strand.
ACAATTGGAAATAGGGTGGTTGTATCTGTAGTAGGAGCGTTTGTGTATCAATTAATTCAAGACTTATCATCAGGTATATTTATTTCATATGGATTAACGATAATCTTAGGAGTTATTCTTCCCTCAGTTTTACTAATAGTAGCAAGTATGATTTCTTACAAAAAGATCTAAATTTTTTTATAAGAAGTTTTAGATAAATAATCACTTAAAGACAAATTATCTTTTGAGAAATACATTAACGCTAGAGGCAGTCCTACCAACAAAATTGTAAAAATATTACAAAAAAATCTAATACTTACTTTTTTCAATGTTATTTCATCACCATCTATACTATATATCTCAAAATTCCAAACAGCCATACCTAGCGTCTTACCACCATTCATCCAAAAATAACCATAAAAAATCCATGTACTCAAAATAACAAGTAAAGGTCCAACCCATTTTGTCTGAATAATGCCTCCATTGATCCATACAGCAAGTGATCCAACAGCAAACCAAACTCCTAACAATAAAAATAAATCATATACAGATGCAGCGATTCTTTTGATTGGAAATACAATATATGATTTATCATTCATTTTGTTATAGTACTAAATTATTAAAAAAAATAAATTGATATGAATACAACAACTGATTTTTTAGGACATCCAAAGGGTTTGTTTGTATGTTTTGCTACAGAGATGTGGGAGAGATTCTCTTATTATGGTATGAGAGCTCTCCTGATATTGTATTTAACAAAACATTGGGAGTTTTCGGACGCTACAAGTTATTTAATTTATGGAGCGTATACTTCTTTGGTATATATCATGCCAGTTTTTGGTGGTATGCTGGCTGATCAAATTTTAGGTTCAAAAAAAGCAGTCACTTATGGTGCGATACTATTGGTAATTGGTCATTTGGGTATGACAATTGAGACTAATGAGCAAATATTTTACTTATCACTTGCCTTAATAGTATCTGGTGTTGGATTTTTAAAACCAAATATTTCTACCATGGTTGGCGCATTGTATGAAGAGGGTGATCCAAGAAGAGATTCAGGCTTTACTATTTTTTACATGGGCATAAATATTGGAGCTTTTACTGCAACTCTTCTATGTGGTTATCTAGGAGAGCAAGTTGGATGGGCTTATGGGTTTGGTGCTGCTGGAATTGGAATGTTATTTGGATTAATTATTTTCTTATGGGGCCAAAAATATCTTGAAGGTCTTGCAGAGCCACCATCAAACAAATTTCTTCAAAAGATGCATGGAATCAGCTATGAGTATTGGGCTTATATTTCAGGTATTTTTATGGTTTTGGTTACTTGGTTTTTAGTTCAGAATTCTCAATTAGTTGGTCAACTTCTGGGTGGTTTTGGAGCTGTTTTTATAGGAGCATGGTTATTATATGCATTATTTAGATGTGCTCCTGATGAGCGAGATCGGTTAATAGTTGTGGGAATATTGATATTATTTTCTTTAATTTTTTGGGCGCTTTTTGAACAAGCAGGATCATCTTTAAATATTCTTACAGATAGAGGAGTAAACAGAGTAATGTTCGGTTGGGAAGTACCAGCATCCATGTTTCAATCTTTAAATGCTGGCTTTATTTTTACCATAGCGCCTTTATTTGCAATGCTTTGGATAACTCTTGCAAAGAGAAATATGGAGCCATCAACACCAATTAAATTTTCAATTGGTATTATTTTTGTTGGACTAGGTTTTTTAGCTTTGGTTTATGGTATGAGTTCTTCTCAGGGTCTTCAGACAGGAATCTTTTGGATAATATTGATTTATCTCTTACATACCTTAGGAGAGTTATGTTTATCGCCTGTTGGATTATCTTCAGTTACTAAATTATCACCTCAAAGAATTGTTGGATTCATGATGGGAATGTGGTTTTTTGCATCAGCAGCTGGCAATTATGTTGCAGGATTAATTGCAAGAGCAACAGCATCAGAATCGTCTGAGGTTTCAAATGACATTTTTAATCTTGCTCAAAAACAATCTTTTATGGATGTTTATACCGATGTTGGTTTGATTGCAATTGCTTGTGGGATATTCTTAGCTTTACTAACTCCTATTCTAAAAAAATTAATGCATGGCACCAGCTAAAGAAAAAAGAAATCCTGTTAAAAAGAATATGGATAAATTCCATAAACCAAAAACTCATAAAGACAAAACAAAATATAATAGAAAGAAAAAAACTAAAGACTTTGATTCAAATTGATTAATATCTTTTTGTAAATATCCTTTAATGTCCATAGTTCATCGATACTTACATGTTCATCAATTTGATGAATAGATTTATTTACAGGTCCAAGCTCAACAATTTCAGTATTCATTGCTGCTACAAAACGACCGTCTGATGTTCCACCTTTAGCATTCAATTCAGGCCTATATCCAGTTACTTCCTCTGATGAAGAGCATACAATATCTTTAAAAAAATGATCTTTTGTATAATATGGATTTCCATTTAAGTCCCAACTTAAATCATAGTCTAGCCCAAGATTTTTTAATATTGATTCAAAATCAGATTTAAGACTATCTTCAGTTGATTCTGTAGAAAATCTAAAATTAAATGTCATCTCAAGCTCACCGGGAACAACATTATGAGCTCCTGCTCCTGATTTTATATTTGATATTTGAAAACCAGTTGGATCAAAAGCCTCGTTACCATTATCCCAAACTTTGTTTTTGAGTTTTGAAATTAACTCACCTGACAATAATATTGGATTTATAACTTTCTCAGGATAAGCAACATGCCCCTGTTTACCAAAAATTTTTAGACATCCTCCTAAAGAGCCTCGTCTACCAATTCTTGCACAATCAGCAACTTTTTCACTTGATGTTGGCTCACCAACTAGACAGAAATCTATAATCTCATTATCTCTAATCATTTTATCTATGATTTTATCGATAAATCCGTCTTTTGAGGTACCTTCCTCATTTGAGGTTAGCAAAATTGCTAATCTAAAATTAAGCTTATCAACTTCACTTATAAATTCATTCGCAGACTCAATAAAGGCTGAAACAGATGCTTTCATGTCTGCAGTTCCTCTTCCATAAAGCGTATCTCCCTCAATTGTTGCTGAAAAAGGAGGATATTTCCATTTGTCTTCAGGACCACTTGGGACGACATCTGTATGACCTAAAAAACAAAATAGTTTTCCTGTGGTACCAACAGTTGCATATAAGTTTTCAATATTTTGATAATTAATTCTTTCACAATTAAAGTTTGATTTTTTTAGCTCTTTTTCTATAAGATCAAAACAACCCATATCTTTTGGTGAAATTGATTTAATTTGAATAAGATTTTGAAGTAGCTCAATCATTTTTATGAAGAGCCTCATTTAATTCTGAAACCTTTATGTTATCTTTTGCAACCACCATTCCATTAGTTGAGTCTCTATAAAATAAAAGGTTTGACAAACCTGAAAGATTAGAAGCTTTAACGAGTTTTGTATTATTATTTTCATTAATTGTAACTTTTGTACCTGCAGTAATATATAAGCCAGCTTCAACAGTACAATTATCTCCTAAAGATATCCCAATTCCAGAATTTGCACCAAGTAAACAATTTTCTCCAATTGAAATTTTTACATCATTCCCTCCGGACAATGTTCCCATGGTGCTTGATCCACCTCCTAAATCAGAATTATTACCAACAACTACACCTGAAGAGATTCTACCTTCTATCATAGCTTTTCCAAGAGTGCCTGCATTGAAATTAACAAATCCCTCATGCATTATTGTTGTTCCTTCACCAAGATATGCACCCAACCTAACTCTAGATGAATCTGCAATTCTTACTTTTTTGGGAATTACATAGTCGGTAAAGCATGGAAATTTATCAATTGATCTTATGTATAAATTATTTCCATGAAATTTAGATTCATTAAGTCTTGCATCAATTTCTTCAAGAGCAATTGGGCCTTGATTGGTCCAGACAATATTAGGCAAGATAGTGAATAATCCTTCTAAATTAATTGTATTTGGTAAAACAAATTTATGAGAAAGAAGATGTAATTTAAGATAAGCATCTCGAATATCTTTTATAGGATCATTAAGAGTATCTTCATTAAAAGATATTTCAAATAATTTTTGATTATCATTATTTAATTTAAAAAGATTATTTTCTATTTCTTTTCCATTAAACTTTATGCTTGAAAAATGCATATCAAGCACTTCTCCTTTTTGAGAATGATTTGAAATACCTTTACAAATTGTTTTCATGGGGAGATTATAGTTTTAAATAATTTATTTTATAGTATTTTTTTTAATGCTTTTTCAATTTTATTTATTCTTCTACTTGAAACGAGATTTTTTTCATATGTACATATTTCAAAAGAGTCCTCAACTCTCTCTCCTAGGGTATTAATTCTTGCAGATGAAATAGAAACTTTATTTTGAAAAAATACTTTGGCTATATCTTTTAATAATCCATTTCTATTAATTGTTTCAATTGTTATTACATTAAAACCTTTTTCAGTATTAATTGAGCTTGAAATAATATTATTTTTTTCAAATTTAAAGTCATTTTTCATAGTTTTGAATGAATCTTCATGCCCATCTTTTTTATTAAAATTTCTTTCTATTTTTTTGGATAAATCTTTTAAGTCTGTTTTAGTAAGCTTTCTGTCATGATAAGAGTATTTTGTCATGAAAGTATTAGCAGCAAAGGAGTCATCTGTAGATGAAAATATGCTTGCATCGATAATCTCAAGACCAGATTTCTCAAGAGTTTGTGTTAATTTTAAGAAAAGACCCTTAAAATTATCTGCTTTTACAAATATTTCAATGATCTTATCAAATTTTCTTTTGCATCCTATAACAAGATCTCTATTTTTACTTTTAAGAATTAAATCAATTTGCCATTCTAAAGATTCACTATCATGCTTATTAAAATAGTTGTCATTTAGTTGAAATAGATAATGATTCAAATTAGAGGCACCTTGTTGCTTCAACTTATTCAGAATATTTTCTTTTCTATTCTTTGCAATCTCAATTGACGCTCCTAGAGGATCTCTATTTAATTTTCTTCTTGCTTGTATGTATAAATCTTTTAAAAGTTGATGCTTCCATCCATTCCAGAGATTTGGATTAGTTGCTCTAATGTCATTAACTGTTAATAAGTATAAATAATCAAGTTTTTCAGCCTGTCCAACATTTTGAGTAAACTTATCAATGGTTTCTGGATCTGTGATATCTTCTTTTTGAGAAATAGATGACATTATTAAATGTTTTTCTACCAACCACGATATTAAATTTGAGTCTGTTGATGACATGCCAAGTCTTTTTGCAAAATTTAAACTCATTTTAGCCCCAATTTTTGAGTGATTTCCTCCCTTTCCTTTTCCGAGATCATGAAAAATACCTGCAATATATAAAATTTCAATTTTGTTAATTTTATTTATTAACTCATGCTCAAATTCTAAATTTTTTGTTTTATAAAGAAGCATTTGTCTCATATTGCGAACAACCTTAAATGTGTGTTCATCTACTGTATAAACATGAAATAGATCAAATTGCATTTGACCAATAACATCTGAAAATTCAGGTATGTATGCTTGGAGAACGCCAAGATTTTTCATAGTTTTGAGTATTGATGAAAGATTATATTTTGATCTTAAAATTTCTTTAAATTGATTAGCGTATAAAGGATCTTTTCTAAAATTACAATCAATAAGACCTAATTTTGATTTAATTAAAGATTTTGTTTTAGTATCAATTGAAGTTATTTTTTTTGTTTTACCAATCTGTAAGAAAATTTCAAATATATATTGTTTTTTTTTATTTAAATTAGTGTTTCGGATTCCAATTTTATTTTTATCTTTGTATATCCCATTTATTTTTTTTAAAGAAATAACGTCTTTTTTTTCGTTAAACTTTTCAAAAACTATTTCATTAAAATATGATAAAACTGACGCATTTTCATAAAAATGTTTCATCATCGCTTCAACTGACATTTTTTTTGTTTTCTTATTTAATTTTGCATATTTTGAAATTTCTATTTGCGTTTCAAAATCAAGCCTATTTTTATTGGATATAATATTAGTTGCAAATCTCAGTGATTTTACAAAATTATATGATTTTACTGTTTCTAAGAAAATGTCGTTGAGTTCATTTGAGTTTTTAATATCGTTTATAGTTTTCAATTCATAACAATGTTGAAGTATCCATAAGGCTGTATGAAAATCTCTCAATGTTCCTGGCGATTCTTTTAAATCTGGTTCTAAGTTGAATGCAGTAGAGTTATATTGCTTGTATCGATTTTGTTGTTCAGTTAATTTTTTTTTGTAAAAATTTTTTTTACTCCATAATTTTGTCAAGGCTTTAGATATTTTATTATCGATAGACTGATTAGAAATAATAGCTTTTCTTGTGAGATATGATGTAAATTCTTTAATATCTTTCTTGGCAATTTTTTTTACATCATTTATTGACCTTACTGAATGACCTACTTTATAACCTTCGTCCCAAAGAAAAGTTATAAATTTTTCGATGTTCCTATAATCTTTTACATTATTTGTCTCGATTATTGATATATCCACATCAGAAGACGGAAACATCTCTTGTCTTCCAAACCCACCATTAGCGTATATTACAAAATCATCTTTTAGACCAAAAAGCTTAAAATTTTTACTTATATTATGTTCAATCTGATTAGAGCATTTCTTTAAATATTTATTAATTTTAGATGGTTTGGAGTATATCCTTGAAAAATTTTTAATAAATTTGTCTTCTAAAGAACTTAAATTTTGTTTCATTGGTGTTCATCATTTCTTTTAGTAAGAATTTCACATCCATTCTTTGTAACAGTCAACGTATGCTCCCATTGTGCTGAATTTCTTCCATCTTTTGTCTCAACCGTCCATCCATCCTTGAGAGTTTTTGTATATTTAGTTCCCTGATTGATCATTGGCTCAATTGTGAAACACATACCTTCTTTTAATTCGAGACCTTCACCCTTATTTCCATAATGAAGAATTTGAGGTTCTTCATGATATACACTACCAATACCATGCCCGCAATAATCTTCTACAACACTGTAGTAATTCTTTTCAGCATGTGTCTGTATGGCATGACCAATATCACCAAGATGTGCACCTGGTTTGACAACCTCAATTCCTTTGTAAAGACACTCTTGTGTGACTTTAACTAATCTTTCATTATGAGGAGCACATTTACCAACAAGGAACATCTTAGATGTATCTCCATGCCAACCATTCTTTATTACGGTGACATCAATATTAAGAATATCTCCATCTTTAAGTATTTTTTTTTCATTTGGAATACCATGACAAATTACGTTATTAAGACTTGCACAAATAGTCTTTTCGTAACCTTTATATCCTACATTCGCAGGGACAGCCTTTTGAACGTTAATAATATATTCATTACATAATTGATCTAATTTCTCTGTGGATATTCCAGGCAAAACATGAGGAGTGATCATTTCAAGCACTTCAGCAGCTAATTTTCCTGCAATCCTCATTTTCTTAATTTCTTCAAGAGTTTTTATTGATATATTCATTTTTTTTCATTTATATCTAGACAACAGTTAACTTAATCTATAAAGTACAATTTTAATGTCAGCATGTAATTTTAGCTCATTAAATCAAAAAAATTCTTTTAATAGTATCCATAAATCTTTATTTTATAGAATCCTTATTATGGTGAATTTTTAGTGTCATTTAAAGCAGTACTAGCATTTGAAGATGGTAGTTTATTCTATGGAGAGGGTTTTGGAAAAGAAAAGTTTGATGTAGGTGAACTAGTATTCAATACATCAATGACAGGGTATCAAGAAATTATTACAGATCCATCCTATAAAAAACAAATTATTACTTTTACTCATCCTCACATTGGAAATACAGGAATCAATAAGGAAGATAGTGAATCAGAAAAGATTCACGCATCAGGTATTGTTGTAAAAAATTTCTGTAATAGTCCAAGTAATTGGAGATCAGAGAATTCACTTGAAGATTTTTGCATTAAAAATGAGATTATTGCAATTTCAGATGTTGATACAAGAGAGATAACGTCTTTACTTAGAGAGAATGGTGCAATGAATTCATGTATTGGATCACTTTCAAAGATTTCTGCTGAAGAAGCTGTTAAAAAAGCAAAAGAATTTGGAGGTTTAAAAGGAATGGATTTAGCAAAGGTGGTATCAACTGAAGATGATTACAAATGGAATGAAGGCATTTGGCCTGAAGTGAAAAAATCTAAAAATTCATACTCAGTAGTAGCTTATGATTATGGAATAAAAGAAAATATATTAAGACTTTTATCAGAGCATGTTGGTGAAGTTAGAGTAGTAAATGCAAAAACACCTTTTGAGAAGATAATGAAATCTAATCCACAAGGTATATTTTTATCAAATGGTCCGGGTGATCCAGAGCCTTGTGATTACGCAATAAGAAATATTAAAAAGTTCCTAGAAAAGAAAATCCCTATTTTTGGTATTTGTCTTGGCCATCAATTATTAGCATTAGCTGGTGGGGCAAAAACATTCAAAATGAAATTTGGTCATCACGGTGCAAATCATCCTGTACAAGATGTTGAATCAGGAAATGTTTTTATAACTAGCCAAAATCATGGTTTTGCTGTAGATGAAAAAACTTTGCCATCACATATAAAAGTTACACATATTTCATTATTTGATAAATCTCTTCAAGGAATTGAATTTATTAAATCTCCTGCATTTAGCTTTCAAGGTCACCCTGAGGCAAGTCCAGGACCACAGGAGATTCAAATTTTGTTTAAAAAGTTTAGCACTATGATAGAAGAATATGCCAAAACGTAAAGACATCTCGTCAATTCTAATAATTGGAGCTGGACCAATTATTATTGGACAAGCATGTGAATTCGATTATTCAGGTGCTCAAGCCTGTAAGGCACTAAAAGAAGAAGGATTCAGAGTAATATTAGTAAATTCTAATCCAGCTACAATCATGACAGATCCGCTATTGGCAGATGCAACTTATATAGAACCAATTCATTGGAAGTCTATTGAAAAAATAATTGAAAAGGAAAGACCTGATGCAATTTTGCCAACTATGGGAGGACAAACTGCTCTAAATGCAGCGCTAACACTAGATAAAGAGGGAGTATTGGAAAAATTTGATGTTTTTTTGATCGGCGCAAACAGAAAAGCCATAGACAAGGCAGAAGATAGACAACTTTTTGATGAAACAATGAAATTAATTGGTTTAGAAACACCTGCATCAGGAATAGCGCATACAATGATAGATGCAATGGCAGTTCAAAAAAGAATTGGTTTCCCTTGTATTATAAGGCCTTCTTTTACAATGGGTGGTACTGGAGGTGGTATTGCTTACAATATAGCTGAGTTTAAAACGATTTGTGAAAAGGGTTTAGAGCTGTCTCCTACAAATGAACTTTTAATTGATGAATCTCTTATTGGTTGGAAAGAATATGAGATGGAGGTTGTAAGAGATTGTGAAGATAACTGCATAATTGTTTGTTCAATTGAAAATCTAGACCCTATGGGAATTCATACAGGTGATTCAACTACCATAGCTCCAGCTCAAACACTTACAGATAAAGAGTATCAAATAATGAGAAATGCTTCTTTTAAAATTTTAAGGGAAATTGGTGTTGAAACCGGAGGATCAAATGTTCAATTCGCTGTAAATCCTAAAAATGGAAAAATGGTTGTAATTGAGATGAATCCACGGGTAAGTAGATCTTCTGCACTTGCTTCAAAAGCAACTGGCTTTCCAATTGCTAAAGTGGCAGCATTGCTTTCAGTTGGCTATACATTAGATGAGCTTAAAAATGACATCACTAAAGGTCTAACACCTGCCTCTTTTGAGCCAAGTATCGATTACATTGTTACAAAAATACCTAAATTTGCTTTTGAAAAATTTCCACAAGCAAGCTCAAAATTAACAACTCAGATGAAGTCTGTAGGAGAGGTAATGTCAATTGGATCTAATTTCCAAGAATCATTTCAAAAAGCTTTATGTAGTTTGGAGGAGGGCTTAAATGGCTTAAATTCTGTATATAAAGATAAAAAATTTCCATCAGACGAAGAAATTAAGAGTGAAATGACAATACCGGGACCCAAAAGGATTTTTTATATTGCAGAAGCAATTCGAAAGGGTTGGGAGATTGAAAAAATTTATTCTCTTACAAAAATTGATAATTGGTTTTTAGACCAAATACATGAACTAATTAATATAGAGGAAAGAATTAGAACGCTTGATATTGGAGACTTAAGTAAAAAAAATCTTCAAAATTTAAAGGAAAAAGGATTTTCCGATAGCAGAATTGCTCAAATAATGGGAGTAACAGAAAACCGAATAAGACTCTGTAGAAAAAAATATAATGTAGAGCCTATTTTTAGAAGAGTAGATACATGCGCAGCAGAGTTTGCTACTTCAACATGTTATATGTATTCATCATATGGAGGAAAGTGTGAGAGTAAGCCAACTTCAAATAAGAAAATAATTGTCATTGGTAGTGGTCCGAACAGAATTGGCCAAGGTATAGAGTTTGATTATTGTTGTGTTCATGCTTCACTTGCAATGCAAGAGGAAGGATATGAATCAATAATGGTAAATTGCAATCCTGAAACTGTTTCAACAGATTATGATATCTCTAACAGATTATATTTTGAGCCAATAACATCAGAAAAAATATTAGATATCATAGATTTAGAAAAACCTGATGGAGTAATAATTCAGTTTGGTGGACAAACTCCACTGAAGCTTGCTAACACTTTATCTAAAAATAATGTAAATATTTTAGGAACAAATGTCGATGCAATTGATCGATCTGAAGATCGAGAAAGATTTCAGGAGCTTGTTATAAAGCTAAACTTAAAACAACCTAAAAATGCTACTGCTAAAAATGTAAAAGAGGCTCTTAAGAAATCAATAGATATTGGTTTTCCAACTGTCGTAAGACCATCATATGTTCTTGGCGGAAGAGCAATGCAACTAGTAAATAATGTTAAAGAATTAGAGAAATATTTAAATGAAGCTGTTGAAGTTTCTAATAGTAAACCGATTTTGTTAGATAGTTATCTGACTGATGCAATTGAAGTTGATGTCGATGTTGTATCAGACGGAAAAAATATTGAAATTGGTGGAATACTTCAACACATTGAACAAGCTGGTATTCATTCTGGCGATTCTGCATGTTCCTTACCACCATATAGCCTATCAAAATCAGTTCAAAAAAAAATGAAAGACCAAGCCTCTAATATTGCCAATGAATTAAAGATAAAAGGTTTAATGAATATTCAATTTGCAATAAAAGATGATGAAGTTTATATAATTGAAGTTAATCCAAGAGCATCAAGAACTGTTCCATTTATTTCAAAAGCTATAGGTAATTCTCTAGCAAAAGTTGCATCTAAAGCTATGATAGGAAAAAGCTTAAATGACCAGAAGTTTATAGCAAATCTTCCTAAAAATTTATTTTTTGTTAAGGAGGCTGTTATGCCTTTTGATAAATTCCCTCATGCTGATCCTATACTTGGGCCTGAAATGAAGTCCACAGGAGAGGTTATGGGTATTGGAAAAGATTTTGGAGAGGCTTATGCAAAAGCTCAACTTGGTGCGAATAAATTATTGAGAAGATCTGGGAAGGTATTTATTAGTGTTAAATCAACTGATAAAAAGTATCTTGATAAATTTGTTCCAGAAATAATTGATGCTGGATTCAAAATTGTAGCTACCTCTGGAACCTCAAAATATATTGAAGAATTAGGATATCACGCAGAAACTATCAACAAGGTTACAGAAGGCAGGCCCCATATTGTTGATAGTTTATTAAATAATGAGATTGATTTAGTTATTAATACCACTGAAGGATCTCAATCAATTGAAGACTCTGCATCCATTAGGCAAAGTGCTTTGAGGAATAAAATTTTTTGTACCACAACAATGTTTGGAGCATTTGCAATACTAGATGCTTTTAAAAGTCATGAAGAAAATTGGACTTTCAACACCCTTCAAGAAATAAATCTTCTCTAATTGATATAATAAAATAATGAGTAGAATACCACTGACAAAAGAGGGAGAAATTTTGATTAAAGAAAAACTTTCAAATCTTAAATTTGTTGAAAGACCTGAAATTTCTCAAGCTATTGCTGAAGCAAGGGCACATGGAGACTTAAAAGAAAATGCAGAGTATCACGCGGCAAAGGAACTCCAAGGTATAATCGAAGCAAAAATTAATGACATGGAAAATGCTTTAGCAAATGCTCAAGTAATTGATGTTACTAAGATTCCAGAAACTGGAAGAGTAATTTTTGGATCTACTGTAAAAGTTTATGATCTTAATGAAGATAAAGACATTGTCTATAAAATTGTTGGAAATCTTGAATCAGATCCTGATAAGGGCGAAATTTCAATTGAAACACCTATAGCAAAAGGACTTCTAGGAAAACATGTTGATGATGAAGTTTTAATCAAAACTCCTTCAGGAGGCATTAACCTCGAAATTTTAGAGGTAAAACATATATAACTCAATGCAGTCAGATAATTGGACACAAAAAGCAAAAGATATGGGTTTTCGTTCACGTGCTGTCTTCAAATTAGAAGAAATATTAAAGAAAACTAGACTTAAAAACATTATTAATGTTTTAGATCTTGGCTCTTCTCCTGGAGGGTGGTCGCAATTAATTGTAAAGAAATATAATAATTCGAGAGTCTTTGCAATTGATATTTTAGATATGGAAAAAATTGAAGGAGTAAATTTTTATAAAGAAAGTATTGAAAACATTCATTTGATTAAAAATATAAATCAACTAAAAGGACAGTTTGATCTTGTAATTTCTGATATAGCCCCAAACTTGACGGGTATAAGTGCAACTGATTTAGAAAATATTTTAGTATTAAACATCTTAACTAAAGATGTGGCATTTAACTATTTAAATAATGGCGGCTCATTTATTATGAAAACTTTTCAAAATAATAACTTAAAAACTTTAAGGAAAAATATGGAATTATCATATAACTTAGTTCAAACTTATAAACCAGCTGCATCAAAAAAACAATCAGGTGAAATATACCTTTATGGAGTGAAGTAATTTATGAGTAGTTTTGTTAGAAATTTAGTTGTATGGGTGGTCTTGGGATCACTTATGATTTATGTATTCAATAATTTTGAAAATTCTTCTGCAAGAGAACAGATTAGTTATAGTCAATTTAAACAAGAAGTCTTGTCGGATAGAATTGCAAAAGTCGTGTATAAAGGCGATCAAATGACAATTATTGGAGATCGTTTAGATGGCTCAAAATTTGAGACTACTCATCCTATATTTAAAAGAGATGAAGTTTTAGAGAATGCAATAGAATCAAATGGAATTATTGCAGAGTATGAAAAAATAGAGCAGCCCTCAATTTTTTCTCAGCTCCTAGTTGGCGCTTTTCCAATTATTCTTTTATTAGCAATATTTTTCTTCTTCATGCGTCAAATGCAGGGCGGCATATCGGGGAAAGGTGGACCAATGTCTTTTGGTAGAAGTAAAGCTAAGCTTATGGAGGGCGGAAAAGTTAAGACAACATTTAAGGATGTTGCTGGATGCGAAGAAGCAAAACAAGATGTTCAAGAATTAGTTGACTTTCTTAAAGATCCAACAAAATTTCAAAAGTTAGGTGGAAAAATACCCAGAGGTGTTTTAATGGTTGGGCCTCCAGGAACAGGAAAAACTTTAATTGCAAGAGCTGTAGCTGGTGAAGCCAAAGTTCCATTTTTCACAATATCTGGATCTGACTTTGTCGAGATGTTCGTGGGTGTAGGTGCTTCAAGAGTTAGAGATATGTTTGAACAAGCTAAAAAACAATCTCCCTGTATTGTATTTATTGATGAAATAGATGCTGTTGGTAGACACAGAGGAGCGGGCCTTGGTGGAGGTCATGATGAAAGAGAACAAACTCTCAATCAGTTACTTGTTGAAATGGATGGATTTGAAGGAAATGATGGCGTAATCGTAATAGCTGCCACCAATAGACCAGATGTTCTTGATCCAGCGCTTCTAAGGCCTGGAAGATTCGACAGGCAGGTTGTAGTAGATTTACCTGACATAAGAGGTAGAGAAGCTATTCTAAAGGTTCATATGAGGAAGGTTCCACTTGCCTCAGACGTAGATCCACTTGTAATTGCAAGAGGTACTCCTGGATTTTCCGGAGCTGACCTAGCAAACCTCATTAATGAGGCTGCACTATTCGCAGCTAGATACTCTGATAAAAAAATTGATCAGTCTCATCTAGATTTAGCAAAGGATAAAATTATGATGGGTGCTGAAAGAAAGTCAATGATATTGAGTGAAGAACAAAAAAGAATTACTGCTTATCATGAAGCTGGGCACGCTATTGTTGGTAGGTTATGTCCAACTCATGATCCGGTATATAAAGTAACTATAATTCCAAGAGGTAGAGCATTAGGAGTAACAATGTTTCTGCCTGAGGAAGATACTTACATGCAAAGTAAAGAGTATCTTCTTGGTAGAATAACAACTTTATTTGGTGGAAGAATTGCAGAAAGTATTATCAATGGTAACCAAGGTATTACAACTGGTGCTTCAAATGACATTGAGGTGGCGACAGGAATAGCTACAAATATGGTAACTAAATGGGGTTTTTCTGATGCACTAGGAACAATTAAATATGGAGAAGATGAAGGCAGTCCATTCCTAGGTAGATCTGTTTCAAATCCTGCTCCAATTAGAAGCGATCAAACCTCAAAATTGATTGACTCGGAAGTAAAATCCATAATTGATTCGTGCTATAAAAGAGCTGAAAAATTGCTTAAAGAAAACTTAGACAAACTTAATGTTATGGCTGATGCACTTCTAAAGTATGAAACAATTGATGCTCCTCAAATTGATGATATCATGGCTGGTGCAGTTCCTAGGGAACCAAAAGGTTGGTCTGATGATGATAAACCAAAAGGTAAGCCTAATAAAAAAACATCAATAAAAGGTGCTGCAGAAGAGTTATAATCCCTTGTAATGGATTTAAAATTTGGCACCGATGGTTTCAGGGGGCCCGTCGAGAATGTTATAACACCTGAGGCTTGTTTAAAAATTGGGCATGCTACTGGCACAGTCATGAAAGAGCTTGGCTGGAATACTGCTGTAATAGGCAAAGACACAAGAATATCTGGGTATATGCTTGAGTCTGCTCTTCAAGCTGGATTTATAGCTGCAGGGATAAATGTTCGTTTGCTTGGACCATTACCAACTCCTGGTGTTGCGTATTTGACAAAAACATTGCGCAAACAGTTTGGAGTTGTGATTAGCGCATCTCATAATGATTTTTTAGATAATGGAATTAAAATCTTTAATGAAGATGGAGAAAAAATTTCTAGAGATATAGAAAAAAGAATTGAAAAGTATCTCAAGTCAAAATTACTTCCAGTAGAAACATCAAAAATAGGAAAGGCATACAGATTTGATGAATCTGGACCAAGATATGTTGAGTTTTGTAAATCAACAGTTCCCTCTGATATTTCTTTTTCCTCTCTAAGAATTGTAATAGATTGTGCAAATGGGGCATGCTATAAAGTTAGTCCAGAAATATTTAAAGAATTAGGAGCAGAAGTTATAATAATAGGTAACAAACCTGATGGTTATAACATAAATCAAGACTGTGGATCTACAAACCCTCAAATAATTAAAGATGCTGTAATAAAGCATAGAGCTGATTATGGTATTTCTTTGGACGGTGATGGTGACAGAGTCATCATAGTAGATGAAAAAGGAAATATTCTTGATGGAGATGACCTCTTATACATTCTTGCTTTTTCTAATCCTAAAAGAACTGGCCAATGGTCGGGAGTTGTAGGCACTATTATGAGTAACATAGGACTAGAGCAGAGCATCCAAAAGCTTGGTTATAAATTTGTAAGAGCTAATGTTGGGGATAAGTACGTAAGTGAAATGTTAACAAAAAAGGGATGGCTGCTTGGCGGTGAAACGTCTGGTCATATAATCTGTAAAGATCTAGTTAGCACAGGAGATGGAACTGTTGCAGCCCTTAAAGTAATTTCATCTTTAATGATTCTTGATAAAAAGGCTTCTGAAGTTCTATCGAACTTTATAAAAATACCTCAAATCAATAGCTCTCTTGCAGTCTCAAATAAAGATGTAATTAACGATAAAGACATAATATCTTTTTTAAAAGAAATTGAATCAGATATTACTGTTGGAAGAGTATTAGTAAGGCCTTCTGGAACAGAAGCAAAAATCCGAATTATGGTTGAATCGAGTGAAAAAAATATAGCCAAAAAATATGCCAAAGACATTAAAAATATGATTATATCAAAAACATAAATGATTGTTGCTAATTGGAAGTGTAATGGAAGCAGAGCCATGCTAGATGAGTGGGTGCGCTCATATTTAAATGAAAAAGATATCCAATTAGACAATTCTTGTCTTATTTTAATTGCACCGCCTTCAGTTTTTTTTAACGAACTCTCAGATAAAATTAGTAAAAATAACATAAACATTTTTCTATGTTCACAAGACATTGCTGGAATGACAAGAAAACATACTGGCGCAATCTCCGGTGAATTATTAATAGAAATGAACGTTGATAAATTTTGTATCGTGGGTCACTCAGAAAGAAGATTATTTTATAAAGAGGATAACCAGATTATAAAAGATAAGGTAGTGGAATGTTTCCAAAATAAGATAAATCCTATTTTATGTGTTGGCGAGACTGAGGGAGAGAATTCACTAGCAAATACTAAAGAAATGATTGAAAAACAGCTTAGGATTTTTGAAAATGAAAGTATTTCTGAAGGAACAACTATTGCGTATGAGCCAGTATGGGCTATAGGTACTGGAAAAACACCAAATCCAAAAGATGTAAATGAAATCCATAAATTTATTAAAGATGTTGTACAATCCTTGTCATTAAACTCTCTTAATCCTAAAGTTTTATATGGTGGAAGTGTTTCTGAAAAAAATGCGAAACAGTTTTTTAGTGAGGAATTTGTTGATGGAGCTCTGATTGGAGGAGCATCTTTAGACGGAGCATCATTTGCAAAAATAGTAAATATTAAAAATGGAATGAAATAACAATGATCATTATTTTAACAATTTTATGTGTTATCTCAGCAGTAATTATAATTGCTATCGTGCTTCTTCAACAAGGAAAAGGATCTGATTTAGGATCAGCATTTGGAGGAGGCTCATCTAATTCTATGTTTGGAGCATTAGGGCCTTCAAATTTTCTAGGAAAGTTAACATATGTAATAGTTGCCTTGTGGCTGATTATGTCATTTCTTTTGGCATTCTTATTAAAAAACGAAAATACAGAAAATATTTTTGAGCTTCCAGTTATCGAAGAAGTAATTGAGGAAGAACCTCTAGAGGAAATACCAGTAGAGTAATTTGCTGGTGCCGAAAGCGGGACTTGAACCCGCACGAGTTTTCACTCACTAGCCCCTCAAGCTAGCGTGTCTACCAATTCCACCACTTCGGCAAAAGACCGAAATTATAACAATTTTCTAGCATATCTAATATAAATTTCACTTGACCAATCTGTGTTACTTTCATAAACTTCATGTTCGCTGCGTTGCGGGGTGGAGCAGTCTGGTAGCTCGTCGGGCTCATAACCCGAAGGTCGTTGGTTCAAATCCAGCCCCCGCTACCACAGTTATATAATATTTTGTGGGGCATAGGCCCTTTTTTTGTATGAAAAATGAATAAAGAGGATTTTAAAAATATTATCGAACCAGTTGTAAAGAGAAACAACTGTAAGTTATGGGGTATTGAAATACTAAGAGGAAAAAAAAGAATTAAATTGAGAGTTTATATTGACTCAAATAAAGATATTGATATTACAGATTGCGAGAATGTATCTAAAGATCTAAATTATGAACCTTCATTAGATATGAACTTGGGAAATGATTATATATTAGAAGTGTCAACACCAGGTATTGATAGAAAGTTTTTTAATATAAGTCAATTGAAAGACTTTATCGGAAATGAACTAGAATTTAAAACAAAAGAGATTATTAATGGAACAAGAAAATTTAATGGAAAACTTATAGAATGCGATGAGATTCACTTTTCTGTTGATGTTAAAAAGGACTTTATGAAATTTAAATTCTCAGATATTGATTTATGCAAGTTAAAACCAAATTATAATGAATTAATGAAGGAAAAAAATCATGCAAAGTATTGAAATTTTAGCGGTTGTTGATTCTGTATCAACTGAAAAAGGTTTAGATAAAGATACATTATTTAAAGCTATTGAAGTTGCAATTGCTTCTGCTTCTCAAAGACATTTTCATGAAGATGCAGACTTACATGTAATGATTGATAGAGAAACGGGTGAGTACAGCACTTATAGAAACTGGTTAGTTTTTGATGATGGAAATGAGGAATTTCATCAAGAAACACATGTTTCTCCGAATGATAGTAATTTAGAGATTGGTGAAATATTTTCTAAGGAACAAGAGAACATTGTTTTTGGAAGAATTGAGACTCAAGCCGCAAGACAGGTAATGATGCAAAAGGTTAGAGAAGCAGAGCGTGAAAAAGTAGTAAATCAATTTAAGTCTAAAAATAATAAACTTGTTTCCGGTTCGGTAAAAAGAGTTACAAGAGACAATATTATTGTTGATATTACGAATGAGGCAGAAGCCATACTACCAAGAGATAAATTAATGCCTGGAGAGATTTATAAGATCAACGATAGAATTAGAGCAGTTCTTCAGATTATAGAGATCGAAGGAAGAGGGCAACAATTAATTTTAAACAGATCTTGTCCCGAAATGGTTACTGAATTATTTAGCATTGAAGTGCCTGAAATAAATGAAGATGTTATTGAAATTAGAGGAGTTGCAAGAGATCCTGGTTCAAGATCAAAAATAGCAGTTAAAACCAATGATGGGAGAATAGATCCAGTTGGTGCATGTGTCGGTATGAGAGGATCAAGAGTACAAGCTGTATCTTCAGAATTGGGAAATGAAAGAATCGATATCATCATATATGATGATAATCCGGCTCAATTAGTTATAAACGCTCTTTCGCCTGCCAAAGTAGAATCAATCGTTATGGACGAAGATTCAAGATCAATGGACATTGCTGTAAATGAGGACAATCTAGCACTTGCAATTGGTGCTAGAGGCCAAAATATAAGACTTGCCTCAAAATTGGTTGGTTGGGATTTAAACATAGTAAGTAGTGAAGAGGCAGAAGCAAAGGTAAAAGTTGATGAAACAGAATTTTTAGCAAAAATCATATCAAGTTTGGATATTAAAGACATTATTGCAGAAAAAATAATTGCAGCAGGTTTTTCAACCTTTGATGATATCGCCTATGCAGATAATGAGATTTTTAAAGATTTTATTGATTCCGAGGAAGAGATTAATAGAATCAAGTCATCAGCAGAAGATTCTGCTCTTCTAGAGGCAATGGGAGCAGTTGAGGAAGAAGAAGAAAATGTAGAATCTTTAGAGGGATTAAATCTTAGTGAAGAAAATATTCAAAAACTTTCGATAAGAGGTATAAAAAATAAAGATGATATTGCTGAACTGTCAATTGATGAACTTCAAGAAATTATCGACCTTTCAAATGATGATGCTTCATCAATGATAATGAAAGCTAGAGAACATTGGTTTAAGTAGAAGAGAAATATTTTGAAATTAACCGTAAAAGATTTTGCAAAGACCCTAAAAATCTCAGAGACAGTTCTGATAGACAGAATGCAGAAAGCAGGTTTGAGCCATTCTAAAGATTCTGATGAAATTACACCTTCGGATAAACAAGCTCTTCTAAAATCTTTAAAAGGTACAAAGTCCCCCTCTGCAAAATCTGTAACTTCAGAGTCTGGTGTAACTGTAACCTCTCGAGGCAAGCATTCTTCCTCATCATCAGCAAATAAAAGTTATTCAGATAATGTTGAAGCAAAGAGAGCGGCTGCTTCAGAGCAACTAAAAGAACAGCAAAATAAAAGAGAGCAACATTTAAAAATTGCAGCAAAACAAAAACAAGACCAAAAGAAAATTGTTCGTAAAAAATCCTTTGAATCACCACCACAAAAGAGAGTTGACATTAAGGACCAACTCTCAAGTGCAGTAAATGCCTACAAGAAAAAAGAAATTTCACCGGTTGACGATCAACATAAGTTTGAAGCCCCAACGGAATTTATTAAGAAAAACATTGAAGTGCCTGAAACTATTATGATTGGTGATCTTGCAAAACTAATGTCAGTTAAGGGCGGGGAAGTTGTAAAAAATTTAATGAGTTTAGGCGTTGTTGCCACAATTAATGACTTTATTGATCAGGAAACCGCAATATTAGTTGTAGAAGAAATCGGACATAATGGAATTGCACTGAAGAAAGAGAATCTTGAAGAAGATATTGCAAATTTGATAAGTTATGAGGATGAAGCCAAAACAAGATCTCCAGTTATAACTGTAATGGGTCATGTTGACCATGGAAAAACGACATTGCTTGATTATATCAGGAAAACAAAGGTTGTTGACGGAGAAGCTGGAGGAATTACTCAGCATATTGGTGCTTATCAAGTTGAGACACCAAAAGGAAATTTAACATTTATAGATACTCCTGGACATGCAGCTTTTTCATCTATGAGAGCAAGAGGTGCAAATACGACTGATATTGTTGTCTTAGTTGTTGCAGCAAATGATGGTATTAAACCTCAAACTGAAGAAGCTATAAGTCATGCAAAAGCAGCTGGAGTATCAATCGTTGTTGCAATAAATAAAATTGATCTTGAAGGAGCTGATATTGATAAAGTTAAGGGTGATTTAGCTGCAAAAGACCTCACCCCAGAAGATTGGGGTGGAAATATTCAAATGGTTCCTGTCTCAGCCCTTAATGGTGACGGTATTGATGATCTTTTAGAAAGGATTTCATTAGAGGCAGAAATATTAGAACTGAAAGCTCATCATGACGGAGCCGCTCAAGGAACCATAATTGAATCAGAGTTAGATAAATTTAGGGGGTCAGTTGCAACATTTTTAATCCAAAATGGAACTTTAAAAACTGGAGACTTAGTCGTATCAGGTAATGCAATGGGAAAAATTAAAAGCATTCAAAACAGTGATGGCTTAAAAATCAAAACAGCAGGGCCATCATCAGCAGTAGAGGTTTTAGGTTTAAATTCAGTCCCCAATGCTGGAGATCACTTTCAAGTTGTAAAAAATGAGAAACAAGCAAGAGAAATAGCAGAATATAGGATAACGAGGGATAAAGAAAAGAAATTGCTTAAACAGAAAGATGAGTCTGTGGGAGATCTTTTTGAAACTTTAGGACAAGAGGCAAAAAAAGTATTAAATGTAATCATTAAGACTGATGTTGGTGGGACATGTGAAGCAATTCTTGCAGCATTAAATGAATTAGGTACTGAAAAAGCAAAAGTAAAGATTGTTTCCAGTGGTGTTGGAGGTATAAGTGAGTCTGATGCTAATCTTGCGGTTGCAGTGGATTCTATAATAATTGGTTTTAATGTAAGGGCAGACAATACTGCTAAAAAGATAATAGAGTCTGAATCAATATCACTTAGTTACCATAGTATTATTTATGAGCTTCTAGATGATGTAAAAGCAAGAATGAGTGGACTATTAGATCCAATAATAAAAGAAGTAATTGTTGGAACAGCCGAAGTTCTTGAGGTTTTCAATTCTCCAAAATTTGGTCAAGTTGCAGGATGTTATGTTGAAGAAGGAAATGTTCTAAGAAATAAACCAGTAAGAGTTTTAAGAGATGATATTGTAATTTTTGAGGGCGAACTTAATTCTTTGAGAAGGTTTAAAGAGGATGTCAATGAGGTAAAGAATGGTAATGAGTGTGGAATGGGCATTAAAAACTACAAAGACATTAAGCCCGGAGATAAAATAGAGGTATTTGATAGAAAGGAAGAAACTCAGGAAATATAATATATGTCTTCCAATAGACCTGAAAAAATTGCAGATTTACTCAAAAGAGAAGTTTCATTAATCTTAAGTCAACAAGTTAAAGATCCACGATTACAAAACATTAATATTACAGCTGTGAAGGTTAGTGATGACATTGGAATCGCATATTTTTATTACACCGTAATTGGTAAATCTATTAAAAAGAATGAAAGCAAAATAGGAAACGATATACTCTCAAAACTTTCAGGAATGATTAGGTCTAAATTATCAAAAATTATAGAAATAAGAAGAGTTCCAAAGATTATATTTAAGTTTGATGAAAGTATTGAGTATAGCGAAAATATTGAAAAACTTCTAAAAAATCTTAAATGAAATGAATGGCTTTTTGCTTGTAAATAAAGAAAAAGGATTTTCATCAAATGATATTGTTCAAAGAATTAAAAAAAATTTTTTATTGAAAAAAGTAGGTCATTTGGGCACTTTGGATCCTGAAGCAGAAGGCTTACTGATGCTTGCTGTAAATAGGGCAACTAAATTCTCACAATATTTTTTGAATTCAGACAAATCTTATTTTGTAAGAATTAAGCTTGGATTCGTTACAGATACTGATGATGAAACTGGTAAAGTTATAAAAGAATGTGATGTTAGCTGCACAAAGAATCATATAAAAAGAGAGATTAAAAATTTCCTTGGCGAATCCTTTCAAAAACCACCTTTTTTTTCAGCATTGAAGCACAAGGGTAAGCCTTTATATTTCTACGCTAGAAAAGGAGAGTTTATAGATAAAGAACCAAGAAAGATAGAAATAAAACAAATTAAAAATATTATATATAGAGATAAAGTTTGTTCCTTTGAGCTTGTATGTTCGAAAGGTACATATATTAGATCATTGGCAAGAGATCTTGGTGAAAATCTTGGTTGTGGAGCTTATATGAAGTCTTTGAAGAGACTTACACAACATAATTTTGATGTAAAGAATGCACATAACATTAAAAAGATTTCTATGAAACAGCTAATTAACATTGATGAAGCTTTCAGTGAGCATAAAAGAATAATTCTTAATGAGGAAGATTTAAAAATCTTTAAGAATGGAGGAAAAGTATATGTTAATTCAAAACCTAACGACATTACGAGAATTTACGATCAATCAAATGATTTTATTGGAATAGGTAGCGTTTTTAACAATTACCTCAAACATAAACAACTTGTTTAATAAGGTAATAAGTTATAATATTCACACGCTTACTTTGGTAATGTGAGGTTTGCAAAGTTCATTTAAACATTACGAGGAAAAAAATTATGGCACTATTAAGTGAAGAGAAAGCAAGTATAGTCGATAAATTTAAAAGAAATGAGGGTGATACTGGGTCACCAGAGGTGCAAATTGCTCTTTTAACAGAAAATATTAATAAACTTCAAAGTCATTTTAAAAATCATAACAAAGACCATCACTCCAGAACTGGTTTAATAAGGATGGTGAACCTTAGAAGAAAATTATTAGCATATCTAAAAAGAAAGAATGCTGATAATTATTCAGAGTTAATCAAAGAACTCAATCTTAGAGGTTAATATAATATATAAAATTAAGGAAAATCGTGGAAAATAATAAATTAGAATCTACTTTTGTAGAATTTCAGTATGGAAATCAAAAAGTAAAAATAGAAACAAATAAGATTGCAAGACAAGCTACCTCTGCAGTTGTGGTAACCATTGGAGACTTAGTAGTCCTCACAACCGTAGTAGCAAAAAAAGAAGCAGATCCCAATAAGGACTTTTTTCCATTAGCTGTTTTTTATCAAGAAAAATTTTATGCAACAGGCAGAATTCCTGGTGGATTTTTTAAGCGAGAAGCTAGACCAACAGAAAGGGAAACCCTTACATCAAGACTAATTGATAGACCAATAAGGCCAATGTTTCCAGACCACTTTAAGAACGAAGTGCAGATCTTTTGTACAGTCATGTCTTCTGATAAGAAACAGAATCCTGATATTGCAGCAATGATAGGCGTATCAGCAGCATTAAGCATTTCTGGAACCCCATTTGATGGTCCTATGGGAGCAGCTAGAGTAGGGTTTGTTGATGGTGAATATATTCTTAATCCATCATTTGAAGAATTAGATGATTCTTTCTTAGACATGGTTGTTGCTGGAACAGATGAAGCAGTGTTAATGGTTGAATCAGAAGCAAAGGAACTTAATGAGGATTTAATGCTTGGAGCCGTATTATTTGGTCATCAGGAAATGAAACCAGTTATTAATGCTTGCAATGAATTAAAAGCTAAAGTTGGTAATGAAATGTGGGAAATTGAAGTCATTGATAATTCAGATAAGTTCTATAATGAGCTCGAACACAATTTTAAAGAACAGATTACTGAAGCCTTTAAAGTTTCTAATAAATCAAAGCGAAATGATGCAATTAAAGTTATAAGGGATAGTATCAAAGAAAAGTATGATGATCTCGATGATATTGAAATGGTTAAATTATTGGCGGAATGTAAGAAGCTTGAAAAAAATATTGTTAGAGGAAATATTTTAAATAATAAACCTAGAATTGATGGAAGAGACTTAGATACAGTGAGACCAATTTTTGTAGAAACAAATATATTGCCTGGAGCACATGGTTCATCACTTTTTACGAGGGGTGAAACCCAAGCAATTGTTGTAGCAACTCTTGGATCTTCAAGAGATGCACAACGCATTGAATCAATTGAAGGTGAAGGCACTGATAATTTTATGCTTCATTACAATTTTCCTGCATACAGTGTTGGCGAAATTGGAATGCCAATGGGGCCAAAAAGACGTGAAATAGGCCATGGCAACCTAGCAAAAAGAGCTATTAAAGCAGTTTTACCAGATTTAGATGAATTTGGTTACACAATGAGAGTTGTTTCAGAAATAACCGAATCAAATGGATCAAGCTCAATGGCATCTGTATGTGGAACCTCATTATCACTTATGGATGCAGGTGTCCCAATTTCAAATCCAGTAGCTGGAATAGCCATGGGCTTGATTAAAGAGGGCGATAATTTTGCTGTCTTAACAGATATTCTTGGTGACGAGGATCACCTTGGAGATATGGACTTCAAGGTTGCGGGTACAGAGTCCGGTATTACAGCTTTACAGATGGATATTAAAATTTCAGGTATAAATGAATCAATTATGGAAACTGCTCTAATTAAAGCTAAAGTGGCAAGGAATCATATTCTTTCAATAATGAATGATGCAATTTCTCAACCAAAAGAATTATCCGAAAATGCACCAGCTATGAAATCTTTTATGATCGATAAAGAAAAAATTAAAGAAATAATTGGTAAGGGAGGAGCTGTTATCAAATCCATGCAAGAAAAAACTGGTGCAACAGTTGATGTCAGTGATGACGGTATGGTTTCTGTTTTCGGTCAAAATCAATCTGCAATGAAAGACTGCATAAAAATTATTGAAGAGATACTTGAAGAGCCTGAATTAAATAAGATCTATAAAGGTAAAGTAGTAAAAATTGTTGAATTCGGTGCTTTTGTAAATATATTACCTGGCAAGGATGGGCTCCTTCACATTTCTGAAATATCTAATGAAAGAACTGAAAATGTTAATGATGTATTAGAAGAGGGTCAAGAAATTGATGTAAAGCTAATAGGATTTGATAGAGGCAAAATGAAACTTTCTATCAAAGCTCTCACACAAGCTGAAGAGTAACTAAAATTATTTAAATAAATAGCTCATTATTCTATATAAGTTTAATGTAAAAGATTGTGTTCAATTTGTTAACACAATTTGATTCAATGATTAAATTAAGTCTCTATTTGTTCTGTAAACATAAAAAAAACTTAAAAAATAATTTCTCTGGTGGCTATGGGTGGAATTGAACCACCGACCCCAGCGTTATGAGTGCTGTGCTCTAACCATCTGAGCTACATAGCCAATCGTTGAATGATAATCTTAAAATTGAAAGAGTCAATTATTTTAAACATTAAACTTAAAATGGATTATGTCGCCATCTTTAACCAAATAATCCTTGCCTTCTAATCTAAGTTTTCCTTTTTCTTTTGCTTTTAATTCTCCTTTAAACTTTATGAAATCATCGTAATCTATTACTTCTGCTTTAATAAAACCCTTTTCAAAATCTGTATGAATAACTCCAGCTGCATTTGGTGCCAAGAAACCATTTTTTATAGTCCAAGCTCTTATTTCATTTGGACCAGCAGTAAAAAAAGTTCTTAAGCCAAGCATTTTATAACCTTCAAAAATAATTTTATTTAATACAGGTTCTTTCATTCCCATCAAATCAAGATATTCTTTTTTTTCATCTTCTTGCAAGAGAGATATCTCTTGTTCCGTTTTTATCGAAGCAGGAATAACAAATGTGCCTAATTCTCTAGCAACATCTTTTAATCTATTTAGTTCATCAGATGATTTTTTTGATTCAGAAATATTACCAATATAAAAAGTTGGTTTGGATGACAGTAATTGAAACTGATTAATAATTTTTTGTTCTTCATCATTAAACTTCTGAATATTAACTAATTTCCCTTTTTCCAAGTCACATTTTATAAAACTTAATAATTCATATTGGTTTTTATTTTCTTTATCATTAGTTTTTAATAATTTTTCACATTTCTCAATTCTTTTATTTACAGACTCTAAATCTGATAGTACTAACTCTAAATTTATTATTTCAACATCTCTCTTTGAGTTAACAGAGCCATCTACGTGAGTAATATTTTCATCATCGAAACATCTTACTACATGAGCAAGAGCTGACATTTCTCTTACGTTAGACAAAAATGCATTTCCTAACCCTTCACCTTCAGATGCTCCTTTTACAAGACCAGCGATATCTACAAGGTCTAATGTAGCAGGAATAATCTTTGCTGAATTTACAATCTCATTTATTTTACTTAATCTAGAATCTGGTAAAGGAACTTTTCCTACATTTGGATCAATTGTGCAAAAAGGAAAATTTTCTGCTGGAATTTGTGACTTGGTCAAAGCATTAAAAAGTGTTGATTTACCCACATTTGGAAGACCAATTATGCCGCATTTAAAACCCATTATATTATTTTGTATGTAAAACTTTTTGAACTGCCTCGAATTCATTATTTAAAATGAGTTCAAAAACATCATCTAGTTTTTTGTAAGAAGAATTAATAACCTTTTTTTCTGATGGTAAAAATTTTGTAAGAACATAATTAGTAACTTCATCCTTAGAACCTGGATGACCTATACCGATCCTTAGTCTTTTAAATTTTGTTTTACCAATTTTAAAGATTATATCTTTAAGACCATTATGACCTCCATGCCCTCCGTCAACTTTCAATCTCAAATCTCCTATTTTTAAATCAAGATCATCGTGAAGCACTATGAGGAGTTCACTATTAAGATTTGTTGATCTAAGTATTTTGGAAACGGTATTTCCTGAATCATTTACATAGTTTGATGGTATTATCCATAAAGCATCTCCCTGATGAGATTCAGCAAAATCAGCTTCAAATTTTGATTTATATTTAAATTCTATAGAAAATTTTTTAGAGAGCGCTTGGAGCCAATCCTTACCAATATTATGCCTTGTTTTATCATATTTTGAACCAGGATTACCAAGCCCAATGATACATATTTTATACACTTAGATTAATTCTCTTCAGAGCTTTCTTCTTTATCAGCTTCTGAAGGAGAAGTTTCACTTGATTCAGCGGTATCTACTTCACCGTCATCCGATATCTCACCATCCTCATGCTCACCTTCAATTATAGGATCTTCTTCAACAGCTTTAGGAGCATTTATAGTAACAACCATTTGATCAGTTTCTTCCGTAAGACTAGGAATTTCAGAGCCTTCAGGCAACGATATCTCTGTTAGCCATATTGAATCGCCTAAATTTAGATTTTGAATATCAACATCTATAGACTCAGGAATATTTCCAGCAAGACACATAATTTCAATTTCTCGAATTGTCTTCGCAACAACACCTCCATCAATTTTTATGCCAGAACATTCTTCTTCATTAAGGAAGTTAACAGGAATATTAACTTTAAGTTTTGTCTTTCTTGAAACTCTCTGAAAATCAGCGTGAAGAAATTTACCTTTTGCAGGGTCTCTTTGAAGTTCTTTTAAGACAACTTTTTCCTCATTTTCTTGTGTTTTAATAAGTAGCACTTGCGTATAGAAAAGTTCATTTTCAGATGCTTTTGTTAGTTCATTCAATTTTAATTTTATGTTAAGCGTTTCTTTTTCATCACCATAAACTATTGCTGGAATCATTCCGTCAGTATTTCTAATTTCACGAGCTTTGTTTGTTCCTGTCCTTTCTCTTGGGTCTGCATTTAATATTATTTGATCTGTCATAATTTCCTCTACAAAAACATTTCACTTAATGACTCTTCATTGCTTAAACGAGTTATACACTCAGCAATTATGTTTGCTATCGAAATGGTACGTATTTTACTGCATTTTTGAGCATCTTTGCTTAATGGGATCGAATTAGTTACTACTAGTTCGTCAATAGAGGAATTTTCAAGTCTTTCTATTGCAGGACCAGATAGAACAGGATGAGTAATATATGCTTTAACAGCCTTGGCTCCTTTTTCTTTTAAAGCATTTGCTGCATTACAGAGTGTGCCGGCTGTATCAATTATATCGTCAGGAACAATACAAATCTTGCCTTCTATATGTCCAATTATATTCATAACTTCAGACTCATTTGCAATAGCTCTTCTCTTATCAATTATTGCCAAATCAGTATCATCAAGTAATTTAGCTAAGGCTCTCGACCTTACGACACCTCCAACATCTGGAGAAACCACAACCACTTCATTTCTATCATTATTATTTTTAATATCATCAACCATGAATTTTGTTGCATAAACATTATCAGCAGGCATGTCAAAAAAACCTTGAATGGTTTCTGAGTGGAGGTCTATAGTTAAAACTCTGTCAATTCCGACGGATGCAAACATATCAGCAATAACTTTTGCACTTATTGGTACTCTAGCAGATCTAACCCGTCTGTCTTGCCTGGCATATCCATAGTAAGGAACAACTGCAGTAATTCTTGAAGCAGAGGAGCGTTTCAATGCATCAGCAAGTAGCATTATCTCCATTACATTTTTATTTGTTGGAGAGCAGGTTGATTGAATAATAAATGTATCATGTCCTCTTACATTTTCTTCTATTTCAACCTTTAACTCGCCATCAGAAAAATATCCAACATCCGCTGCAGAAATTTCTATTCCTAATATTCCTGAAACTTCTGATGCTAATTCAGGATTTGCTGTACCAGTAAAGATATCCAATCTTTTTTTATTTTTGTTCATATATCCCCTTAAAATCATTATATAACATGGCTGGGGTGGTAGGATTCGAACCTACGCATGACGGGATCAAAACCCGTTGCCTTACCGCTTGGCTACACCCCAAAGCTAGTCGATATAACATATCGGCGAATATTGTAATGGTTTACAGAAAAAGAGTCTCCAATTACTAGGTATTTTTTTAACTAATTTATCTATTTCTTCTTTTTTATTATATTTTACAAACATACATGAACCACTTCCAGATAGATTTAATTCGAATTCTTTAAAATTTTCATAATAAAAATCTTTTACTGTTTCTTCACTATTAAGAAAAATACTCCAAAAAGAATTCTGTCTAAAATTTGGTATTTGAACATTTTTTTTAGAACTTTGATCATATAAGTTGAACATTATTTTTGTGGAGTTATTTATTTCTGGATGAATAATTAATATATTACTATCAATTGATTCACTATATTTTAATTTTTCTCCAATTCCTGTTGCTTTTGCATTTTTTCCAAACATAAAAAAAGGGACATCTGCACCTATTTCTTTCGCGTATTCAAGCATTTTATTTCTGTTTAAATTTAATCCCCAAATCTTGTCCAACATAACTATTGCTGACGCAGCATTAGAGCTTCCTCCTCCTAAACCAGCACCAAGAGGTATTCTTTTTTTAATTTGAATCTCAATTCCATTATTTTTTGTCTGTTTTTGCAAGTCATTTGCAACTTTAAAGACTATATTTTTATGATTATCAATATTTTTGTCATTGCATTGAACAGATATTCCTTTTTTTGTTTTTTTAAAACAAATATCGTCATATAAATTAATCAACTGAAAAGATGTATCCAATTCGTGAAAGCCATTATTAAGTTTACCCAAGATTTTTAAATATAAATTTATTTTTGCTGGAGATTTTATATTAAATTCAGACATTTATTTTATTTCTGTGGGCGTTCTATTTGCTCTTTCAATTTTTCTTGAAATCATTAACTTTATGTTAATAATATTATTATATTTTTTAATTTTTATGTTTATATCTCCATATTTGTTACATTTTAGTTTTATGAAGTTATCTTCATATTTTATAGAGTTAAGCTGAAGACACGAATAAATCAAATCAAAATATTTTTGTGAAAAATTATTTGAAATTTCTTTAAAATTTTTATCATCTTTGATAACTGGGATTAAATCTGATTGAAAATAACCATTTTTAAAAAGCTCAATTTTTCCAAGATTACCTAAAAAGGGCTGATTAAACTGTATAATGATACGATCTTTAAAAGCTATAATGTTGGACTTATATACATATTGTTCTTTTAAAAGTTGAAATTTTGCATTAAAAACCTGCTTTTGAGAGCTGAGTTGTTCAAAATTTGTACAAGAATATAATGAAATTACTATAACAACCAAAGAAAAAAATTTAGAAATGGAACTACAGTTATTTGGCATTAATCATAAAACTTCAAATGTTGCTGAACGAGAAAAGTTTATTATAAATGAGTCTAACCAAATTTTATTAGATAATCATTTAAAAAAACTATTCGGAGAGGATCTTGAATCATTTTTTGGGATTTCTACTTGTAACAGGACAGAAATATACCTGGTTGGAAAATCTGGTATCTCAAAAAAGGTTTTTAAAGAAGTATTAAGATTATTAAATGTTAATGACATTTCAAACAGTAGTTTTTATTTTCTTTCCAATCATGACGCCCTTGTTCACATGTGTAAAGTAGCTTCTGGGATTGATTCACAGGTTTTAGGCGAACAGGAAATATTTGGCCAATTCAAAATAGCATTAAAAAATGCAAAAGAATACAAAATAATAGGCAATAAGTTGTCTTATTTTGCTGATAAAGTTATTGAAATTGCAAAAAAAGCAAGAACTGACACTGAAATAGGAGTTAATTCTCTGTCAGTGAGTGGACTTGCAATGAAATTGATTAAAAATATATTTGAGGCACCTGAAAAGCAAAATATATTAGTTATTGGGGCTGGCTCTCTATCAAAAAGCGTTATTGAAAATTTATATGATAAAGGAATTCGTAATATTAAATTAGTCAATAGAACGGTTAAAAAAATCAATCTAGATAAAAATTTTGAAATTTTATCATCTTCATTTGACTCTCTTCACGATCAGCTTGAACTTGCTGATATCGTGATTTCTTCATCAATAACCGAAGTACCCCTTATTGGAAAAGGAGCAATTGAAAATGCTTTGAGGGTTAGAAAAAATAAACCGATTTTATTGATTGATTTAGGAGTTCCAAGAAACATTGAAGATGAAATAAGGATCATTGAACAGGCTTATTTATATTCGATTGACGACATTGAAAAAATTACCCAAGAAAATTTTGGACAACGTTCTATTGAGGCTGAAAAAGCGATGAACATAATTGTTCTAGAATCTAAATCAAAATTGGAGTCTTTTTATGATAAATCTTCCAAGGATCTAGCCAATCTTCAGCTAGAAGAGTTTCTAAATAGTTTATCAAGCCATGAAATTCAACAATTTAAGTTAAATGGTAATTACTCTAACCTAGTCGAATCGATCAAAAGCATGAATGTAGTTGACAAAAACTTAAATAATTTTCAAGATTTAAAAAATTTAGATGATCATATAATTAAATCTATGATCAGTAGGTTTTTTAGTAATGCATGACTCAATGCTAAAGAAGCTTGAGCAGCTTCAAAATAGAATAAATGAAATCCAAGACCTCCTATTAAATTCTAAGACAATAGAAGATATAGATAAATATACTTTGTTAAATAAAGAGTTTTCTGAGTTGAAACCAATTGTTGAAAAATTTGACGAGTACAATAATGTATTAAAAAGCATTGAAGATGCTAATGAAATAATTGAATCAGGTGATGATGAACTTAAAGGTTTGGCCGAAGACGATCTTAAAAGTTATCGAGATATTCCTGAAAAACTTGAGCAAGAACTAAAATTCATGTTGTTACCTAAAGATTCTGCGGATGATGGCTCAGCATATCTTGAAATAAGATCAGGCGCTGGCGGTGATGAAGCTAGTATCTTTGCTGGTGATTTATTTAGAATGTATTCAAGATTGTCAGAAAGGCAGGGCTGGGACTTGGAAGTGCTTGATATAAAGTCTTCTGAACAAGGTGGACTTAAAGAGGTAGTTGCCAAGTTAAATGGTAAAAGTGTTTTCAAGGTTCTCAAATTTGAATCTGGAGTCCACAGAGTG
The DNA here is from genome assembly GCA_902582355.1 of uncultured SAR86 cluster bacterium. Lineage (GTDB taxonomy): Bacteria > Pseudomonadota > Gammaproteobacteria > Magnimaribacterales > D2472 > SAR86A. The sequence goes on from CACHRR010000001.1 coordinate 173,874, forward strand.
CAGAGAGTTCCTGAAACTGAATCTCAAGGAAGGGTTCATACTTCTACATGCACAGTAGCAGTTATGGCAGAAGTGGAGGAGGTTCAGGATATAAATATTGATAAAAATGATTTAAGAGTTGATACCTTCAGGGCTTCAGGTGCTGGAGGACAGCATGTTAATAAAACTGATTCAGCGGTTAGGCTTACTCATGTTCCAACAGGATTAGTTGTAGAGTGCCAAGATGGTAGATCTCAACACAAAAATAAAGAGAAGGCATTATCACTACTTGCTGCAAAGTTAAAACAACAAGAAATCGATAGTCAACAGGAAATTATTGCAAGTGAAAGGAAAATATTAGTAGGTACTGGAGACAGAAGTGAAAAAATAAGAACATATAATTTTCCTCAAGGAAGAATGACAGATCATAGGATAAAGTTGACTCAACATAATCTTGATCAGATTATGGATGGTGATATAAAAGAAATCTGTGATGCACTTCTGGCTGAAAATCAACTAGCAATGCTTTCACAGCTTGAATCAGAATAATTGAAAAAACAATTAAGCCATTATTTTAATATGTTTGATAGTGACACTATTAAAAGTGAATTTATTTTTTTTCTAAAAGAAAAATTACATTTTAAAGATAGTGAAATTTATATCGATTCAGATAAAGGTCTCTCAAATGCAAATAAAGATCTCATAAAAGAGTTTATAAAAAAAAAGAATGAAGGTATCCCACTAGATTACATCTTAAATTCTTCTAAATTTAATGAATATGATTTCTTTGTTGATTCAAGGGTTTTAATTCCTAGACCAGAGACAGAAATAATAGTCGATTATGTAAAAAATCATTTCTCATCTCCTATTAATATTCTAGATGCCGGCACAGGATCAGGATGTATCGGTATCTCAATTGCTCTCAATAATCCAAGCTTTAGAGTCTATGGTTCAGACTACTCCGTAGATGCATTAGACGTTGCATGCATAAATAAACATAACTTGAATGTAAAGAATTTCTTACTAATCCAAGCTAATTGGCTATCTTGCTTTAAAACAAAATGTTTTGACATAATTGTAAGCAATCCTCCATACATTGCAGAGGGAGATTCTCATTTAGAAAAACTTGTTCATGAGCCAAATATTGCTTTGGTATCAAAAGAGAATGGACTTTTTTGTATTAAAAATATTGTTGAGCAATCAAGTAAGGCTCTAAAAAGTGGTGGAATTTTGATAATTGAGCATGGGTATCAACAGCAAGACGAAGTCGAAGAAACATTTAAAAAAAATAAGTTCACAAAAATAATTAATTTAAAAGACTTTCAATTACTTCCAAGAATTACCATTGGGATTTTAGAAAGATAATTCAAGTACCACAATAGGTAATGAATGGTTCATTTGATGAGGGAGCTAATGAATATTTTTCAAATCCCTTTTTTTCTGTAAAAGGTTCTTTTAGTATTTCAGTAATTAAATTGATATCTTTCATATCTCCATTTATGGCATTTGTGAGCGCATCTTCAATTAGATGATTTCTAGGTATGTAGCAAGGATTCCTTAAATTTAATTTCTTTGAAATATTTGAAACATTAATTTCTTTTTTCCAGGATTTGTACCATGTTGAAAAACCTCTTGACTTACTAAAGACTGAATCCTCCAGTGCAATAGATTCATCAACAATTTTTGCAAGATCTCTAAATGATAACGTAAAGTCTATTGAATCAGAATGTAATATTTTTATATAGCTTTTAATTAATTTAATATTTTTATTGTCAATAGTTTGAAGACCTAATTTCTCAGCAAATTCTTTATAGAAATATTCTTGATATAACGGCATTGCATGTTGAAGAACTTCAGACAGTTTTTTTATAGAAATTTCTTCATCTTCATCAACTAATGGAATTAGGGTCTCAGCAAATTTCGCTAGATTCCAATTTAATATTGCTGGTTGATTTTGGTAGGAATATCTTCCGTTATGATCAATTGAACTAAATACTGTTTTTGGATCATAATGATTCATAAAGGCACATGGACCATAGTCTATAGTTTCACCAGAAATGGCCATATTATCAGTGTTCATTACTCCATGAATAAATCCACAGCTCATCCATTTTGATATCAGTGATGCTTGTTTATCACTAACAGCTGCAAAAAAATTAAGATATTTGTTATCAGTTTCTTTTAAGTCTCGATAATGTCTATCGATAGAGTAATCGGCCAATGTCTTAAGTATTTGACTATTTTTTGTTATTGCAAATTGAAATGTACCAATTCTAATGTGACTCTTTGCTACTCTTGTTAAAAGTCCACCTGGAAGAATTGTTTCCCTTAAAACATCTTCATTTGTTTTTATGGCAAAGAGAGATCTTGTAGTTGGTATTTTTATTGCATGCATAAATTCACTTATCACATATTCTCTCAAAACTGGGCTTAAAGCTGATTTTCCATCTCCTCTTCTAGAAAATGGTGTTTGACCAATTCCTTTTAATTGAATATCCATTTTATTAATTTCACCTAATAAAATTGCTCTTCCATCACCCAATTGTGGATTAAAGTGACCAAATTGATGACCAGAATAACCTTGAGCAATTGGTATTGAGTCTTGCAGTATTTTATTTCCGGCAAATACATTTAGACAGTCACTAGAGTCTAAATAATCTTTTTCAAAACCTAGTTCTTCGGCAAGAGAATAATTTTTTAGAATAATCTCAGCTTTCTTAAAACCCTTCGGTGGACATTTTTCTGAAATTTCATGAAGCTCTTCAGCATAAGAATTCATAATATTTAGATTTTTGATATTTTTCACTTTTCTCTCAATTAATAAATTTCACAAAAGAATCTAAATTTTCTCTTTTTGTTCTATATTTATTGATTGGATGATTTCCATCTTCGTAGCCAATAGCAACACCACACCAAACAATTTCATTATCCGGATGATTAATGTGTTTTTTCACAGTTTCAGGATAAATTGACCAAGATTCTTGAAGGCATAAACCTAGACCAAAGTGAATAGCACTTAACCATAAATTTTCTAGGAACATTCCAACATGACCCCATCCATTACTTCCAAATGATCTATCTAAAGTTACTATCATTCCGATAGGAGCACCAAAAAAATTATAATTTTCTCTAATTTGTTTAAAACGAGATTCAAGATCATCTTTTTCAATTGATAAAGCATTGTACATATCAGCTCCACAATCATATCTTCTTTTTTTGTATTCATCTGCAAGTGGTTTTGGATAAATGTCATATTCAATTTCTTCTTGAACCCCAGTATCAAAATTTTGAAGCGTTTCTTTTGCTAAATTATTTTTTGCTTGTTCATTGAGAACATATACTTTCCAAGGTTGTAGATTCCCTCCAGAGGGAGCTGCATTGGCAGTTTTTAGGATTTCACTAATCAATTTCATATCAGGAACTTCTTTTGTAAAAGCTCTAACAGAAAAACGTTTTTCAATACCTTCTTTTATATTCATAATTTTGTTATCAAATTTTGTTGGTTCTTATATAATTTATAACAAACATCATAAGGGAGCAATTTATATGATTGGAGATATGCAAAATTGGAGGCCTAATGTAGCAGGTATTATAGAGCATGCTAAATCAATGCACCCAAAAACTGAAGTTGTTAGCAGACTAGTATCTGGTGAAATACATAAAACAAATTATGAAGAGGTATGTATAAGATCGAGGAAATTAGCTTCAGCGCTTGAGAAAGACGGCATTAAAGAAGGAGATGTAGTGGCAACATTGGCATTGAATACTTACAGACATTTAGAAATGTATTATGGTATTTCGGGGATGGGAGCAATTACTCATACTTTAAATTTTAGATTACATCCAGAGCAAGCAGTTTATATCATAAATCATGCTGAAGATAAGATGATTTTTGTTGAATTGCCTTTTATACCTATCCTCGAAGGACTTCAAGATAATATCAATACTGTAAAAAAATATGTAGTCTTATGTAATGAAGATGAAATGCCAGAAACTTCATTAAAGAATGCTTTATCTTATGAAGAATTTATTAAAAATGGTGATGAAAATTATTCGTGGCCAGATATGGATGATGATGCAGCCTGTGCACTATGTTATACATCTGGAACAACGGGTAATCCAAAGGGAGTATTGTATAGCCACAAATCAAATATTCTTCATGCTCAAGTTGCATTAACTGCAATGACAATTCAAGCAGATGATTCTATACTAATGGTAGTTCCATTGTTTCATGTTCTGGCATGGGGAATACCATATTTTGGCCCTATGAATGGAAATAAACTTGTTATGCCAGGCATGCAAATGGAAGGCGAGCCTCTTTACGAACTCATTGATAAAGAAGATGTAACGCTTGCTTTCGGAGTTCCTACCATATGGATGGGCCTATTAGCATACTGCAGAGACAATAATAAGATTTTAAATTCAGTAAAAAATACAATTATTGGAGGATCAGCATTATCTTTATCAACATTACAAGAGTTTGATGAAGTACACGATGTAAATGTAATACATGCATGGGGGATGACAGAGATGAGTCCGATGGGTACAACAAATATACCTACTCCGGCCATGAAGAATATGTCTAAAGATCAAAAATATTCTGTTCAATTAAAACAGGGTAGGCCAATATATGGTGTTGAATTAAAAGTTGTTGATGATAAGGGTAATAAATTACCAAATGATGGAGAGTCTCAAGGACATCTAATGGTAAGAGGTCCTTGGATACTTCAAAAATACTTTAAATCAAATGAAGATGCAGTGGATGCAGATGGTTGGTTTGATACTGGAGATATATCTGTTCTAGATGAAGATGGTTATATGACCATAAAAGATAGAGCAAAAGATGTTATTAAATCTGGTGGTGAGTGGATTAGTTCTATTGATCTTGAAAATGCTGCATTTGGACATCCAGAGGTTGCAGAGGCATGTGTTGTTGGCATTCCTCATCCAAAATGGGATGAAAGGCCAATGTTATTTATTGTCACAAATTCTGGAGAACCAATTGAAAAAGAGAGCATTATAAAATTTTTAAGTGATAAAGTTGCAAAATGGTGGCTCCCAGACGAAATAGTTTTTTTAAAAGAGTTGCCACATGGTGCTACCGGAAAACTTCAAAAATTTGAACTAAGAGAAGAATATAACAATTATTATATGGAGAAATAATATGTTAAAAGTCGTGAAACCATCTGAAATTGACTTGGTAATAGGCACTGAGGTAGGAACATCTGATTGGGTAACAATTGATCAAGAAAGAATAAACAAATTTGCTGATGCAACGATGGATCATCAGTTTATTCATGTTGATCCTGATCAAGCTACTCCTGTCTTTGGTTCAACAATTGCCCATGGATTTTTATCCCTTTCATTAGTAGCTGGTATTCCATTTTCTCAAGAAATTGGAATGGTCTTAGAAGGAACAAAAATGGGCCTTAATTATGGTTTAGATAAGGTGAGGTTTCTAAGTCCAGTCCCAGTAAATTCAGAAGTTAGAATTCGTATGAAATGCTTAGATATAGCTGAAAAGAATCCTGGTCAATATTTAGCTAAAACTGAAGTCACAATGGAAATTAAAGGTGTTGAAAAACCTGCATTTATCGCAGAAACACTGAGCATGTTTATAGTTTAAATCTACATTAAAAGATCTTTTAAAATTTCATTGACTGCCTTAGGATTAGCTTTACCTTGAGTTTCTTTCATTATTTGACCAACAAAAAATCCAAAAAGTTTATCTTTACCAGCTTTATAAGCTGATACTTGAATAGGATTAGACTCTATAACTTTTTTAGCTATATCCTCAAGTATGCTTTCATCTTGAATTTGAACCAAGCCTTTTGATTGAATAATTTCATCAACATCAGATGCTGTTTCCCAGATCTCTTCAAGAACTGACTTTGCAATCTTTCCAGAAATAGTACCATCCGATATTCGCTCAATAAGTTTTCCAAAATTTTCAGCGGATAGATTCGATTCATCAATATCAATATTATCTTTATTTAATAAGGCACTTATGGCACCTACTAACCATTTTGCGACTAATTTAGCATCATCTGTTTTAGAGGAAGCTTCTTCAAACATATTTGCCATAGTTTTAGATGAAGAAATAATTTTTGCTTCTGATTTATCAAGGCCTATTTCATTAATATATCTAATTTCTTTATCTTCAGGAAGTTCAGGAAGATTTTCCTTAATTTCTTTTAACTCTTTGTCTGAGATTATTACGGGTAATAGGTCAGGGCATGGGAAATATCTATAATCATTTGCTTCTTCTTTAGATCGCATTGATCTTGTTTCATCTTTTTCACTGTCATAGAGTCTTGTTTCTTGAACGACACATTCACCATTTTCGATTAATCTTATTTGCCTATCAACTTCAAAGTTAATAGCTTTTTCAATAAATTTAAATGAGTTAATATTCTTAAGTTCAGCTCTTGTACCAAGTTCCTTGTCTCCACTCTTCTTTATTGAAATATTTACGTCGCATCTCATTGAACCTTGAGCCATATTTCCATCACATATATCTAAAAATGTAACTAATTGTCTTATAGCCTTAAAATATGCTACCGCTTCTTTGGCACTTGAAATTTCAGGTTCAGATACGATTTCAAGAAGTGGGGTACCAGCTCTATTTAAGTCTACGCCAGTTTCTCCTTCAAACATATCATGAATTGATTTTCCAGCATCTTCCTCAAGATGTGCTCTTGTTATGTTGATTTCTTTTTCATAATCATCAACTAGAATTTTAATTGAGCCTTTATCTACGATGGGCTGAGTCATTTGAGTTATTTGATAACCTTTAGGTAAGTCCGGATAAAAGTAATTTTTTCTATCAAATGATGATGTTTGGTTAATATTTGCTCCTGTAGCGAGACCAAATCGTATGGCTTTATAAAATGCTTCTTTGTTTGCAACCGGGAGAACGCCTGGTAACCCCATATCTATCAAGTCAACATGTGTATTAGATTCCGCTCCAAATTCTGTTGAACCGCCAGAAAATAATTTTGATTTAGTAGATAACTGAACGTGTATTTCGAGTCCTATTACTGTTTCCCAGCTCACTGTTTTATTCCCTCTGGTGTATACATGTGCCAATTCGTTTCATTTTGAAACATGTGAGCGAAGTTAAGAATAGTGCTTTCATCGAGAAAGTTCCCAATTATTTGAAGTCCAATCGGTTTATTTTCAAGGTTTCCATTTGGAAGAGACATAGCTGGCAATCCTGCAAGATTCGCAGATATTGTGAACAAGTCCTCTAAATACATTTGTATAGGATCATCGCCTTTAGATCCCATTTTGAATGCTGGTCCTCTGGTAGTGGGCGTCATAATTACGTCAATATTTTTAAATGCATTATCAAAATCATTTTTGATTAATCTTCTCACTTGTTGAGCTTTTTTGTAATAAGCGTCGTAATATCCAGCAGAAAGAACATATGAACCTATCAATATTCTTCTTTTTACTTCATCTCCAAAACCTTCAGAACGACTTTTTACATATAAATCCTCAAGATTTTTTGTATTTTTTATTCTCATACCAAATTTTACTCCATCAAATCTTGATAAGTTTGAAGAACACTCTGCAGGAGCAATAACATAATAAGTTGGAACAGATAATGATAAATTTGGTAAAGAAATATCAACTAGTTCAGCTCCCATAGATTTAAATTCTTTTAATGAATTCTGATATATTTCTACAACATCATTATTAAGACTTGATAGATCTAAATCTTTCACAATACCAATCTTTTTTCCTTTCAAAGAGTCATTCAAATTTTCTTCAAAGTCAGGGATATCATTATCTAAAGAGGTTGTATCTTTTTCGTCATGAGAGCACATTTCATTTAGCATGAAAGCACAATCTTCTGCCGTTCTTGCCATTGGACCACCTTGATCAAGGCTAGATGCAAAAGCAATCATTCCCCATCTAGAAACTCTGCCATAAGTTGGCTTTATACCAGTTATTCCGCAAAGTGAAGCTGGTTGTCTAATTGAGCCTCCTGTATCTGTTCCAGTAGCAGCAGGAACTAGTCCAGCAGCTACAGCAGAAGCTGCTCCACCTGAACTACCTCCTGGAACCAAATCTTTACCCCATGGATTTTGAACGTTCCCAAAAAAACTTGTCTCATTCGAGGAGCCCATAGCAAATTCATCCATATTAGTTTTACCAACTGAGATACATCCAGCATTTTCAAGATTTTCAATTACTGTTGCAGAATATGGAGGAATGAAATTATTTAATATATTTGAACCACAAGTTGTTCTTAGGCCTTTTGTACAAAAAAGATCTTTTTGAGCAATAGGAATACCTGCAAGAGGCAAGTCTGAGGGATTATTATCAAATTCTTCAGCTTTATTTAATGAATCTTTTTCATTAAGCGTTATAAATGCATTTAAATTTTTATTTTCTTTAATAAGCGAAAATACTTCTTGAACAACTTCCTTATTAGAAATCTCTTTTTTAGAAATCATGCTTTTAATTTCTTTGATTGATTTATATTTTATCGTCACTCAACAACCCTAGGTACTAAAAAATAGTCTTCATTAGCCGAGGGTGCTATCTCTAGAAGTTCTTTTTTCAAATTTTTGGCTGTTACGATATCTTTTCTTGTTTTAGCTGTTTTTTCAAGCGGATTTGTTAAAGGTGATACATCAACGGTATCGGCATCATTTAACTGATCAACAAATTTAATGATATTACCTAAGTCTTTTATAATTTTTTCTTCTTTTGCGCCATCAATTTTAAGTCTTGATAGGTAAGATATAGTTGTTACTGTTTTCTTGTCCATATATAGGCTATTATTATATCTAGTGGAGGGATATTAACCCAACTTGTAAATTATTTAAATTATTTTATCTAGGGATTTTAAGTGAAATTCAATTTATTCAAGATGATTGGTGGATACTTCTCCAATGATCTATCAATAGACTTAGGCACTGCAAACACCTTAATTTATACCAAAGATGTTGGTATTGTTTTAAATGAGCCCTCAGTTGTTGCAATTAGAGAATCTAGAGGACAAAAAACTGTTGTTGCAGTCGGAACAGAAGCAAAAAAAATGTTGGGCAGAACCCCAGGCAACATTAAAGCGACGCGACCATTGTCTGAGGGTGTAATTGCAGACTTTCAAGTTACCGAAAAAATGTTACAGCATTTTATCGCAAAAGTTCACGAAAAACTTTTTATTAAACCAAGTCCAAGAGTTTTAGTATGCGTTCCTTGCAGATCTACACAAGTTGAAAGAAGAGCAATAAGAGAGTCAGTCTTAGGTGCTGGAGCCAGAGATGTAAAACTTATTGAAGAGCCTATGGCTGCTGCAATTGGTGCAGGACTTCCAGTTGAAGAAGCAAGTGGAAATATGGTTGTTGACATTGGAGGTGGGACTTCAGAAATTGCGATATTATCGTTAAATGGAGTTGTTTACTCAGAATCTGTAAAAATTGGCGGAGATAAAATGGATGAATCTATTACCTCATGGATAAGGAGAAATTATGGATGCGTGATTGGTGAATCTACAGCTGAAAAAATAAAATATACTATCGGTTGTGCAACTCCTGAGTCGGAAAGAATAGAAATGTCCATTACAGGTAGAAATCTTGCAGAGGGTATTCCTGAAACTTTTTCAATAAATAGCGAACAAATTTTTGAAGCTATGAAAGATCCACTTTATGGTATTGTTAGAGCAATTAGAAATGCTTTAGAACTATCACCACCTGAACTTGCTGCAGACATTGCCGAAAGAGGAATTGTGTTAACAGGAGGAGGCGCTCTTTTACGAGATTTAGATAAACTTATATCAGGATCAACCGGCATACCTGTAATTGTTGCTGAAGATCCATTGACATGTGTTGCAAGAGGCGGGGGCCAAGCACTAGAGATAATGGATAAATATAATATTGATCTTTTATCATCTGAATAAAATCTATGGCTAGGATATCGCCAACTCCTGGTCTAAAAATAACTTATTTTTTATTTATTTTTCTTGCAAGCATCATCTTATACTTTGATATAACAACAGATAGTTTTAGGGATTTTAAAAATGGTTTTAAATCATCAAAAATTTATGGCTCTTATATTTTAAGAAATATTTCAATTGAACCTGCAAAAAAAATATTAACAATAACAAAATCTAAAAATAAGTTATTAGAAGAGAATAAAATACTCAAAGATGCGTTAAATTTAAGTTATTTAAATAATTTTCTTATTTCAAACGAAAATAGTTTCTATAAAGATAATAAGCTTATTAAAAACTTTTTAAAAAATAATGAGGATAAATATTCTTATGACATTGCTAAATTAAAAAGCTTAGATCCAAAAATGTTTGAATGTTGTGATAATCATAGAATTTTCATTGAAGTTATTACTAATAACATTGAGAACCTTGATGAGAGTATGGTTTTTAATAGCGACGGAGTAATTGGCCAAATCATTAATAACAACAAATATTATGAGGTCATACTTTTAACAGATACAAAACATTCTACTCCTGTAAAAATTTTAGATGAAGATTTTTATTGTAATGCAAGAGGAAGTGGTAAGGCAGATATAATTATTTGTGAATATAACCCTTTAGTTTGGAGTAAAGATATTGAATTAGGGACTGTATTTTATTCCTCAGGTTTTGGTGGCGTATATCCAAAAGATATAGTGATTGGAAATTTAATTAAAAAGGTTGATATTGAGCCATCAAAAATAAATTTAGAAATTAGATTAATTGCAAATCCTACTAAAAACAATTTATTTGGCGTAATCAAGTACTAATATGAATTTTATAAAAAAAATACTATTAGTAATTTTAATTAACTACATTGATAGCATAATTCAAGAATATACACTAAAACTTTATACAATTATTCCGTTAACATTTCTTCTTTTTTCATTTTATGTTTATAAATCAAAAAGAATTGTTGGACCATTAGAAAGTTTCATTATTGGACTTTTTGTTGACATTATTTCAGAATCTTTTTTGGGATTAAACGCTGCATTGTTTTGCATAACTACTTATTTGGTTAATTTGAATTCAAATTCATTTAAATTGTTTTCTTATTTTCAGATATGTTTATTCTTTGGTATTATGGCTGCAGCATATGTTGGGTTTTATCAGCTTGTAGTAAATTTATATAATTTCTCATATTTAATATTATTTACAAGCTTAATTACAAATATTATGTTGTGTATTACTTTCGCATTTTTAAGCATATATTTTCCAAGTTTTAAAAACAGAATTTAAAAGTGTATCTTCAAAATTTTTTTAAAAAAATCATCATATTTTTTGTTTTTCTTGTAATATTTTTTATATCTGTATACACGTCTCTAATTTATAAACCAGATTTTTTTATATCAATAGGAAATAAAATTTCTAAAGACAGTTATTCATTCAACTATTCTGAAATTCAATCAGATTTAAAATTAATAACTCCTAAATTTTTGATTAAAGATCTATCAGTGAAAAACTCTTTAGGAGATGATCTAGCAAATATTAGTGAAATTACTATTGGAATGAATATACTTGCTTCAATATTTAATGGTTACATAACATTACATTATTTAGAAATAAAAGATTTTATATTTTTCAACAATAATTTATCTAAAAATGGTTTTGAGTTAAAAATAATGCTTCAAAAGTTCAAGATCTTCTCTAAAGATCTTGACATTTTTTTGAATGAAAGTTACATCAACTTACACAGCGGACAAATATCTTCAATAATTTCTAGTGGAACAATTAATAGAATTCCATTTGAAAATCTAAAAATTTTTAATAATTCAGATACAAGCAAATACTACTTTTCAACATTATTTAAATTAAATGAGGAAATTATAAAATCAGAAAACCTATCTGATATATCTAATTTTTTTAATTCAAGTATTAACTTGAATATAGAAAGTAAAGGTTTTATAGATGCTTTTTCTAATGAAGTTACTAGTCTTAATAAATATATATTTTTTGATTCAAAATTAAAATTGGAAAATGATTATTATTTTAATAACATAAATTCAGTTTTGTATACGAATTTAAATGACAATTTGACTGGTATATTTTCTTCTAATATGTCTGATCAAAGTATAAATGGAACAATAAATGTTTTAGATGCTAATATTTTCCTGAAGTCTCAATTGAAGATTAATATGTCAGAGTTATATGAATTTAATGAATTTTTAGCATTTGAAGGCTATGAAAAGTTCGATGCTAAAATTTCTATCATTGATAAAAAAGCTTCATTAACTTTAAATTCTAAATTGTTAAACACAACAATTATTTCAAATATCAATGAGATTTCAAAGGAAAAAGGAGAAACACTGAACACTAACATTTATGTTAAAAACTTCAGTAATCCTGTATATGAAATTGATAATAATAAATTCAGCATAAAGATTGATAGTAAAAATAATGGTTTTTTTTCATTCGGTTCAAATTTTGATGAAGAAATTGAAAAAATAACTAACAAGGATGGATTCTATCTTTTTATTTCTCTTAAAAAATTAAATCTTGATAATATTAATATTAATTATCCATTCAAAAAACAAACCTTTTCTAACTTAAAATCTTTTTTAATAAATGTAGAGGAATTTGATTTCTTTTCTACTAAAATAAAAAATCAAAAATTTACTGGGTTTTTTAATGAAAAAGCTTCAAAGATTTCTTTTTTTGGTAGTCAATTAAATGGATCATTGATTATGGATGATTCTGGATTTACGAGAATAAATCTTGAGGACAGCATTCTTCAGATAAATATAGATAACGATTCTAATAATGATAATTTTCTTGATCAAAATTTAATTAATTTACGATTTATTGGAAAAAACTTAACAATAAACGACAAGTTGTTTAAAAAATTAAATTTTTATTTTTTGAAGAATGACAAAATTACAACTATTGACGATCTTGAAATTCTTAGTGATTTTATCAATGTAACTGCATTTAAGGATGCTGAAAAGTCATACATAAGTTATAACAAGCAACTAGATCTCTATAAAGTCAAAGGATCATTTATTTTTGGTAGGAGTAATGATTTCTTATCAAATTTAATCGACATTGATTTTGAGTATCTTTCAACAGATTTAAACATCCAGTGGATAAATCTAAATGAATTAAGGGATATTGAAGGCAGTATTAATTTTTTGATCAAAGATTTTGATTCAAAAACATCACTACCAGAATCAACATTTGTAGATACTCTTAAAATATTTAATTTAAATTCTATTTTTGAAAATTTAAGCAATGAAAACTTTATCAATTCTTCAAATTTATATATTTCAAGAGCTCAAGGAAATTTTTATATTGGAAAAAATAGAGCAGTTTTTTCAAATCCAATATTATTTGAAACTCCTGAGGCAAAAATGAAATGGAAAGGAGAAATAATTAAAAATCAAGATGGTCTTTTGAATATTCTTAATTTAGATCTTGAAATGAGATTAAAAGTTTCTGAAAATATTCCATGGTATGCAGCGTTAATTGGTGGACTACCAGCTGTTGCAGGCGGTGTAGTTCTTGAAAATATCTTTGATGATAGAATTGATAAAGCATCAACATTTAAATTCAAAATATCTGGGTCAACTTCTAATCCATCAGTTCTAAGATTAGATTAGAAAAATTGTTGCCAATCCTAGGAAAGATATAAAACCAATTACATCAGTAACAGTAGTTACAACTACGCTACCTCCAATTGCTGGATCTTGCTTAAATTTTCTCAAAATTAGTGGTACTAAGATTCCAGCAATTACCGAGCTGATCAAATTTATAATTAGCGCGAAGGATATTAAAAAAGAAATAATCTTATCGTTAAACCATAAATATGTTACTAGGCCTACTAGAGCAGAGAGCACTATGCCATTTAGGATTGATACTGCTAACTCTCTTTTAAATAACCATCCAATGTTTGAGGTGTTAATTTGCTCAAGCGTTAAGCCTCTTAAAACTATTGTAAGAGTTTGTGTAGCAGCTACTCCACCCATACTTGCAACAATCGGCATTAGAACAGCCAAATAAACAATCTTGTCAATAATATCTTGGAAAATACTAATCGCACTAGCTGCTATGAAGGCAGTAATCAAATTCAGACCAAGCCAAAATACTCTTGTCTTTGCGGCCCTTCCAGGAGGGGCAAAAGTATCTTCAGCTACTCCAGCCATTCCAAGAAGATTTTGATCAGCATCTTCTCTTATTACGTCAACAACATCATCTATTGTTATTCTCCCAATCAATTTGCCTTCTTTATCGATTACCGAAGACGAAATTAAATTATTTCTCTCAAATATCACAGCGACCTCCTTATCAGATAAGTCTATGTCGATTGGAGATATTTCAGTTTCCATAATTTCTCTAACTATCATTGAGGGATCTGAAGTTATAATTACACTAATTAATAACTGACCCAGATACTCATTATCATTGTTTACAACAAAAATCTTGTCTGTATTTTCAGGTAAATCGCCTTGATCTCTCAAATAATTTATTACTTCGTTTATAGTATTATTAGGCCTTACACTGATGACATCAGTATTAAGAAGGCCTCCAGCAGTGTCATCTCTAAAAGTTAGACCCATTTCTATTCTTTGTCTATCAACCATAGACATATTTGAAAGTATATTCTGCATCCTTTCTCTAGGAAGATTTTGCAGAATGTCTACAATTTCATCTAACTCTAATTCCTTAACCGCTTTGGTGAGCTCGTCATTTGAAATATTTGATACGAGATCCTGCTGAATTTCTTCACCTAACTCAAATAAAACATCTCCTTCCTCCTCTGTCTTTAGTAATGAAAACAATAAATTTCTCTGTTTTGGAGGAGAGGATTCAAGAGCATGTGCAATCTCTGATGCAGGCATGTTTTTTAATAACCTTCTTATTTGATTTAGAGAGAGATTTGATGCTTCATCAAGAATAATTTTTAAGTTATCATTTTTTTGTTCCATTTAATGATTTTAACTCAAAAAAAATTATCTATATCTTGAAGATGGTATATTATTTTTTTTTCTGTACTTTGAAATTGTTCGACGAGCAAGATTAAAGCCTCTTTTATTAAGTTCTATAGCTATTTTTTTATCACTCTTTGGTTTCTTCTCAGAATTGATAATATCTTTAATAATTGTCATTAACTGATGCGGTGACACATTTCTTGTCTTAGATACTGATGAGACCATTAGAGTTTTGAGTGGCATTAATCCTTTGGGAGTATCGATATATTTATGACGCAGAATCCTAGATACCGTTGAAGGATGCATATTAATATCGTTTGCAATTTCTATGTTGCTAAGAGTTTGAATCTTTAATGGATTATCTTCAAAAAAGGCGATCTGTTTTGAACATATATACTCACCGACTTTTTGAACTGTCTCATTTCTTTTATTAACTGAAGTGATCAACCACTTAGCATCATTAATTTTTTTTATAAGTTCTTCATTTTTGTAAGATTTTAGTTCTTTTTTAACTCTTGACACCAGATCATCATCTAATTCAATTGTGGGAAAATTATCATTTAAAAAGGAAACATCAATTTTATTACTTTTATTTAAAATAATTTTTAAGTCTGCTTCAATATAATCAGTTTTTTCAAAGTTAAGCCCTGGACTTAAGTCAGAGTTTTTAATTATTTCTATTGCTGAATTAAAATCTTTATCAGACATACCTCTTTCAATATAACCATTTTTAATTTCTTCAATATCATCTAATTTTTCATTTTCTAAGATTCCATGAACTAATTTTTTTATTTTCTCAGATAAATTATTATTATTATCTATTTGAATTTGGATACATTCTTTATAATTTCTGTATCCAACTCCATGAGGACTAAATTTATGAATCACACTTGTAAGAATGTTCTCTATTTCATCTTGATCAAATCTGTAATTAGAAATTTGCTCAATTTGAGTTAATTCTTCAACCAGCTCACCGGATTCATCAAGACAGTCAATTATTAGCCTTGCAATATCACTTGCTCTTTTATCTATGTGCAACTCATTTAATTGACTAAGTAAATTTTCTCTTAGATTGATTTTTGATTCAATATCAAAGTCAAAACTTTTACTGTCAAAATATTCAATATTTTTTTCAATTTTTTTTAAAAAAGGATTATCTATGATTTCCTCTTCAACTTTTTTTATTAATTCAAATCTTGATAATTGTAGAAGGTCAATAGATTTCCTTAATGACGGAGTAATTTGTACTTTTTGTTTTTGTTTGAGATTTTTTGATAGAGTAATTGCCATTAGCTATAGATGTTTCCAAGATATACTTTATTAACTTCATTATCGTTTATCAAATAATCTTTTTCACCTTTTGCTATTATTTCTCCATTATTTAAAATAGCGGCTTGGTCACAAATTTCCAATGTTTCTCTAACATTATGATCTGTTATTAATATTCCAATTTTTTTTAAGATAAGCTTATTTAGAACATCTTTGATATCATCAATTGCAATTGGATCAATACCAGCAAAAGGCTCATCTAGAAGTATAATTTTTGGATCAGCAGCAAGTGTTCTTGCAATCTCAACTTTTCTTCTTTGTCCTCCAGATAATTGTCTGCCTCTAAGACTAGAAATGCTAGATAAACTAAATTCATCCATTGAACTTTCTATAAAATTATTAATACTTTTTTTATTGGTAAATGATAATTCAGCTAAGCCATATAAATTTTCATATACTGTTAAATCTTTAAAAATAGATGGCTCTTGAGGTAAATATTTAATACCGAGCTTTGATCTTGAGTGAATTGGAATATTTGAAATATCCTGACCTGAAATTAATACTTTCCCACTATCTGGTTTTATTAAACCAGCAATCATATAAAATGTTGATGTTTTTCCTGCTCCATTTGGACCTAATAAACCAAATATTGAACCAAAATTAACGTCAAAGCTAACATTATTAAGAATTCTTTTGCCTTTAATTGATTTTGATAATTCACGAACTTTTAACATTTTTATCCCTCATTCTGATGAAATTTTACCCGTAATTGGATTAAAAATTATCATGTTAGATGAAACAGATATTTTGTCATATTTCATATTTGCATTTTTTATGAGATGAACTTCCTCATTATTGAAAAAAAGAATTTTTTCAGCTTGACCTCTGAAAAAAAGTTCTTCTTTAATTGATTTTATATGTGACGGAGCTCCTAATAAAGTAAGAATATTTTTTTCATTATCATAACTGGCCGAGTCCGCACTAATTTCTATGTTATTTGAGAGAATTTGCACATTATTTTTAAAATATATTTTATTTTCATCTTTTGATAACTCAACTTTGTCAGCTTGAATTTCAATATTCTCATTAAGTTCAAATGATGATGTATAAAATGATATTGAAACAATTGTTGTTAAAAAAAATACTTTAATATTTCTCAATTATAATATCCCAGCTTGAATAAGATCATGCATTGTAATAACTCCGATTGTTTTGTTTTTTTCTTCAACAACAAGCGTAAATATTTTATTTTCTTCCATAATTTTTGCTGCATCGACTGCTAAAGAGTTGGCATTTATTTTAATAAAATTTTTTGTCATTACCTTTTCAATTGTTGTATTTTGTATATCTATCTTTTTATTAATACATCTCCTTAAATCACCATCTGTGAAGATCCCAACAACTTTATTGTTATTTGTTACCAGAGTAATACCAAGATTTTTTTTAGTAATTTCTAAAAGAGCTTTATCCAAAAAAATTTTTAAAGAAACTTTTGGTATTGAATTTCCTGTATGCATTAGATCTTTAACTTTAGTAATTAATATTTTCCCCAATTTTCCTGCTGGATGAGAAAAAGCGAAATCATCCTTTGTAAAACCTTTCGCTTCTAAGAGTGCAATTGCAAGAGCATCTCCAAAAGCTAATGAATTTGTTGTAGACGAAGTAGGAGCCAGATTTAGAGGACATGCTTCTTTTTTTGATTTTAGTTGTATCTTAATATCTGCTAGTTTTGCAATTGAAGAATTATTATTACTTGTTAATGATACTAGCTCTTTAGCATGTCTTTTAAGTGAAGGTAGTATATTAATAATCTCATCCGTTTCTCCTGAATTTGAAATAAGTAGAATCATATCTTTTTTTTCAATAAGGCCTATATCTCCATGTGCACCTTCTGTGGGATGAATAAAAATAGAGGGAGTTCCTGTACTTGATAGAGTAGATGAAATTTTTTGGGCAATGTGCCCAGACTTCCCTACACCCATAGTTACAAATTTACCCTTTGATGAAATTATTTTTTGGCATAATAATGTAAATGACTCATTTAACTGATCTGCGATTTGAGAAATGGAATCAGACTCTATTTTCAAAGTTCTTTTTGCAGAAGCGATAAAGTTGAATTTTTTCATAATAAAATAAAGGAATTTATGTATACCTCAAATGGTATAATAGACCAATGTTACATACTCTTAAAAATTATTTTCTTATTTTTTTCTCCTTATTTTGTTCCTCATATGCATCAGCCGAGGTAAATCCCTATTTATTTATTGATATAAATTCTCAAAAAATGGTCTCAGTTTTACAAAATAATTCTGAATTATTCAAATCAGATAGAAATAAATATGAAAATAAAATCAAAGAAATTTTTGAACCAATGATAGATTTCAAACGAATATCGGCAAGTGTTATGGGTAAAAAATACTATTTACTTGCAACAAAAGAACAAAAATATGACTTTATCAATATATTTCGAGACTCTTTATTAAATACATATTCAGAGACTTTAGCGCAGTGGGGCGACTCTTCAATTTCAACAATTATTTTAGATTATGATGAAAGTCAAGATATTAAAAATATCGAAGTTAAGCAAATTCTTGATACAGGAAGTAACAAGTATCCAATTTCATATAAGTTAAGAAAAAATGATGAAGACTGGAAAATTATAAATATCATAATAAATGGAGTTAATTTAGGACTTACTTTTAGAAATCAATTTCAAGCTTTAGCTATTTCCCATAATGATAACATTGAATTGACTTTGCAAAACTGGGTTTCTGATGCTGGTGATGCCGGAGTTTCATAGATGAAAGAGGATATTGAAAAAATTATTTTAGAAAATATACCTGATGCAAAATGTAATTTTTGCGGTGAAACTTGTAGTTTAAAGCTAACAGTTTCATCTAAAATTTTCTGTAATATGCCCTTAATCAAACAACACAAAATGATAATGAGTCTGCTTGAAAATAAGTTTCAATCCGGTGAGCTTCATGCATTAAGTTTGGAGACAAAACCACATTAAGAATGGAAAAATTATTGATCAAAGGTGGTAGCTCACTCTCTGGAAGTATAAATTGCTCAGGTGCTAAAAATGCTGCACTGCCTATGATTGCTTCAACAATTCTTTCAGATGAGAGAATAACTCTTAAAAATTTACCATATCTTCAAGATATTACTACAATGTTTGAACTACTAGGTTCAATGGGAGCAGAGATATTATTAGATGAAAAAATGAATTTTACAATTTCTTCCTATAATCTCATTGATACAGAAGCAAGGTATGAACTAGTAAAAACTATGAGAGCCTCAATACTTGTTTTAGGACCTTTAGTTGCTAAATATGGAAAAGCTAGAATTGCTTTGCCAGGTGGTTGTGCAATTGGAACAAGGCCAGTGAATTTTCATTTAGATGCCTTAAAAAAATTAGGAGCTAAAATAGTTTTGAAGAATGGTTACATTGAAGCTTCAGCAAAAAAATTAATTGGCACAAATATTAATTTTGAAGGCATAACAGTAACAGGAACAGAAAACATAATGATGGCAGCAACTTTAGCAGAAGGAAGAACAATAATTAAAAATGCTGCAAAAGAGCCTGAAATAATTGATTTAGCAAATATGCTTACTTCAATGGGAGCTAAAATTGAAGGAGCTGGAAATGAAACAATTATCATAGAAGGTGTAACTAATTTAACTGGCACAGAATTTGATATACCTGCAGATCGGATTGAAGCAGGAACTTATCTTGCTGCAGCAGCAGTCACAAAAGGAAATATAACAATTGAAGGGATTAATCCAACAAGATTGATGAAGGTTATTGACAAATTAAAAACTGCTGGAGCAATGATTAATTATACAAGTAATTCTATTTCTTTAAACATGACAAAAGAATTACCTAATCCAGTAAATATTACAACTGCTCCATTTCCAGATTTCCCAACAGATATGCAAGCACAATTTTCGGTTTTAAATGCTATCTCATCGGGGGACTCAATTGTTAATGAAACAGTTTTTGAAAATAGATTTATGCACATTCTTGAATTAAATAGAATGGGCTGCAATATTCAAGTTAAAGGAAACAGGGCATACATAAAAGGTGTTGAGTCTTTATATGGTGCAGAAGTAATGGCTACAGATTTAAGGGCATCAGCTTCATTAATTTTGGCAGGGTTATGTGCAAAGGGAGAAACAGTTGTTGATCGAATTTATCACATTGACAGGGGATATGAAAGAATCGAAGAAAAACTTAATTATCTAGGCGCAGACATTATGAGACTACCTAGTTAATAAATATTAAAAGAATTCATATTTTAATAGTGATAACCTCATTATCATTAGCTAATATCTCCAATTTAATATTTTCACCAAGTGTCGCAAATATTAATGCACTTCTTAGATTATTCCAATTTGCTTCTTCACCATTAATTTTTATTATAGTATCTCTTGTTTTAATACCTTGTTCATGTAAAGGTCCTGACTCCTCCATCTCAACAATTCTTAGCCCATTAATAATTTTATTGTTGTTTTGCAGTCTTACTTTAGCGACTCTGAAATTTCCAATCCACTTTGTTTTAACTTTACCAAATCTAATAAGCTGAGTTGCAGTTTGAACAACCAAATTTGATGGAATGGCAAATCCAATCCCTTGGTATGCTCCAGTTCTAGAAAATATTTTTGAATTTATTCCAATTAAATTACCATTTTCATTAATAAGAGCACCTCCCGAATTTCCTGGATTAATAGGAGCATCAGTTTGAATTAATTGAAGATATGGATTTCCGTAATCTCTTCCAGTGGCACTGATAATGCCATATGATACCGAAATACCAATTCCATATGGATTTCCAATTGCAAGAACTTTATCTCCAACTCTAAGGTTTTCAGAGTTTGCGAAATTAATTGGCACCAAATTATCATCTTTTGCAATTTTTAAAACTGCAATATCAGTATTCTCATCAACGCCAATTATATTTGCGGGAAAAATTTTTCCATTGTTTAATTTTACAGAAATGTTTTTTCCAGAAAGGATATGTAAATTTGTAACGATATATCCATCTTTAGAAAAAATTACACCAGAACCTATACCACTATTTTTATATGAATATAAATTACTATTTGAGGATATTGTTACAACTGAAGATATAGATTTTTCAGATGCTGTTACTAATTTGTTTTTATCATCAGATATAAAGTACCATGTTCCTAAGAAAGTAATAACTGCTACTAATAGGTAACGCAATAAACTAGATTGAACAAATTTCATAATGTCTAAAGTTAAAAATATCATTGATAGTCTCAAAAACCAAGGCATAAAGACTGATAAAGCTCAAATTAAACTTATTGATAGATTAATAAAGATATCTCATGACGAAAGTTGTTTTATCTTAAATCTTTTATCAAAGAAAAAAAATAAGGGTATTTATATATGGAGTGATGTCGGGAGAGGTAAAACTGTCGTTGTTGAGGAATTTTTAAAAAATATTAATCATAAAAATGTTAAGTGTTTTCACTACATTAGTTTTATAAATTTTATTCATGATCAACTTAATAAAAATTCTGGACTTAAAGATCCTTTAAAACAAGTTACAGATGTTTTAACAAAAAACTGCAGTCTAATATTTCTCGATGAATTTCAGGTTGAAGATGTTGCTGACGCCATGATGATTGGTGATTTATTAAATAGAATATTGAAAACAAATACTAAATTAATTTTTACATCAAATTCGCATCCTAGTGATATATATAAAGATGGATTACAAAGACAAAAATTCATGAATTATATGAATATACTAATTGATAATGTTGAGGTGTTTAAACTAGATGGAAAAATTGATTATAGAACTCAAAATATTATACGTTCTGGACTTATAGGTAATGATGAATCATTTGATGATAAAAAAATAATCTCATTAATTGAAGATAGTTTTGGCAAGATTGCTTTATCATCAGATAAAATAGTTATAAAAAATAGAAAACTTAACTGTAAATTAGTTAAAAAAAATATTATTTGGATTGAGTTCATTAGCTTTTTTACCCAGCCAACTGGATCAGCAGATTATAAATTTATTATTAATAAATATGATTGGATATTCATTAGTAATTTTCATAGATGTAATGATGATTCAAAAGATATTATTCGAAGATTTATTTCATTTATTGATATCGCGTATGCAAATAAAACTAAAATAAAGTTTTTTTTCAATGAAATTGAGATAACAGCTATATACGATGGTTTATTGCTAGATCATCTTTGGAAACGATGTGAGAGCAGGCTTATGGAAATGAATAATCGTAAATATTTTGATGAAACTTAGTTACAAATAAAATTAACATAAATATTGATATATTTCTCACTAGACATTAATATTCGAGCTCAAATTAAATGATTATGAAAACTTATTCATTAAAAAAACAAGACGTGAAAAGGAATTGGTTTGTTATAGACGTTAGTGACAAAATTCTTGGGAGAATTGCTGTTAAAATCGCTGACAAAATAAGAGGCAAAGATAAACCGTCTTTTACACCACATACTGATGGTGGTGATTATGTTATTGTCGTTAATGCTGAAAAAATTAAAGTAACTGGATCTAAATATGACAACAAAAAGTATTATCGTCACTCTTTATTCCCTGGCGGTTTAAAAACTGAAAATTTCAAAGATTTAGTTGCTAAAAACCCCGAGAGAATTTTAGAAGAGGCAGTTAAAGGTATGTTGCCAAAGAATAAATTAAATAAGTCCATAATTAAAAAGTTAAAAGTTTTTAGTGGACCAAATCATGATCATGAATCACAACAACCTAAGGAATGGAATCCTAGAATATGAGTATAGAAATACATTATGCAACTGGAAGAAGAAAAACTTCATCAGCGAGAATTTACCTCAAAAAGGGTAAAGGGAAAATTATCGTAAATAATAGAAAGCTGGATGATTATTTTGGTAGAAAAGTTGCACAAATGTTAGTAATGCAACCATTAGAACTTGCGGAGCTTGATAAAAAAGTTGATATTGATGTTAAAGTTAAGGGTGGTGGAAGTTTTGGTCAAGCTGGAGCAATACGACATGGTATATCAAGAGCATTAACCTTGTTTGATGAAGAATTGAGACCACAGTTAAAAAAAGCAGGCTTATTGACTAGGGACCCAAGAAAAGTTGAAAGAAAAAAAGCTGGACTTGTCAAAGCAAGAAAAAGTAAACAATTTTCAAAAAGATAACCTACTTTCACTATACTTATTTTCTATTATAAGTATCTTTTATATTACATTATTATGATATAATTTTTAAAATATTTAAGGCAAATATATTTAGCACACACTCTTAATGCAAGATAAAGATAATACAAGAAGAAAAGTTTTAATTGGATTAACAAGCGCGGTTGGTTTATCGGGCCTTCCTTTTGCTGCAACGCCATTCATAGCTGCGTGGAATCCAAGTGCGAAAGCAAAAGCAGCAGGGGCGCCTGTAAAGTTAGATGTTTCAAAAATGCAATATGGTCAGCAAATACAAGTTGCCTGGAGAAAACAACCTGTTTTTATTGTTAGGCATACGAAAAACAGCTTAAAAAATTTAGATCTTGCCTTGCCAAAATTAGCAGATCCAAACTCTGATGAAATTAGTGAGCCCTATAAAGGACTTTATCCCTCAAGATCTAAAAATCCTGAATATTCGATTATGAGCGGAGTCTGTACGCATCTTGGTTGTTCCCCAAAGTATTATCCTGAATTAGAACCAAAACCTTGGGATGCTTCATGGAGTGGGGGATTCTTTTGCCCATGTCATGGATCTATGTTCGATATAGTAGGAAGAGTTTTTAAAGGTGTTCCAGCACCAACTAATTTGATAGTGCCTCCACATATGTTCGAAGGCAGCATACTAACAATTGGAGAGGATAAGGAGTTATAAAATGAGTGATATGGCTATAAAGCTTTTTTCATGGATCAATAGCAGATTGCCTATAGTTAATACATTTGAAAGACATCTTTCAAAACACCCAGTGCCATCCAAGGTTAATTTTTGGTATCTTTTTGGTGCACTGGCTGCTGTGACACTTATTATTCAAGTTATTTCTGGTATTTGGTTAATAATGCCATATTCAAATACTGAGGAGGAAGCTTTCTCTTCAATAGAATACATAATGAGAGATGTAGATTATGGATGGGTCATTAGATATATTCATACTACTGGAGCCTCTTTGTTTTTTGCAGTAGTTTATCTGCATATGTTTAGGGGCTTATTGTATGGCTCATACCAAAAACCAAAAGAGCTTGTTTGGATTTTTGGTTGCACTATATATTTAGCAATGATGGCAGAGGGATTTTTAGGATATGTACTTCCCTATGGACAAATGTCATATTGGGGAGCTCAGGTCATAATCTCTTTATTTGGAGCAATTCCATACATCGGAGAATCATTAGAGCTTTGGGTCAGAGGTGATTATTATATATCAGGCATAACTGTCTCCAGATTTTTTGCCTTACATGTTGTAGCTCTTCCTTTAGTTTTGATAGCTCTTGTTTTTCTTCACCTAGTTGCTTTACATGAAGTTGGTGCTGGCAATCCTGAGGGAGTAGATATTGAAAAGCATCTTGACGATGACGGTGTGCCACTAGATAGCGTACCATTTTTTCCATATAAGGTTTTAAATGCATTGGTTGCAATAGGAGTCTTTATGACCGTTTTTTCAATAATCATGTTTTTCTTTCCTGAAGGAGGAGGGTATTTTATTGAAATGGCAAATTTTCAAGAGGCAAATCCACTCGTAACTCCTGATCATATAGCGCCTGTTTGGTACTATGCTCCTTTTTATACAATGCTAAGAGCCATACCTGATCCGCTTGGAGGCTTGATAGTAATGGCCGCTGCAGTGGCAATATTTTTTGTAGTACCGTGGCTAGACAGAAGTAAAGTTGCATCAATAAGATACAAAGGTATATATAGTAAGATCGCAATAACATTATTTGGTGTAAGTTTTTTAACTTTGGGATACCTTGGAACTGTTGGCGTAACAGAGGTCAGAAAATTAATGAGTATTATATGTACTGTAATGTATTTCGCCTATTTTTTACTCATGCCAATTTATACAAAATATGAGACGACCAAGGAAGTGCCTGAGAGATTATGAAAACAGCTTTGTGGAACACTGACTATTCCCTGTATTTATCTTTCATATTACCGTGTTTATTTTTTATAAATATATTAAGTTCAGCTGAGGGTGGTCCCTGTAAAGATTATGGTGAATGTGATGAGTTCAAATATTCATTAAATGATATTGAATCACTTCAAAGAGGAGCCTCAACATACATTAACTATTGTTATGGCTGTCATTCTCTAAAATACTCTCGTTGGGGAAGAGTTGCAAAAGATCTTGAAATTCCTGAGGATATTTTTTTTAAAAACTTAGTTTTTGATAAATCAATTAAGTCAGGAGATCTCATGATAGGAGCCATGCCAGAGGATTCAGCTAATTGGTTTGGTGTGGCACCTCCAGATTTAACTCTTGTTTCAAGATATAAAGGCGATGATTGGATATATTCATATTTAAGAGCATATTATGAGGATTCATCAAAACAATATGGCGTAAATAATCTTGTTTATCCAGGAACTGCAATGCCAAACGTTTTGCTTTCTCTTCAAGGAAATCAAAGATTAGTTTGTAAAGATATACCTCAAATTGCACAAAATGGAGGTGAAAAGAGAGACGATTTAGGCAATACTTTATTTAAAGAGAAATGCGGATATTTAGAGGTTGAAGAGGGAACTGGTCTGTTATCTAAGCAAGAATTCGATGCCTTGATATATGACCTAACAAACTTCTTGGTTTATGTAGGTGAACCTAGCAAAGCTGATAGGGAAAGAATGGGCTGGTATGTAATATTTTATTTTTTAATTTTTACTGCTTTATCATCTTTACTATATAGAGAGTATCATAAAGACTATAATAAATAGATTTCAGGGTAAAGTATGATTTTATATTCAGACAGAGATGATCATTATAGTCAACGAGTAAGAATAGTTCTTGCAGAAAAAGACATTTCTGCTGAAATAAAAGAATCAAATTCTGAAGACGTGTCTGATGAGATTTTGTCAATAAGTCCTTATCATAAATTACCTATATTAGTTGATAGAGATTTAGCAATTCATGATCCATCGGTTATGATGGAGTATTTAGATGAGAGATTTCCTCACCCGCCTTTACTTCCTGTTTATCCAGTGGAGAGGGCAAATAGCAGAACTTTAATGTTGAGAATTGACAGGGAATGGTGCCCATTAATTGATGCTTTAGTGTCAAGAGAAAATACTGATAAGGAACTTATTAAAATCAGAGAAGAGCTTTTGCATGAAATTTCTTCAATTGCACCAACTTTTAAGGAATTCAAATTTTTTATGAGCAATGAATTCACTTTGGTAGATTGCCTCTTTGCTCCAATCCTTTGGAGGCTGCCATCTTTAGGTATTAAATTACCTTTAAACAGACATTTAAAACCACTTCTTGATTATCAAAATTCTGTTTTTGAGAGACCTGGATTTCTTGACAGCCTTTCATCGTTAGAGAGAGATCTTAGATTTGATTCATAAAAATATCAGAATTCAACTTTGTTAAAGGGAAATCTCTAGCAATGCAAGCATTTCTTGATATGTTAAAAACTCCTGAACTTAGTTCAACATTTCTTTTTGAAAGATTATTTTGATAAATTTTTTCAATTTTAAAAAAATCCATAAGTATAATTTTTTCTAGCTCATACTTCATATTCCTTATGTTATTTTTTGATATTTCCTCAATAATATTTTGTGAAATTGGAACAGTTATTCCTTCAAAATCAATTAATTCTCTGATGTTAGTCGCTTCATGAAAGATTTCGGTAGTTGAGTAAAAATTAATCTTAATCGAATAGTTTCTAAAGATTGGAACAATTCTTTTCCCAATTTCATAATTTATTATAAAGTAAACTTTTTCAATATCTTGCCTTATTCTTGGTGAGTGGGCCAGATCAAGACTAGCATCTAAGTTTTGAATTCTTGAAAATCTATCATTACTCGACCGGACATCAAATATTTCATCTATCTGTAATTCATAATCTTGATCATCTATGAGTAAAAATATTTCTTTTGGATACATCTTAATATAATCTGAAACTATATTTTCAAACTCTTTTGAATAGACAACCAGTATTTTTTTTCCATCATCTCTTAATTTGAAAATAGTTGATTCAAGAATTTTTTTTTGATCATCAATATAACTATTACAAAAATACTTCATTTTTGTTTCTAAGAAATTATCTGATAAGTAATATGAACTCATATTTCCAAAATCTATAGAAAAATCAATATTTTCATTTAATAGATACTCTATAATCATTTCTTTTTTTTCTTGAGAAGTTTGGAAATCTAAATCAAGTTGCTGTTTTAAAGAATTTTGATCTTGCAATGTTGAACAAGATGAATTAAAAAGCAATAGAGAAAGCAGCAATACTACAGGATTATTTTTTGTATACATATTAACAATGCTAAATTTTATATCTACTCCAATTGGTAATCTAAATGATATATCACTTAGAGCAATTGATGTTATACGATCTTCAGATTATTTATATACTGAAGATACTAGAAGATCAAAAACTCTTCTTGATCATATAAATTTACAAAAAAAGTGTAATAGTTTTCATGAACATAATGAAGACTACGTTTCAAAAAAAATTATTCAACAACTTAATGATAACAAAATTGTTTCTATTATTTCTGATGCAGGAACCCCTGCAATCTCAGACCCAGGATATAAGCTAATAAAAAAATGTATAAAAGAAAACTTAAAATATACTCTTATTCCTGGTCCATCTTCAGTAATAAGTGCACTTTTAATGTCAGGACTTCCAACAGATAGATTTTCTTTCTTTGGCTTTTTTCCAAAAAAAAATAATGAAAGAGAATTTGTTCTTCAAAATTTTAAATATGAAAAAAAAACCATAATTTTTTTTGAATCATCAAAAAGAATATCCAAAACATTGAATGATATTGCAAATTATTTAGATGTAAAAAGAATGATTGCGATATGCAAAGAAATGACTAAAGTGCATGAAAATGTTTTTAGAGGAAACATATTAGAAATCTCTAAAAAAGTTGAACAAAATAAATTCAATTTAAAAGGTGAAATTGTTGTAGTTATTGAGGGTAAAAAAGAAATAAAAAATAAAATAGAGATTGATAATAGAATAAAGAGTGAATACTTAAAAAAACTTTCTGTATCAGATTCTGCAAAACTAATTTCCCTTATTACAGGTGAAAGAAAAAGAGATATATACAAAAAACTTATACAAGACTAAAAATTCATTATAATGATAAATGAGTTGATTGGATGATCGCTAATTTTATTAGAGGAAAGTCCGGACTTCATAGAGCAGGGCGCCAGGTAACACCTGGGAAGTGTGAACTTACGGATAGTGCAACAGAAAATATACCGCCAATTTTTTGGTAAGGGTGAAATGGTAAGGTAAGAGCTTACCGCTTGAATGGTAACATTTAAGGCACTGCAAACCCCAGCCTGAAGCAAAACCAAATAGAAATCTTATAAAGTTGCTCGCTTTAGATTTGGGTAGGTTGCTAGAATATTATGGCAACATAATATCAAGATAGATGATCATCATTTACAGAATCCGGCTTATAAATCAACTCATCATTTCATATATAAAAACATATATTTGCTTATTAGTGTGAAAATATGTGCAAAAGTGTTGCAAAGTGTGAAAAAAGCCTTTATATTTTGTAAATGTTTGGATTTAACAAGGTATCACTAGACGCTAAGGGCAGGGTGTCAATACCTGCAAAATATAGATCTGATTTGAAAAAAGAAGATCATAACAATATTATCATTACTAAAGATCCCCAATACCCATCTTTAAAAGCATATCCGTTTAAAGAATGGGAGAAAATTTCAATGAAATTACAATCTCTTCAAGGCCTTGATCCAGTAGTCAGAAATATTCAATGGACAATTTTAGGTAATGCTCACTTTTCTGAATTTGACGTTGATGGAAGAATGTTAATTAGAATACCTTTAGATCTTCAGGAATATGCTTGTATTGAGTCTGAAAATAAAATCGCCTTAGTTGGTATGGGAAATAAATTTGAGATTTGGAATGTTGATAGTTGGCAATCAAGACAAACAGGTGGATCTCTTTCAACAGAAATTCTTGATGTAGTCTTGCCAGAAAGTGTTAAGTCAATGTCATTTTAATTAGGGGAAGCAAATGGATTTTGAAGTAGTCGGACAAGCAATTGAAAATGCAAAAATTAAAGTTGTTGGAGTTGGAGGTGGCGGAGGCAACGCTGTAATCCACATGATCAATCATAATATTGAGGGAGTTGATTTTATTTGTGCAAATACTGATACTCAGGCTCTTTCAGCTGCTGATGGTGCAATAACTATGAAACTTGGCAATGGTCTCACAAAAGGCTTAGGAGCTGGTGCAGATCCTGACATTGGAAGAAGGGCTGCTGAGAGTGATCGAAATGCTATTGAAGAGCTTTTAACAGGTGCTGACATGATTTTTATAACTGCTGGGATGGGAGGAGGTACTGGAACAGGAGCAGCTCCTGTAATAGCCTCGATTGCTAAAGACTTAGGAGCTTTGACAGTTGCAGTAGTGACAAAACCTTTTCGATTTGAGGGTAAGAAAAGAATGGGGGCTGCAGAAAAAGGTCTTGCAGCTCTTGTTGAGGAAGTTGATAGTTTAGTAACAATACCTAACCAAAAGTTGTATGAAATCTTAGGCGAAGATACTCCAATGCAAGATGCTTTTGCAAAAGCTGATGATGTACTAAGAGGGGCAGTGCAAGGAATATCAGATATTATTATGAAAAAGGGACATATTAATGTTGATTTTGCTGATGTCAAAACTGTAATGTCAGAGAAAGGAATAGCAATGATGGGAACTGGAAGAGCAAGTGGAAAAAATAGAGCAGAGGTTGCAGGAACCATGGCAGTTAAAAGTGAACTTCTAGAGGATATTAATCTTAAAAATGCTAGGGGTGTTTTGGTAAATATCACTGCAAAAAAACCCACCCTTGGTGATCAAACTGAGGTTGCAGATATTGTTGATGAAATTGTCAGCGAAGATGCAAATATAATTTACGGTCTAGTTTATGATGACAGCTTTGGTGATGATCTACAAGTTACAATTGTTGCAACTGGTGTTGATCAAAGAGCACCATCATTAGTAATAGATAATGAACCCTCCATGAAATTAAATCCTGTTGGTTTAAATAAAGATAAAACAATTCAAAAGGTTGGCACATCGTCTGCGGAGGAAATTGATTTCCTTGATGTGCCGACTTTTATGAGAAAACAAGTAGATTAGGATGTTGCATTTTCCAGTTTTACTGGAAGAGTCAGTTGATTTTCTTGTTAATGATATGAATGGTCATTATATAGATTGCACATTTGGAAGAGGCGGTCATTCCAATTTAATTTTAAGTAGATTAGGTAAAAAAGGCTCCTTATCAAGCTTTGACAAAGATCCTTTTGCATTCAAATATGGCCAAAGTATAAAAAAAGATAACTTCAAAATCTATCATGATTCTTTCCAAAATTTATCTAAGTATTTTAAAAATAATAGTATTGACGGAATTTTATATGATCTAGGAACATGCTCTACTCATTTGGATGATGCTGAAAGGGGTTTTAGTTTTAACAAAGATGGCCCTCTTGATATGAGATTTAACAATCAAAAAGGTATTCCACTTTATGAGTGGCTCAAAGATGCAGATGTTAAAGAAATCATAAAGATACTTTATAAGTATGGAAATGAAAAACATGCAAAACTAATTTCTAATGCAATAGATATAACCAGAAAAAAAAGACCAATTTTAAGAACCATAGAACTATCAAATATTATTAAAGATATATATCCAGAGAAAAATACAAAGGTTCATCCAGCTACAAAATCTTTTCAAGCTTTTAGGATTTTCATTAATAATGAGTTAGAGGAGTTTAGAAGCTCTCTTGATGTTGCAAAAAAAATATTAAAAAAGAATGGGCTTATTGTTACGATCGCTTTTCACTCAATTGAAGATAATATAATTAAAAATTTCTTTAGGCCAGAAAAGAAGGTATTTCCTAAAGATATTCCATTAAATAATGAGGAACATAGAAAATTTAAGTGTTTAGCAAAGAAAATAAGAGCCTCTGAATATGAAATTAATATTAACAACCGCTCTAGAAGCGCAGTAATGAGAGTATTTCAAAAGCTATGATTCAAAAAAGTATCATAATTTACTATTTTTTAGCCCTTGCTGTAATTTTTTTATTAAGTTTTGAGAAGATCAAACTTTCTTGGGAAATAAGTACCTTGCATAATAATAAAGAAATTTTAAGAATAGAATTTGAATATTTGAAAGATCTTAATTTGAAACTTACCACACAATTTTACGTAGAAAATTCGCCGGGAAATATTGAGAAAATTGCAAAAGAATCACTAGGAATGACAAAGAAAAGACCAAAAATAATAATTAATGATCAATAAAACATCAGCTATAAATTGGAGATTTATTTTAATTTTTTCTTCGATTTCTTTTTGCTTTTTAGCAATAATTTTTAAAATATTTTCCATACATATTTTTGACAGCACCTTTCTTCAAAAAGAAGGAGCAAAGAGATATGTTAAATATCAAGAGATTACTCCTATAAGAGGAACAATTTTTGACAGGAATAATTTTCCATTAGCTGTATCTATAGTTAACTACGATCTTTATGCTTTAAAAGGATTTAAAAAAGAAGAATTATTGAAGCTATCAGAGATTATTGAACTTGAAAAAGAGTTTATTTCAGAAACATTTAATAAAAAAATTCTTTTAAAAAAGAATATTTCAAATGAAAAGCTTTTACAAGTTAAAAAATTAAATTTAAAAAATTCTGAAATTGAAGTCAGACATAGTAGGCATTATCCGCTTGGCGATCAAATATCAACTTTAATTGGTTTTTATGGCAAGGATGGAGCTCAGGAAGGCCTTGAAAAAAGTTATGATAAAGTCTTGTCTGGCATTCCTGGAAAACTAAAATTTTTTAAAAATGCAAAGCAAGAATTAATTTCTAGACCAATTGTTGTTGATAAAATAACTCAAGGAAATGACATACATCTTACAATAGACTCAACAATTCAATTTTTTGCATATAAGCATTTAGCTGAAGCAATAAAAAATAATAAGGCTAAGTCTGGATCTGTAATTATCCTTGATAATGAAAGGGGTGAGATATTGGCCATGGCAAGCTTTCCTTCCTATAATCCAAATTATTCTCAAAGAAAGATCCAAAAAAACAGAGTTTTGGTTGATGCATATGAATTAGGATCTGTACTTAAACCAATTGTTTTATCTAGAGCAATAGAAAATAGAGTAATTTCAGTGGATCAGCATATCGATATTCCAAGAAGATTAAATCTGAATGATAAGGTGATTGTAGATTCAAAGAACTATGAAAAACTAACACCAAAAGAAATTATTGCATTTTCCAGTCAAATTGGAGCTTCAAAAATCGCACTTGAATTAGGCTATGAGGAAATAAAAAAGAATTATTATGATTTTGGATTCACAAAACCAATATCTATAAATTTTCCATCATCTGCATTTGGATACATGAATATAAAAGAAAGTGTTATTGATAAAGAATTAGCTTCTCTAGGTTATGGTTATGGCATAACGATAAGTCCTTTTCAAATTGCATCTGCATATTCTGTGTTTGCAAATGAAGGCATATTCAAGGATTTTAAATTACTTAAAAACCAGAAGGTAACATCTAGACAAATAATATCTCCAATAACGGCAAAGCATGTTTTAGATGCTCTTGATATGGTGGTCAAAGATGGAACTGGAAAGGCTGCAAATATTAAGGGTTTCTCTGAAGGAGGTAAAACTGGAACTGTTCATCAAACTAGAAGAGGATCAGGTTATGCAGAGGACCTTTATAGAGCTTCATTTGTTGGAATTACACCCCTTAGTTCTAAATCTTTAACAATTTTTATTTCTATTGATGATCCAAGTTTAAATGCTTATTCAGGTGGTGCTGTTGCAGCACCTGTTTTTACTAAAATTGCAGAAAGTTCACTAAACTATTTAGGATATTTTCAAGATGAATAAATTTTCAGATATTTTGGGAATAGAAATTCCAAATAGAATTAATATCTTAAAAGCTACAAATACAACAAAAAAAATAAAAAAAGATTCAATTTATTTTGCTTTGCAGGGCACTAAAACGCATGGAACTAAGTATGCGAGAGAGGCTTTAAGTTTGGGAGCATCAATAGTTGTTCATAATGATCCTAATTTTAAAGTAAAAAATGAAAATATCTTTTATGTTAAAAATTTAGAAAATAAAATTATCGAGTTTCTTAATTTTTTGTATGACATTGATATTGATGATAATAATTTTTATGCATTTACAGGAACGAATGGCAAAACTTCTGCTGCATACCTCTGTCACCAATTACTAATAAAAACGAAACATGAATCAATATATATTGGTACTCTTGGCATTCAACATAATAATGAAGAAATTGATACCTCTTTTACATCAAAAACAACACCAGATTTATTTGAATTATTTGAAATACTACATTCATTAAATTTGGGTTTAAATCCTATCAACATATGCATAGAATTTTCCTCACACGCAATAGATCAAAAAAGATTAAGTAATATAAGTGGTTTTCGTTCAGCATCAATACTAAACATTACTAAAGATCATTTAGACTACCACAAAAGCTTATCTTCATACATAGATACGAAATTTGATATTTTTAAAATTCATTCTCCTTTAAAGTTTATAGATGAAGAATCTAACCAACTTAAAGATCATAATGAGAAAGTTACTATAGTAGGTAATAAAAAAAAATCTTCAGATATCTTTTATAAAATTAAAAAGATTTCATTGAGCAAATGTAAATTCAATATTCTGGTAAACAGTTCTTCAATGGGAAAGATAAATAACCAAAAAAAAGAATATAAATTTTTATGTAATATCATTCCTGAATTTAATATATCTAATTTGGTTTTCGCAATTTCATCTGTTGGTTTTGATAACTTTTCACAATGCTCAACAAATGATCTTTCTTTTTTGAAGTTACCTCAAGGAAGATTGGAGTTTATCAAGAATATATCTGCAAACATTGTTATAGATTATGCTCATAACGAACACGCTTTTAAAGCTGTATTGAATTCTATTAAACAATACTTTGATAATTTAGTTGTGGTCTTTGGTTGTGGTGGTAATAGAGATAAAGCAAAAAGGCCCAAAATGCTTTATGAGGCAATTAAAAACTCATCAAAAGTTATCTTTACATCTGATAATTCCAGAAATGAAAATTTTGAAGATATTTATGAAGATGCAAAAAAAGGAAATAATTTAGATAACGTAATTGTGATAAAAGATAGAAGAGAAGCTATTATTTACGGAAGTAAAATAATTGGTAAAAATGACTGTATGGTGATTCTAGGCAAAGGACATGAAAAAACTCAAGAAACTTCAGGAGAGATATTACATCATAGTGATCACGAGGTAATAGATGAAATTTATAGCTAATACTCGAGATATAGAGAGATATCTAAGAGTAAAAATAAAAGAACAAAATGTAATAAAAAATATTTCAACAGATAGCAGATCTCTAAAAAAAGATTCTTTGTTTATTGCTTTAAGAGGTATAAATTTTAATGGCAATGACTATGTCGAAGATGCACTTGAAAAAGGTGCTGTCATAGTAATTACAGATGATAAAAGATTTGAAAATTCAAAAAATAAAAAAATTATTTATGTTCGTAATACTATTTCATCATTAGCTAAAATATCAAAGAATATTATTAAAGACTATAAGGGAAAGGTTATAGCTATTACAGGAAGTAATGGAAAAACCTCAACAACAAAAATTATTGGTAAGACACTCAAATGTTCATCTTCAACAATAAAAAATTATAACAATGAAATTGGGATGCCGTTAAGTCTTATGAATGCCTCACCAAAATCAAAACAGTTAGTTTTAGAAATTGGAGCATCAAAACCAAGAGACATAGACTTCCTAAGCAAAATATTAAATCCCCATATTGGTGTTATTACTAATATAGGAAAATCTCATTTACAACAATTAAAAAATATTAAAGGTGTATTAAATGTAAAATCAGAAATTATTAAAAATATTAGGAGTGGTGGATTCTTAATCGTACCAAATGAAAATAAACAATATTTAGATTATTGGAAGAATATTAGATCTGATATCAAAATACTTACATTTGGAATGAATAAGAAGGCAGACTTTTTTGCTACAGATATAAAAATTAAACAAAATGGGACTCAATTTAGAATTATTTCAAAGTTTTTAGATGAGCATATTTATATAAAAACTAATTTAGAGGGAACACACAATATATTGAATATTTTAGCAAGTTGCATTGCGAATTTTTGCATAAATGAAGAAATTGATTCATTTATAAAATTAGTAAATTCAAATGCAATTAATTTATTAAGACAAATAAAGTCTAAATGGATTAGAGGATCAATTCTTATAAATGATACTTACAATGCAAATCCAGATTCTACAAAAAAATCGATTGATTTATTAAGTAATTACAATAAAAAAACTATTTTAATTTTAGGAGACATGCTTGAACTTGGAAAATATAGAAGAAAACTTCATAAAGAAGTTGGTGAGTATGCAAAAATAAAAGGTATAGATGTATTTATTGGTTATGGTGATCTTACAAAGTACGCATCAAAAAGTTTTGGTAAAAATGGCTTTTTTTTTAATAATGATGAAGATCTAAAAAATTACTTAAAAGAAAATATTACCTCAAAAGATGTTATCTTAATTAAAGGATCTAGAGGAATGAAAATGGAGAAATTTATAAATGTTTGAGTATTTAGGATCAATACTTGTTTCAATTGAACCTGGCTTTGATGTTTTAAGATATCTAACAGTAAGAACAATTGGTGGAACCATAACTGCTTTATTAATATCTATATTGATGGGCCCTTTCATAATAAATTTTTTAAAATCAATGCAGTTTGAGCAATATGTCAGAGAAGATGGACCTAAATCACATCTAAAGAAAACAGGAACTCCTACAATGGGGGGCTTATTAATATTATCTTCATTAGTTATATCTACACTTCTTTGGGCAGACTTAGGAAATAGATATATATGGGTGGTTTTAGGAGTAACAATAGGTTTTTCATTAATAGGATTTTTTGACGATTTTCTAAAAATAAGAAACAAAAGCTCTGATGGACTTTCCTCAAAACAAAAGATTTTATTCCAATCATTCATCGCATTAATATCAATGACATATCTTTATTATTCTTCAGAAATCCTTGCTGAAACCTCTTTTATTGTTCCTTTTTTTAAAGATTTCATAATACCCATGTCTCCATTTATTTTTATCTTTACAGGAATGTTTGTATTAATTGCCTCTTCAAATGCGGTGAATTTAACTGACGGCTTAGATGGACTGGCTATTTTGCCATCAGTATTAATAGGAGGCGCTTTAGGTCTAATAGCGTATGCAATGGGTAACGAATTAATTGCAGATTATTTATACATACCTCATCTGCCACTTTCAGGAGAGTTGATTGTATTTTGTGGAGCATTAATAGGTTCTGGGATTGGATTTTTGTGGTACAACACTTATCCTGCACAATTATTTATGGGTGACATTGGATCACTTACATTAGGTGCTGTTTTAGGAATAATTGCTATCATCTTAAGGCATGAATTAGTCTTTGCAATTATGGCAGGTGTCTTTGTGATTGAGACCCTAAGTGTTGCTGTTCAAATTTTTTCATACAAGATGAGAGGTAAAAGAGTTTTTTTAATGGCGCCAATACATCATCATTATGAATTAAAAGGAATGGCAGAGCCAAAAATAATTGTTCGTTTTTGGATAATCACTTTGGTACTAATTTTGATTGCACTAGCTACTCTCAAATTAAGATAAATTCTTATGAAATCTTTAATCTATGGTTATAACAAAACCGGTAAATCTTTTGAAAGATACTTAAAAAAAAATAATCAACTTGACTTTGAAATTTATGATTTAAATAATTTTAAATATAATAAAAAATATGATTTGAAAAGTTTTGACCAAATATTATGCAGTCCTGGCGTCCCAAAAAAAGTATTTTGTGAAATTAAGCAAGAAAATAAAAATGTGTTAACGGATATTGACATATTTTTTAAAGTTGATACTTCAATCAAAATAGGCATTACTGGAACAAATAGAAAGAGCACAACCTCCTATCATTTACATCAATTGTTTAATAATTACAGTCCAACAAATTTAATTGGAAATATTGGCAATACTGTCCTTGATTACATAAATAATAATAAAAAATATTCAATTATTGAACTATCAAGTTTTCAGCTTGATAAAATGAGATCTAATAATTTAGACTTCGGCATCTTATTAAATATTGAGCAAGATCATTTAGATTATCATGGAGATTTTGAATCATATAAATCTTCAAAAGAAAAAATCTTATTATCAAAAAACAGCATTTCATATGAAATGAACCCATATAAGTTATTTGAATGGATTACAAAAACACAAGCTGAAAAAATAAAATTTAAAAATTTACCTTTCAGATTTGAACGCATTACTAAAAGTGTTATCAATGACTCAAAATCAACAAATTACCATTCATTATCATTTGCTTTACGAGAAGCAAAAAAAATATTTGATTCGAACTATATTCTTATAACATGTGGAAATCCTAAGAAAGAGAAATACAGAGAAATTAATATAGATGGACCAAAAGAAGTTTATATATTTGGAAAACACGCACATGAAATTGATATGTGCATTAAAAATATTAATAAACAAGTTTTTAAATCTCTTGATGATATATTTGATTTTTTTAAAAAAAATGAAACTAATACCAATATTCTATTTTCGCCTGGCTATCCTAGCGGAAAAGATTTTGATAATTTTATGGAACGAGGAGAAAGCTTTAACATTTGTGTAAAGAAATACTTAAGTGAAGATCACTAAAAACGATATTTTGATATTACTACCATTAACATTACTAATTGTTTTTGGTTTGATAATGGTTATCTCATCAAGCATATATATTGGTGAGGATATGAAATCAAATCCGTTTTATTTTGCAAAAAGACAGGCTGTTTTTGTTTCTATTGGAATTATATCTTTACTTTGTTTCTTAATCATTCCATCAGATTTATTATTTAAAGCAGATTGGATATTTATGTTATTAAGTATTTTGTTATTAGTCGTCTTGTTTATTCCTGATTTTGGAACTAGTGTTAATGGCAGTATTAGATGGATAAGATTGGGACCAATTAATATTCAACCTTCTGAAATTTGCAAATTTGGTTTAATTCTATATATATCTGGATATTCAGTCAGAAGAATATCAGAAATAAATTCATTAAGGAGTTTTTTAAAACCTTTGTCTTTACTATTTATAATTTCTATACTTATTATGGGTCAGCCAGATCTTGGATCAACTGCAATTGTTTGTATTTTAGTTGTTGGAATTTTATTTTACGCAGGAATATCTTTTACTCAACTTATTTTATTGATTCTGTTAATTGGACTATTAGGATATCTAGCAATAACTTCATCACCGATGAGACTTGCAAGAGTTTTGGCTTTTACAGACCCATTTGCAATTGAAGTTGTAAGGGACGCAGGATGGCAGTTATCAAACTCTTTAATTAGCATTGGAAAAGGAGGATGGTTTGGAGTTGGACTAGGAAATAGTTTTCAAAAAAGCTTTTTTTTACCTGAAGCTCATACTGACTTTATTTTTGCAATTATTGTTGAAGAGCTAGGTATCCTTGGTGGATTGTTTCTGATTATATTATTTATATTTCTTTTTATGGGTATGATCTCAATATCTTTAGATTCCTTTAAAAAAGGTAGATTATTTCAAGGTTACGCATCATTTGGTATTTTTCTTCTTATTTCAATACAAGCACTATTTAACATAGCTGTAAATATTGGATTGTTACCAACAAAAGGACTTACGCTTCCATTCATCAGCTACGGAGGCACGAGTATTATTATAATGTTATCTTTAGTAGGAGTAATTCTTAGAATTAATAATGAAAATAAATTATCTTAAATGAAATACTTAATTGTCGCAGCAAAAACAGGAGGACATATTTTTCCTGCTAAAGCTGTTAGCGAACAATTAATTAAAACTAACAATGAAATAGTTTTGTTAGGAATTGGTAATGAAATTGAAAAAAACGCTTATAAAGACTTAAATTCAAAACTTTATAAATTATCAATTGATGGGTTCCGAGGACAAAGAATATTTAAAAAATTTTTTGTTATTTACCAAATAATATCATGCATTATAAAAGTTTTAAAAATTATCAAGAAAGAGAATGTAGATGTAATGATAGGTTTTGGGGGCTTTATTTGTATTCCAGCAGGACTTGCAATGTTCATAAAGAAGCTACCAATATTTATTCATGAGCAAAATGCAGTTATGGGTTCAGCAAATAGATTTTTATCAAAAATAGCTAAAATAAATTTCTTAGCATTTCCAATTAAAAATATTAATAGATCAATTATTTCAGGAAATCCTGTAAGAAGGTTGTTTATAAATAATAATTATAAAGAATTTGACCGTACTGATAATGAAATTAGAATTTATGTCACAGGCGGAAGTCAGGGTGCCCAATATTTAAACGAAGAGCTACCAAGAGTATTTAAAAAACTATCATGTTTTATAAAAATTAAACATCAATGTGGAAAAAATAATCTCAATAAAGTAAATAATTTATATAAGAAACAAGGTATCGATGCAGAGACTTGTGAATTTTACAATGATCCGTCAAAACAGATACTTTGGTCAGACTTTGTGATATCGAGGGCAGGTGCCCTCACATTGTCAGAGATAATATCCTTAAAAAGAGGCTCTCTTATGATTCCATTGCCAACATCTATAGATAATCATCAACTTGAAAACGCAAAAAGTATTCAAAGAATGGGAATGGGCATTTTGCATGAAGAGGGATATGGTAAAGAAAAATTAATAAATAGCTTACAGGATTTAATTAATAATAGACTTTATATAGATTGGAAAAATCATAATAAAAATAATCATGAAAATGCCACCAATATTATAATTAATAAAATAGAGAGTTATTTCAAAAATGAAACCTTTTAAAAAAGTAAAGAGAATTCACTTTGTTGGTATAGGTGGTGCTGGAATGATTGGTATTGCTAAAGTCTTATTACAAAAAGGGTACAAGATTTCAGGATCAGACATATCAGACTCAAAAGATTTAAAAAAAATCAGGAAAGATGGAGCAAAAATTTATATTGGACATTCTAAAAAAAATATAGTTGGTGCAAATTTATTGGTTATTTCATCTGCAATAAATAAAAAAAATCCAGAACTTCTTCAAGCAAAAAAAGAATCTATAACTGTAATACCCAGAGCCGAAATGTTGGGTAGTTTGATGATTGGATATGAAAGCATTGCAGTTGCAGGAAGCCATGGTAAAACAACTACAACAAGCATGATTGCAAAAATTTTTAGTATCGCTAATTTAAGTCCTACTTATGTTGTTGGCGGAAAAGTATTAAGTACTGATGAAAATTCAGATTTAGGCGATGGTAAGTATATTGTTGTAGAAGCCGATGAAAGCGATGGATCATTTATTCAACTTCAGCCTGATGTTGCAGTGTTAACAAATATAGATGATGATCATTTGACTCATTTTAATAACATTTTTGAAAATCTTTTAGATTCTTTCATTCTTTTTGCAGAGAATGTACCTTTTTACGGATATATGGTGATAAATGGTGATGATAAAAACATTAAAAAGATTTCAAAAAGAATATCCAGGCCCAAAATTACATTTGGAGTAACAAATAATTGTGATTATCAGATTGTTAGTATTTCTCCAAAAGAAGGTAAACAAGAATTCAAAATCTTTGATAAAAAAAAGAAAAAAACATATAAATTTCATATTAATTTACCAGGTAAACATAATATCTATAATGCGGCAGCTTCAATAACTGTTTCTCTAGAAGAAGGAATTCCAATTACTAAAATTAAAAAAGCTATAAATGAATTTACAGGCGTTGGAAGAAGATATGAAAAGCATAATATTATGCTTGGTTCAAAGAGAATAACTTTAATAGATGATTATGGACACCATCCATTAGAAATAGATTCAAATATCAAAGCCATCAGAGAAGAATATAAAAATAGAAAAGTTTGTATGATTTTCCAGCCTCATAGATTTACGAGAACTGCACAACTTTTTGATTATTTTATAAGGGTTCTTAGAAAAACAGATACACTAATTTTATTAGATATATATTCTGCCAGTGAGAGACCCATTAAAGGCGTCAATTCTAGAGTCATATTAGAAACACTTAAACAAAAAGGCCTTAAAGATGTAACTTATTTAAAAAATCATAATGAAGTAATTGATTTAATTATTCAGAAAAAAGACTCATTTGATATCTTAGTTACTCAAGGTGCTGGCAGTATTTCAAAGGTTTGTGAAGTTATTAAAGATAAATGCAAAAGATAAATAAGATTGGAGTTCTTTACGGGGGTTCTTCTTCTGAAAGAGAAATTTCAATTCAAAGTGGAGAGGGTGTTCATAAAGCAATTTTAGATCTAGGATATAACTCAGATTTAATAGAATTTAATAATCTTAAAGATTTAAGTGAATTAAGTAATTATGATTTTATTTTTATAGCCCTTCATGGTTTTGAAGGTGAGGGAGGTCAAATACAAAAAAACTTGGATGATTTAAATATTTTATATTCTGGATCAAATTCGCAATGTTGCAAAAACACTTGGAATAAAAAACTTACAAAACAAATTTTAAATCATAATAATATCAATACACCAATTTGGTATGAAGTATCAAAATTACCCTCTGTGAAAAGTCATCATACTAAATTAAGTTCTTCTTGTTTTGATATGTTT
This sequence comes from uncultured SAR86 cluster bacterium, assembly GCA_902582355.1. Classification (GTDB taxonomy): domain Bacteria; phylum Pseudomonadota; class Gammaproteobacteria; order Magnimaribacterales; family D2472; genus SAR86A. Next base: position 215,978 of record CACHRR010000001.1, read on the forward strand.
AGACCATTTAATGCAATTTTTTTAAAACCGCAGGAAGATGGGTCTAGCATAGACATTTTTAAAATTACAAATGACGAAAACAGTATTAGTGCAATTCAGAAATGCTTAAATCCAAACAGACCATTTATTTATGAAGAATATATTAGTGGTAAGGAATTCACAGTAACAATTATTGACAATATTTGTTTGCCACCAATAGAGATAATTTCAAAAAATGAATTTTATGATTACGATGCAAAATACCTCTCAGATGACACGTTATTGATTGAAGCTAAATTAAACAAAAAAGAATTAATTGAAATAAATTCAATATCAATTAATGCATTTAATGCATTAAATTGTAAGGGATGGGCTAGAGTTGATCTAATTCAAGATATTGATGGAGAGTTTTATGTAATTGAAATAAATACAGTACCGGGAATGACATCTCACAGCTGTGTACCTAAGTCAGGAAGTTTCTCAGGCCTGTCTTATAATGAGGTTGTTGAAAAAATTATTGATGCGTCGTTTTAAATTAATTGTATTGATTTTTCCCTTGATTTTTTCTATTTCGCTTTCAGGCAAATATAAAATAAATATTACTTATGAATCTGGTGTTGAATTTAATTCACAGCAAATATTAATAGATAAATTGGAAAACTCTCAAACCAGAAGACAAATAGAAAACCTTATAATTAGTCAAGATTGGATCGAGAGCTATTCTTTAATATTTAAACCATTTAAAAAAGAGGTATATTTAAATATTAAAAATAGGGAGCCTATTTTTGCTCTCAATAAAAAATATTTTTTTGACAAAGAGTTATACCAGTTTAAGTATAACTTTTTAAAGAATGACTTAATTATGGTTAGCGGCCCTATAGATAATCCTGCTACTATATTGGAATTAATTAATAAAATTAATTTATATTCAAAGCAGAAATTCAAAATTCAGTATATTAATTTTAATCATGTTGATGGTTGGGAGATAGAATCAGATAATACAAAAGTGAGATTTGGTAAAGAACTGACTGAAAAAAAATTTAAAAGATTTAAAGATACTTTGAATTATTTAATAGATATTGAAAAAATACCTAGTATCATAGACATGAGATATAGAGATGGAGTCGCTTTAAATTATGGCAAATAATTTTAAAAATTCAAATATGATTGTTGGCTTAGATATAGGTACATCTAAAGTGGTATGCATTGTTGGCAAATATAATGATGAAGCAAAATTAGAAATAGTTGCTCTTGGAGCATATCCTTCGAGCGGATTAAAAAAAGGCGTTGTTGTAAACATTGATGCTACAACAGATGCTATCAGCAAAGCTGTTGAACAAGCTCAATCGATGATTGAAGATAAGATAAAATCTGTTTTTGTCGGTATCGCTGGAAATCATATTAAAAGCTTAAATTCTCAAGGCGCTGTTGGAATTAAAGACAATGAGGTTTCTCAGTTTGACATTGATAGGGTTATTGAATCTGCACAAGCTGTGTCGATCCCCTCAGATCAGAGAGTTTTACATGTTTTACCGCAATCATTTGTGATTGATGACCAAGAAGTAAGTTTAGATCCTTTAGGTATGTCAGGAGTTAGATTGGAAGCAAAGGTGCATTTGGTTACATGTGCGAGTAGCGCAATAAAAAATATTGAAAAATGTATTAAAAATTGTGGATTAAATGTTGAGGGATTTGTGTTGGAGCAGCTTGCTAGCTCGCATTCAATTTTGTCTGAAGATGAAAAAGATTTAGGTGTCTGTTTGGTTGATATTGGAGGTGGTACAACCGATATTGCAATTTTTAATTCTGGCTCCATTGTTTTTACTGGGGTAATTCCGATTGCTGGAGATCAGGTAACAAGCGATATTGCTCAAGCATTAAGAACTCCTACACCGCAAGCAGAGGAAATAAAACAAAAACACGGATGTGCAGTAACTGAGTTTACAAAGGATGATGAGACTGTTGAAGTTCTTGGTGTAGGCGGAAGGCCTCCTAGAGAATTATCAAGAAGCTCACTAGCGGATATAATTCAACCTAGATACTCTGAATTATTTGATTTAATAAAAGCTGAAATAAAAAGAAATGGTTTCGAAGATAGGATTTCAGCAGGTATTGTATTTACTGGCGGTACATCTAAAATGGAAGGTGTTGTTGAGTTAGCAGAATCTATTTTTCAAACTTCTGTAAGGATGGGTATACCTTCAAAGTTCAAAGGGATGGAAACTATTCTACAAAATCCAATTTATTCAACCTCTATAGGTTTAATAGAGCATGGTTATAAGCAAATTAACCATGAAATGTTGTCTGTACAAAATCAAGGCTTCTTCTCAAAATTACTAAAAATCGTTAAAAGTGAGTATTGATATTAAAATTTAAATCATTATAATTTTCATTCCTTGGTTTTTACTTTATTAGTAAAAATCTATAACCATAAGGAATATATGAAAAAATACGAAGCAGTTTTAATACTAAATCCAAACCTCTCCGCCAAGGTTAATTCTTTTTTAAAAGAATTTGAAAGTATTTTAAAAAAGAATTCTTTCTCAATAAAAAAAACAGAGGATATTGGCCGTAGGCAACTTTCTTATTCTATTAACAATCATAACAAAGGCCATTATGTAATATTTAATATTGAAGGCGATGCATCCCGTCTTATAGATATTGAAAATAAAATAAAATTTAATGAATTAATTATAAGACATCTTTTCATAGCAGTTAAAGAACATCAAGTCGAAGATTCTGAACTTTTACTCGATGCAAAAAATAAGAAGTCAGATGTAAAAGATATTGATGAAAAAGAACATACGCAAAAAGAAAAAGAGGATGATTATAAAGATGAATAGATATGAGTTACCAAAAAAATTTGATTACAAGAACGTTAATCTTTTAAAAAAATTCATTACTGAGACTGGAAAAATTATCCCAGCGAGGGTTACTGGAATAACCTCATCTAAACAAAGAAAGATAACTAGATATATCAAAATAGCTAGATTTTTAGCTTTAATACCCTATACGGATACTCATAAATAGTTATGAAAATTATATTACTAGATAAAATACAAAGACTTGGCGAAATTGGCGATATTGTTGAAGTTAACAACGGTTATGCTAGAAACTTTTTAATACCACAAAAAAAAGCAGCTTTTGCTAGTGAGAAAAACATTGCTGAGGTAGAGGCAAAGAAAGATGAACTAGCCGCAATTTCAGAGGATATACTTGTTAAAGCTCAGTCTAGAGCTAAGGAACTAGAGGGATCAATCTGTGAAATTATGGTACCTGTAACTGAAGAAGGAGCCTTATATGGATCTGTAGGAACAAGAGAAATATCTGACGCTTTTAATAATATCAATATTCAAATTGATAAAAGTGAGGTACAACTTTCTGACGGGCCTCTAAAAGAAACAGGCGATCATAATATAGTTGTATCAATTCATCCTGAAGTAAGCTTGGAAGTTTTAGTAAAAGTAATGCCTGAGTAGTTGTATATTTTGGAATATGATGTAAAAATCATATTCTTATGCCTGAATTAAATATTAATCAAAATGAGTATGCCAGAGACGCTGAAAGAGCTGTTTTAGGCGGTTTAATGCTTGAAACGAATAGATTTGATACAGTCATTCAGGTTATAAAAGAAACTGATTTTGATGGGAAAGATCATCAAATAATTTTTCAATCGATGTCTGAATTAATTGAAGAGAATAAACCATTAGATCCTTTAACAGTTTCTGAAAAATTAGACACAAAAAATTCATTAAATAAAGTTGGTGGAAAAGACTATTTAATTGAGTTAGCAACAACAACTCCATCTGCAGCAAATTTAGAAGCTTATGCTGAAATAATAAGACAAAGATCAATAACTAGAAAGCTTATGAAGGCAAATTCTGAAATATCAGAATTAATATCTAATCCTCAAGGCCAAGATGGAGCATCATTATTAGATAAGGCTGAAAGTATGATTTTTGCATTAAATGATGAAACTAACCAAAATGATAAAAATCTTCAGTCAATGAAGGAATTAATTCCTTCAACTATGGATAGACTTCATGAGTTATCAAATAAATCTAGTGGTCTTATAGGCTCATCTACAGGTTTTAAAGATATTGATAATAAACTCCAAGGACTTCAAGCTGGAGACCTTGTTGTTATTGCAGGTAGGCCTAGTATGGGTAAAACTTCTCTTGCAATGAATATAGCTGAAAATGTACTACTTGATGAGGAATCTCAAGGCGCAGTTCTTATTTTTAGTTTAGAAATGCCTGGAGAATCGCTAACAACAAGACTTCTATCTGGTATGACTAAATTAAACCAACAGAATGTTAGGTCCGGAATGTTAAAAGATGATGAGTTAAAGATTTTGTTTGAAAAAAGTGAAAAACTAAAAAATCTTCCTTTATGGATAGATGATAGTTCTATTTTATCTCCAATGGAGCTTCGAGCAAAGGCAAGAAGACTAGCAAGAACAGAAAAAAATGGATTGTCACTAATCGTAGTTGATTATCTTCAGCTAATGCAGCTTCCTCTTTCTGCTGAAAACAGAGTCAATCAAATTTCTGAGATTTCAAGATCTTTAAAATCTCTTGCAAAAGAACTTAATGTCCCTGTTTTAGCTCTTTCTCAGCTTAATAGGGCTGTAGAACAAAGACCTAACAAAAGACCAATCATGGCAGATTTAAGAGATTCTGGTGCAATTGAACAAGATGCAGATGTAATATTATTTATTTACAGAGACGAGGTGTATAACGAAGATTCTGAGCAAGGAAATAAAGCTGAAATTATTATTGGAAAACAGAGAAATGGTCCAATTGGTACCGTAGCATTAACTTTTTTAAAAGAATTTACAAGATTCGAAAATTTTTCAAATGATGGTTATTACGATTCCATCGAATGACAACTATAAATTCTGAATTAATAATTGACACAAATATTTTAAAAGAAAATATTTCGTATATGAAAACTCAACTTAATGAAAAGTCTAATTTCATGGCTGTAATAAAATCAGATGCTTATGGCCATAATATTGAAAATGTAGTGACAAATATTGATGATTTAGTTGATGGATATGGTGTTGTAAGAATTAGTGAGGCAAAAAAGATTAGAAAAATATCAAATAAAAAAATTCTGCTTATGCAAGGAATATATTCAGATGATGAACTGCATAAAGCAATTGAGCTTAATTTAGATACAGTTATACATAATAAAGATCAATTTAGCATTATTAAAAATAATAATTACTTTGATGGCCTATGGTTAAAAATAAATACAGGTATGAATAGACTTGGATTTGAAATCGATGATTTTTTGAATCTTTACAACAAATATCTATATGATAAAAAATTTATACTGATGTCACATCTTGCAGCATCAAATGATATAAATTCATTATCTAACAAAAACCAATTTAAATTATTTGATAATTTATCTAAAAAGATAAATAAAGACATCAAAAAAAGTATTGCTAACACAGGATGTGTTATGAATTTTCCTAGTCATACTTATGACTGGGTGAGATGTGGGATAGGCATATATGGAGGCTATTTTCAAGATAAAAATATTAAAACAGCAATGACATTGAGATCTCCTGTTGTAAATGTTAGAAACATTAAAAAAGGCGAAAGAGTTGGATATGACGGAAGGGCTATTGCAAAAAAAAATATGAAAATTGCAACTATATATCTTGGATATGCAGATGGGCTTCCCGTCGCAATTCAAGACGGAACAGAGGTTATGATAAATGATCAAATAGCAAAGGTTTTTGGTAGAGTAAGTATGGATTTAACAACAGTAGATGTTACTAATTTAATAGATTGCACTGAGGGTGATTGGTGTAACTTTTTTTCTCCAAAACTACCTGTTTCAAATATAGCAAAAAATAATGACCTAATTTCATATTATTTTATGACAAGTATTAAGTCTAGGGTTAAAAAGGTATATAAAAACTAGTCCTTATCTGTTATTCTAATATCCCATCATGAATAGATTAAATGATGGCTCAAACTAAATACATATTTATTACTGGTGGTGTTGTTTCTTCTTTAGGCAAAGGCATTGTTGCTGCGTCTATTGGAGCGCTTCTTGAATCAAGAGGACTTTCTGTTTCACTTGTAAAGGTTGACCCATACATTAATGTTGATCCTGGAACAATGAGTCCATTTCAACATGGTGAAGTTTTTGTAACAAATGATGGGACAGAAACAGATTTAGATCTTGGGCACTATGAAAGATTTGTTCGTTTTCAAGCATCTAAGCAGAATAATTTTACTGCAGGGAAAGTATATGAAACTGTCATTAGAAATGAGAGAAAAGGAAAATATCTTGGAGGTACTGTTCAAGTAATACCTCATATAACAAATGAAATTAAAAAAAGAATTAAAGAGGGTGGTCAAAAAAAAGATATCGCAATAGTTGAAGTTGGGGGAACTGTTGGAGATATAGAAAGTCAACCATTTATTGAGGCACTTAGACAAATGGCGCTTGAGATGTCAAACACTTCATGGACATTTGTTCACTTAACTTTAGTTCCATATATTAATGCCTCTGGTGAATTGAAGACAAAGCCTACTCAACATTCTGTTAAAGAACTCAGGTCTTTAGGAATTGGTCCAGATCTTCTTATTTGTAGATCTGAACAGGAACTCCCCTCAGATGAAAGAAAAAAAATAGCTTTGTTTTGTTCAGTTCCTAATTCAAGTGTAATATCAATGCATGATGTCGATACGGTATATTCAATTCCATTATTATTAAATAAACAAAAAGTAGACAAGATAATTTTAGAAAAACTTAAGATTAAAACAAAAAATCCAAATTTAAATGACTGGAAAAGAGTTGTCAAAGCAAAATTAGTACCTGAGAAAGAAATCAATGTGTCTTTTGTAGGGAAATATACCGAATTAAAAGATTCATATAAATCAATTAATGAGGCACTAGAGCATGCAGGAATTAAAAATAAAGCGAAAGTAAATATAAATTTTGTCGAAGCAGAAAATATAAATCCAAGAAATATTAATACAACTTTAAAAAATGCAGATGCAATTCTTGTTCCTGGTGGATTTGGATCAAGAGGAATTGAAGGAATGATATTAGCATGTAAATTTGCAAGAGAAAATAATATTCCTTATCTTGGAATTTGTTTAGGTATGCAAGTAGCAATTATTGAATATGCAAGAAATGTTCTAAAGTTAAAAAATGCTAATAGTACTGAATTTGATCATAAAACAAAATATCCTGTAATTGGCTTGATTACTGAGTGGAGTGATAGATCAGGAAAAAAAGAAAAAAGAGATAAGAATTCTGATATTGGAGGAACAATGAGACTGGGCGGACAGCTGTGTGTTTTAAAAAGAAAATCAAACTCATATAAAATGTACAAAAAAATCGAAATTGTCGAAAGACATAGGCATCGATATGAAGTTAACCCAAAGTATAAAGATGATATGATTAAGAGTGGACTTGATGTTGTAGGCACATCAATTGATGGAAAGCTCGTTGAAATGATTGAAATTCCTGAACATAAATGGTTTTTGGCATGTCAGTTTCATCCTGAATTTACATCTAATCCAAGAGATGGCCATCCTATATTTAATAGTTATATAAAGAGCACTATTTCAAAAACAAAATAATGAAATTAAGAAGTTTTAATATTGATAACAAAGAACCAATGATACTTATGGGAGGTATGAATGTTCTTGAATCAAGAGATTTGGCTATGAAAGTTGCAGAAAAATTTAAAGAAATTACTAACAAAAATAGTATTAACTATATTTTTAAGGGCTCCTTTGATAAGGCTAATAGAAGTTCAATTAATTCTTATCGTGGGCCAGGCATTGATGAAGGATTAAAAATTTTAGAGGAAATATCAAATACTTTTGAGATTCCTGTAATTACAGACATTCATGAGCCTCAACAAGCAAAAGTAGTAAGTGAAATATGTGAAGTGATTCAAATTCCAGCTTTTCTTGCCAGACAAACAGATCTCGTCAGCGCTGCAGCAAAAACAAATTCCATAATTCAATTTAAAAAACCACAGTTTTTATCGGCTCAAGAAATGACAAATGTCGTTGAAAAATGTTCAAAAGCTGGAAATGAAAATATAATTTTATGCGAAAGAGGAAATTCATTTGGATATAACAATCTAGTTGTAGATACATTAAATTTTCAAATATTAAAAAAACTTTTAAAACCTGTAATTTTTGATGTGACTCACTCTCTTCAGCTCCCTGGAGGTCTTGGAAAATCTACTGATGGAAGAAGAGAGTATGTTCTTAGTCTAGCTAAAGCCGGGATATCTCAATCAATTGCTGGTTTATTTCTAGAGGCTCATCCTAATCCCAACGAAGCAAAATGCGATGGACCCTGCGCATTACCACTTTCTTCTCTTGAAGAGTTTCTTAAACAGATAAAGGATTTAGATGATTGTGTAAAAAATCAAAAGGATATTGAGATTAATTAAAATATGTCAAAAATTTCAGATATTCATGCAATTCAAGTCTTTGACTCAAGAGGTATTCCAACAATATCATGCAAAATCACTCTTGATGATGGAGTTACAGCATTCTCTATGGTGCCAAGTGGCGCATCAACAGGAACAAAAGAGGCTCTAGAATTAAGGGATAATGATAAAAATTATAATGGTAAAGGGGTACTTAAAGCAGTAAGTAATATAAATAATATTTTATCTTCAATTATTATTGGAAAAGACCCAAATAATCAAAATGAAATTGACAATGCACTAATAGACTTTGATGCTAGTATTGATAAATCAAATATGGGCGCCAATTCAATTTTAGCAATCTCTCTTGCAAATTCTCATGTTGCTGCGAAAACTCAAGGAATAAATCTTTATGAGCATTTTGGAAATTTGTATGAAAATATTACAGGTGATTCAATTAAAACTTCAATTCCTGTACCTATGTTTAATATTCTTAATGGAGGCGAGCATGCAAATAATAATCTAGACATACAAGAATTTATGATTATTCCACATGGAGCCAAAAATTTTTCTGAAATAATGAAATGGTCAACTCAAATCTATCAAAATTTAAAAAATATTATTCAAGATAAAGGTTTCTCTTCTGCTGTTGGAGATGAAGGAGGATTTGCTCCCGATCTGAATAGCAATGAGGAAGCAATTACCTTAATAATCAAGGCTATTGAAAGATCAAACTTGAAGCCTGGTGAAGATATTAATATTGCTCTCGATTGTGCAGCAAGCGAATTTTTTGATGGGAATCATTATTTATTAAAAGGTGAAGACAAAAAACTTTCTTCAAAAGAATTTTCGAACTTTCTGTCAGATTTAACAAAAAAATATCCAATTACATCAATAGAGGATCCTATGGATGAAAATGATATAGATGGATGGAAGTTAATTACAGATCAGATGGGACATAAATGTCAGCTTGTAGGAGATGATTTATTCGTAACTAATAAAAATTTCTTAAAGCAGGGTGTTGAAGAAAAATTAGCAAATTCAATTCTAATAAAATTTAATCAAATTGGATCAATTACAGAGACAATTAAAACAATTCACTACGCCAATGTTAATAACTTTAAATCAATCATATCTCATAGATCCGGTGAAACTGAAGACACCACAATCGCAGATTTAGCAGTTGGCTTAGGTGTAGGACAAATAAAAACTGGAGCCCCTTGTAGATCTGACAGAATAGCAAAATATAATCGATTACTTTGGATAGAAAGTGAAAGCAATAATATTTTGTTGAATGAATAAGTTATATTATTCAATTTTTGTAATCTTAATTTTAATAATTTTACTCTTATTAAGAAGTATTTTTTTTGGAGAAAATAATTATTCAAATAGAAACATCCTCCTTGAGGAAAGCAATGAATTAATTAAAATTAATGATAATCTAAGAAAGGAAAATGAGATTCTTGAGTTTGAAATTAAAAATGCTCAGGATTCAACTGATCATGTAGAAAACTTTGCAAGAGAAAATTTAAATTTAACATTTCCTGAAGAAGAATTTATATCTTTTAAAGAAGAGGAAAAAGATGAATAAAAATAATATGCTGGCAGTTATCGCAGCAGCTGGAATTGGTGAAAGGTTTGGTAATGAAATTCCAAAACAGTACTTAAAGATAAATGGAAATACTGTCATCGAGAGAGCAGTGCAGCCTTTTTTAGAATCAACGCATATATCTGAAATAATAATTTCTGTATCTCAAGATGATAATTTTATTCAAGACCAAAATTTTTATAGTTGTAAAAAAATAAAATATGTCTTTGGAGGTATTACAAGACAAGAATCGATAAAGAATGCTCTAAATGCAGTTGATAAAAAATATAAATATGTTATTACACATGATGCAGCAAGACCAAACGTTACTAATAAAGACATTTCTAAATTATATGAGGATATAACTTGTTCAAAAGCAAGCTGCTCTTTTTTATACACTCACATTTATGATTCAATAAAAGAGGTCAAATCAACAGACAAAACCAAAGATAAAGATAAATTTTATCTTGTCCAAACACCTCAAATTTGTATATTAAAAGATCTTAAAGCATCGTTAAAAAAATGTATTGATGAAAATATTAGTTGTCCAGATGAATCTTTTGCGATCGAATATGCCGGTCTTTCTTCATCAAAGGTTCTGGGATCTCGTTCAAACATAAAGATCACCGAGCCTGATGATTTAAAGATGTTAAATAATTTTCTTGTAAGAACTGGAGTAGGTTTTGACTTACACAGATATGAGGCTGGAACTGAAATAATTTTAGGAGGTCACAAAATAAAATGTGAATATAAAATTCTTGCTCACTCTGATGGGGATGTTTTACTTCATTCAATTGCAGACTCAATCTTAGGAGCGGCGGCCTTGGGTGATATTGGAATCTTTTTTTCGGATAAAGATGACAAAAATAAAAATTTAGATAGTTCAGATATTATTAAGTATTGCTTAGATCAATTAGAAAGGCTTAAGTTAGAAATATTTAATATTGATACAACAATAATTTGTGAAAAACCTATGATTTCTCCTCATAGAGACAAGATTTTAAAAAATCTATCAAGTTTATTGCATATACCTATTTCAAACATTGGCTTAAAGGCTACGACCTCTGAAAAATTAGGGATCATTGGAGAAAATAAGGCAATAGCTGTTCAAAGCCTTGTAAATCTCAAAGAAAAAATATGAAAATATTATTAACAAATGATGACGGTTATCTTGCTGAAAATATTAGATGTTTGTATAAAGAACTTAAAAAAAATCACGAAGTTTGGATAGTTGCTCCTAAAAATAACTGTAGTGGAATGAGTGCAGCTATTTCTTATCTTAATGAGATAGAGGTTACTAAAATTGATGAAAATATCTACGCAGTTGATGGAACCCCAGCAGATTGCTCATATTTGGGTTTATTAAGTATAGTTGACTTTGAATTTGACATTGTAATATCAGGAATAAACCATGGTGCAAATATTGGTAATGATGTTTTATATTCTGGAACGGTAGGAGCTGCAGTTGGAGGAAGGAACTTAAAGTATCCACCAATTGCTATATCGGTAGCATCTTATGATGCAAAAGATATAGGCTTCATAACAAAAAAGTCAATCGAGTTAATTGATAAAATTATTAAATCAAAACAAAATTTCAATGGAAAAGTGATAAATATAAATTTTCCAGATATCACAGAAGATGATTTTAAAGGATCAAAAGCAACAGGCCTATCAAAAAGAGATGTTCCGGCAAAACCAATTAAGATAGAAGATAACTCTGCATCAAAAGAATCTTACAAATATAGATACAATATTTCCGGAGAGCCTTTAAAGTCTGATTATATAACTGATGCTGAAGCAGTTATGGATGGATATGTTTCAATTTCCATTCTTGACTATAGCTTAGGATCATCCGAATTTATAGGTGATCTATCTGAGATATTAGATGAGTAACTCTGGATTTACTTTTAGAAGGGTTCGTGAAGAAATGATTGAAACTCTTTTAGATTTAGGCATAAAAGATTTTAGAGTTCTTGATGCAATTTCACAGGTACCGCGACACATTTTTCTTGACGAAGCTCTTAGATCAAGAGCTTATGAAAATAGATCACTCACTATTGGGTATAAACAAACAATTTCACAGCCATATATAGTTGCAAAAATGACTGAATTGTTGATATCTCATACAAAGTCGAGAGGAAAAGTATTTGAGAATATATTAGAGCTAGGTTCAGGATGTGGATATCAATCAGCAATTTTATCTTTTTTTAGTGAAAAAGTTGATGCTATTGAGAGAATAAAACCACTCGTTCAAAAATCTAAAGAAAATTTATCTAAGTTAAAGATTAGTAATGTTATTTTTAAATATGGTGATGGTTATCAAGATTGGGATAAAGAAAAGAAATACGATGGTATTTTATGTGCTGCTGCTCCAAGGCAATATCCAAATGATTTGATTGAATTGTTGGGTAATGATGCGAAACTTGTAATTCCTGTCGGTGGATCTTCACAAAAATTAAAAGTTGTAACAAAGATTAATGATGAAGAAATAAAGGAAGATGAATTTGATGAAGTATCATTTGTGCCAATGCTTGCTGGAAAATCTGAAGATGGAAATGATGTATGAAAGAAAAAATTAAATACTTTATAGCTGGTATTTTTATTGGGCTTTCTGAATTATTGCCAGGTATATCTGGAGCCACAGTTGCACTAATGTTTGATGTTTATGAAAAATTATTAGATTTTTTAAGAAAATTTAATAATTTGAATCTCATACTACCTCTTGTACTTGGCATGATTTTAAGTGTATTTTTATTTTCTTCTTTAATTGATCTTTTATATCAGAATTACACCAAGACATTTAATATTTTAATTGCCATCCTGATGGTGGGATATGGAATTTTTTTAGTTATAAATACATTCATCAATGGAGACATAAACAAGAATAAATCATTTTATATATGCATTATATTTTCTATATTAATTGGACTTTCATTAAGTGGGTTTTATATGACTGGCGCATATCCTCCCGATGGTCCTTTTATGCCATCTTCAGCTGCCTTAATTTTATTTGGTTTTTTTGCATGCTCATTCCTACTTTTTCCTGGAATTTCAGGAAGCGCTTTTTTATTAGCTGTTGGAATCTATCCATTAATAATTGGAAGTATTTCAGGTTTAAACTTTGAGATTTTGTTGCCTTTTTTTATTGGAATGACTATCTCATTAATTCTTATGCCAAGATTAATCAATAAAGCTTACATAAGATTTGGGAATATGATGCTTGTCTTCTTTGGAGGATTAATCTTTGCAGCAGGCATAGACAGCCTAATTTCAATTATAGCACCCAATCCAGAAGTATATGAGTATGCATTCTAATTATTTGAGGGTTTTGATTTGAACATCTAAGAATTTATTCTTTTGAAGAAATTCCATAATTTTCATTGCCCATTCGTGATATGCTTTTCCCTCTACATTCAGATTGACGACATTATCTTTTTTAAGATTATCTAAAAGAGTATTTTTAAAAATTATGTTATCCATATTAGAAAGATCATCAATTTTGAATTTTGTATTATTAATAACCATTTCTCCATTATCATAAAGCAATATCATATTTGAATTTTCACTGGGTGATGTTGTTTCATTTTGATTGTTAATGCCAATATTTAAGAATTCTCTTTTGTTTTCTAAATCTTTAAAGTTATCAGCATCAGGAAGTGGTTCTTTAGCCTCGGTTATATTTTCATAAACATCAGCAAGTCTTGCATTTATTTCAACAAATTCGATTTGGTTTGCTGGTAATTCATCATCTGCATATATTGCTTCAATGGGGCACTCTGGTTCACAAAGACCGCAATCAATACATTCATCTGGATGTATTACCAAAAACTCAGGACCTTCATAAAAACAATCGACAGGACAAACCTCTACACAGTCTGTGTATTTACATTTTATACATGATTCTGTTACTACGTATGTCATAATTGCTTAAGAATGCTCGATTTTAACCTACTGATGTTTAAATTTACACAAAACTATTTAAAAAAATGAAAAATTACTATATACTGTATAAATATACAGTAAATTAAGGAGCTAATTATGCCTAAATCAAAAGACACTTCATCAAAATCACTTAAGGATACTCTTGCGGATATAGACAACCATTTTGGAAAAGGCACCGTAATGAGGATGGGTGATCGAGAAAATTTAGATATTCCCTCAATTTCAACAGGATCCCTAGGTCTCGATATTGCCTTGGGAATTGGTGGTATTCCAAAAGGTAGAGTAACAGAGATATATGGACCTGAATCTTCCGGTAAAACAACATTAACTCTTCAAATAATTGCTCAATGTCAAAAAGATGGAGGCACATGTGCTTTCATAGATGCTGAGCATGCTTTAGATCCTCAGTATGCTGAAAAGCTTGGTGTAAACGTAGATGAGCTACTTTTATCTCAACCCGATACTGGTGAGCAAGCTTTAGAAGTTGCGGATATGCTTGTAAAGTCAAAAAGTGTAGATTTGGTAATAATTGATTCCGTGGCTGCTCTTGTACCAAGAGCTGAAATTGAGGGCGAAATGGGAGATCATCATGTTGGCCTTCAAGCTAGATTAATGTCACAGGCATTAAGAAAGATTACTGGTAACATACAAAGATCTGGAGCAACAGTCGTATTTATTAATCAAATAAGAATGAAAATTGGTGTCATGTTTGGTAGCCCAGAAACCACTACTGGTGGAAATGCGCTTAAGTTTTATTCTTCAGTAAGACTTGATATCAGAAGGATAGGTGCTGTCAAAGAAGGTGATGAGGTTATAGGAAATGAGACCCGAGTTAAAGTTGTCAAAAATAAAGTATCTCCACCTTTCAAACAAGCTGAATTTCAAATCATGTATGGCCTTGGAATTAATCAAGAGGGTGAAATATTAGATTATGGTAACAAGCTTGGATTAGTTGATAAGTCTGGCGCATTTTATAAATTAGATGGCGAGACTATTGGACAAGGTAAAACAAAAGCTAGTTTATTTCTTAAAGAAAATGCAAAGGTTAAGAATAAACTTGTCAAAGAAATAAGATCTTCTTACATATCAAGTAAATAAAAATAATTTTTTTGATACAATAATCCCTATTAGGAATATTAATAGGGATTTTTTTTATGGCAGAGAAAGCATATATTGTAGAAGCAGTTAGAACAGCTGGTGGTAAAAGAGATGGGAATCTAAGTCTATGGCATCCAGCAGATTTGGGTGCAAAAGTTCTTGATGAAATTGTTTTGAGATTGGATATGGATCCTGCTCTTGTAGATGATGTTATTTTTGGATGTGTTGACCAGGTTGGTGCTCAATCTGGAAATGTTGCTAGAAATGCAGTCTTATCATCATCTTTTCCCGAATCTGTTCCCGGTACTTCCGTAGATAGACAATGTGGATCTTCACAACAAGCAATACATTTTGCAATTCAGGCAGTAATGTCTGGTACTCAAGATATTGTTATTGGTGGCGGAGTTGAAGTTATGTCTTTAGTGCCAATTGGGGCATCTGTAACTGATGGAATGAAAGCTGGTCATGGTTTTCCATTTGATTCAAATGGAATGAAAGTAAGATATCCCGATGTCTTTTTCTCTCAATTTACAGGAGCAGAGCTTGTGGCTGATAAGTGGAACTTATCTCGTCAAGATCTTGATGAATTTGCATTTGAAAGTCATCGAAAAGCTGCACATGCAACTAAAACAAAATATTTTGATAGAGAAATTTTGCCAGTTGAAGGAAAGAATGCTGAAGGAATTAATGATATGGTGATTGCTGATGAGGGCATTAGATTTGACGCAAGTTTAGATAAGCTAGCTGGATTGAACCCAGTTACAGAAGGTGGAGTAATTACTGCAGGAAACGCAAGTCAAATAACCGATGGAGCTGCAGCTGTTCTTATTTGTAATAATGCAGGCTTAAAGAAAATACAATCAAATCCAAGAGCTGAAATAGTTTCAATTTCAGTTGTTGGAGATGATCCTGTATTCATGCTAACTGGTCCAATTCCTGCTTCAATTAAAGCTTTAAAAAATGCAAATTTATCAATTGATGATATTGATTTATATGAAGTAAATGAGGCTTTTGCTCCTGTTCCTCTTGCTTGGGCTGAGGAACTTAAAGCAGATAGATCAAAATTAAATGTTAATGGTGGCGCAATGGCTCTTGGGCATCCACTTGGAGCAACTGGTGCAAAGCTTATGACTACTCTTTTACATGAAATGGAAAGAAGAGAATCAAATTATGGCCTTCAAGCAATCTGTGAGGGTGGTGGAACTGCTAATGCCACAATTATAAAAAGATTATAGGTAATTTTTTTAGATGATTGAATTATTTATCTTTTTCCCAATCAAACTTTGGTAACTCTTTAAAGAGATTTCTTAATCCCTCTGACCATTTACTTGATAAATCAGAGAAAAAGGGTGTTTTAAATTGAAGATGCTCTTCCTGTGAAATTTGTAGTGAATCTTTTTTGTATACTATTAAATCAATTGGTGGACCGACCGTTAGGTCACTTTTCATTGTTGAATCAAAAGAAACGAGCGCACATCTTGCTGCGTCTCCTAATTCAGTTTCGTTCCTGATTAGCCTGTCAAGTATAGGTTTACCATATTTAGTTTCACCTAGCTGAAAAAAGGGTTTGATTTCAGACGCTCTTATGTAATTACCTACTGGATAAACCATCATTAAGTCAGGTTCTTGTCCCTGTATTTGTCCTCCAATAATAAAATTGGAACCAAGATGTGTATTAAATGAAATCCCATCTGTTTTTGAATGATTCCAAGAAATTTGACCAACATAATCGGCGATTTCATCAAAATTTTTACATGTATTTAGACTATTAGTTATATTATTAGAATTAATATCATTTTTGAGGGTTTTAAAAACATGTTGAGAGGTAGATAAATTTCCAGATGTAACAATCACAATACATCTATCACCAACAGCATGGGTAAACATTTTTTTATATGTAGAAACATTATCAAGGCCGGCATTAGTTCTTGAGTCTGATACCATAACAATACCATCATCCATCTTCATCCCTACGCAATAAGTCATAATAATTAATTTTTCGTGATTAGGTATTCTATATTTATATAACAAAAAAATACATAATAATGATTATCTTTATGCCTTCTCTTTGTTACAGTATTAAAATCGTTCATCTTTTAATAAAAGACGGAAGTAGGTTAGAACCGAAGGAACGCAATTTTTTCATCTAAGACCACTTTTATTATTAGACATGGATAGTGTAATAATGAAAAATCAGAATACTCAAAATAATAATTTTTATGATGAATATCTTAGTGATAAAAATAAACCACGAAGATTATTTTCAAGCGCCTTTAATTATTTTTTTAAACATAGTCCATCCAAAAAAAAATTATTAGCAAAAGTAAGAGACTCATTCATTAAAACAATGGGAGTAACTTTTAGGGTTTATGATAACAATGAGCTTATTGATAGAGAGTGGCCTTTAGACTTAATACCTAGGATATTAAAAGAAAAGGAGTGGATCGAAGTTAAAATTGGATTAGAGCAAAGAATCAAAGCAATTAATCTCTTTATTCATGATGTATATCATAAACAAAAATTCCTTAATCAAAACCCTATTTTGAAATCATTGATTTTAGAGTCACCAAATTATTTAAAAGAATGTTCAGGTGTAGTTCCTAAAAATAAGATATGGGCCAATATTTCTGGAACAGACTTAATAAAAGATCACAGGGGAAAGTTTTATGTTTTGGAAGACAATTTAAGAGTTCCATCGGGTGTGGCATATATGTTAGAAAATAGAAATGTTATGAAGAAAGTTGTAACAGATCTTTTTAATAAATATAAAGTGTTACCAATTGATGATTACACTTCTCAGCTTTATACGTGTCTTTCAAATGCTAGTTATAAAAATGATTATAAAAAAAATATAGTTATTTTAAGTCCTGGAGTATTTAATTCAGCTTATTTTGAACATGCTTACTTGGCACAACAAATGGGTATTGAGCTTGTTGAATCAGCAGATTTATTTTTATCAAAAGACAATTTCGTATATATGAAAACTATTAACGGAAAAAAGAAAGTAGATGTAATTTATAGGAGAGTGAATGATAACTATTTAGATCCAAAAGTATGGGTTAAGGACTCTATTTTAGGAGTTCCCGGAATAGTTAACTCATGGAAAGAGAAAAAGGTAGCAATTGTAAATGCACCTGGATCAGGAGTTGCAGATGACAAAGCTGTATATGCTTTTGTTCCTAGAATGATTGAATATTACTTGGGTGAAAAACCTAAATTAAAACAAGTTAAAACCTATCTTTGTGCTTTTGAAAAAGATATGAAATATGTTCTAGAAAATATTCATAAATTAGTTTTAAAACCAGTAAACGAATCTGGTGGATATGGAATTCTTATAGGACCTCAAGCAACAAAAAAAGAGTTAAAAGAATATAAATCAAAAATAATTTCAAATCCAAGAAATTTTGTTGCTCAACCACTAATAAAGTTGTCCACAACTCCGACTCTTATAAATACAAGTATACAACCAAGACATATTGATTTACGTCCATTTATATTGTCTGGTAATAAAACATTCATTACGAATGGAGGACTTACAAGAGTAGCACTAAAAAAGGGCTCAACTATAGTAAATTCGTCTCAAGGTGGTGGAAGCAAAGATACATGGGTAGTTAGTTAAAATGTTATCAAGTATTGCTGAAAAAATATATTGGCTTTCAAGATATATAGAACGTATAGAAAATACATCTAGATTAATTAATGTAAATTCAGATTTGCTTCTTGATATTCCTCATGATGAGTCAAATGATTTAAAACATTTAATTAAAATAACAGGCCACATAAAAGATTTTAAGAACGAAAATACTAAAGAAAATGTTTTTTCTTTTTTAATTGAGGATGAAAATAATCCATCTTCAATTAAATATTCTATCGAAATGGCAAAAATGAATTCTAGATATTTGTTGACGATGTTACCAAAATCAGCATGGGAGCAATTTAATAATCTATATACAGATTTTAATAATAATGACAAAAAAAATAGTGAAGACCTTTATCAAATCATTAGGAATTCTCAGAGATTTTTTGCAATTATTTCTGATGGAATGCAAAGAAATGATGTTTTTAACTTTATTAAACTTGGCAGATTTATTGAGAGAGCAGATATGCTTTCAAGAATAATCGAAGATCAAATTTTAAGAAAAGAAACTCATGTAAATAAGTACTATCAGAATCTTCAATGGAGCAGCGTATTGAAATCTATCAATGGATATGAATCTTTTAAAACACTTAATAAACAGAACCTTAATCAAGAAATTGTCCTAAACTTCATGATCATGGAAAATTTATTTCCAAGATCTATAAAATATTGTGTTGATAAGCTCGGTGAAGTTCAAAAGTATTTACCTAAGTCTGTTGAGATTAAAAAATTAACAAAGATATTACTTGATGGATTCTCTAAAAGTAATATATTTAAAAATGATAATAAAATACTTAAACAAATAGACAATTTTCAATTAGGCTTAATCACATTAGATAAAGAGATTAGTCAAAGATTTTTTTCTTACTGATTTTTAAAAAAATCTAAAATTGTTTTGATGTCATTGATTGCATTTTTAGAACTTTGACCATTCCTTGCCAATAGCTCAACTTCTTTATTTTCAATATAATTTTTTCCTATAATGATGTTAAGTGGAATTCCTATAAGCTCAGAATCCTTAATTTTTGTTCCGTATCCATCTTTTCTGTCATCAAGTAAAACGGAGTAATTCATTTTTGTTAATTGTTCATATAGTTCGGTTGCAGCTGAGGCAATTTTTTTATCTTTATGATGACCTATTGAAATAATATTTATATCAAATGGTGCAATATTATGAGGCCAAATAATACCTTTTTCATCAAAGTTTTGCTCTATTGAAGCTGCAACTAGCCTTGAGATGCCAATCCCATAACAACCCATAAAAAGAGTGGATGCTTTTCCATCAGAATTCAAAACATTAGCTTTCATTGATTCCGCATAAAGCTTGCCTAGTTTAAAAATATGACCTACTTCTATGCCTTTTTTAATTTTTATTACACCATTTCCGTCTGGGGATGGTTTTCCTTCTAGTGAATTAATATTCTCATCCTTTTTTAACAATAAATCAGTATTGATAGCAAATTCAGAACTATCACTTATTGCAATTGTATCTTCACCATTATCTGCTAAAACATGAAATTCCTCAGAACTATCACCTCCAATGGCCCCTGAATCAGCAGCTGATATTTTATATTTCAGGCCTATTCTATTTAGAACTTTTTTGTATGTTTCCCTCATAGTTAGATAACTTTCTTGTAATGAATCTTCATCAATATTGAAACTATAAGAATCTTTCATTAAAAATTCTCTTCCCCTCATAATTCCATATCTTGGCCTCACTTCATCTCTAAACTTTGTTTGAATTTGATATAAATTTAATGGAAGTTCTTTATAACTTTTTACATTATTTCTAATTATGTCCGTAATGACTTCTTCATGAGTAGGGCCTAAACAAAAATCTCTTTCATGTCTATCCTTAATCCTTAATAACTCTGGACCCATTTTTTCCCATCTTTTTGTTTCTTCCCAAAGCTCTTTGGGATGAACCATTGGCATAAATATTTCTTGAGCACCAGATGAGTCCATCTCCTCCCTAACAATATTTTCAATTTTTTTAAGGACTCTAAGTCCTAATGGAAGCCATGTGTATATTCCTGAAGCAACTTTCCTTATCATTCCAGCTCGAAGCATAAGTTTATGACTTATAATTTCAGCTTCCTGAGGCGCCTCTTTTAAAGTAGGTAATAGTAGCTTTGAATATAACATAGTTTATAATTTTATCTTCTTTTGAAGACTTATGCCTATTTATGATTACAAATGTTCAAGTTGTGGATATCAAATTGAAATAATTCAAAAAATTAGTGATAAACCAATGATCGCATGTCCTCAATGCGATAAAAAAACACTTAAAAAGCTCATATCCGCTCCTTCCTTTAGATTAAAAGGAAGTGGTTGGTATGAAACTGACTTCAAGACAGGCAAAAAAAAGAATATTTTGTCCAAAGAATCGTCAAATAATGATAAATCTAAGGAAACTTCTAAAACAAATCCCAAGAAAGCCTCTAAACAAGATAAAATTAAATGATAAATAGGGAAATTATATGAAATCGCATTATTGTGGAGAAATAACTTCTTTAAATCTTAAAGAGGAAATAACTATATGTGGATGGATCCATAGAAGAAGAGATCATGGCGGAGTTATTTTTTTAGATGTAAGAGACATAAAAGGCATATGTCAGGCAGTTGTTAATCCTGATAATGAAAATGCTTTTAAATTAGCTGAATCGATAAGAAATGAATTTGTTGTTCAAATTAAAGGAATTGTTAGAAATAGACTAGAGGGAACGGTTAATAAAAATATGCATACAGGTGAAATTGAAATAGAAGTTCAAGACATAAATATTTTTAGCAAAGCAAATACACCTGTTTTCCCCATTGATGAATATCAAGAAGTAAATGAAGATGTTAGGCTCAAAAATAGAGTTTTAGATCTTCGAAGACCTGAAATGAATGAAAGAATAATTTCACGATCAAAGATAACTTCATTAGTAAGAAATTATTTAGATAAAAATGACTTTCATGAAATTGAAACACCTATTTTGACAAAAGCGACTCCAGAAGGAGCAAGAGATTACATTCTTCCAAGCAGAGTTCAGCCTGGGAGCTTTTATGCATTGCCACAGTCACCGCAATTATTTAAACAATTGTTGATGATTGGAGGGCTAGATAAATATTATCAAATTGCTAGATGCTTTAGAGACGAAGACTTAAGAGCAGATAGGCAGCCTGAATTTACTCAAATAGACATAGAGGCATCTTTCATTGAGCAAGAAGAGATTATGACTATTAGCGAAAAATTGGTTGTGAATATTATTAACGATTTTTGTGGTGATAAATTAGAAAAATTCGAAGTTATTGATTGGCACGATGCAATGCAAGATTATGGATGTGATAAACCAGATTTAAGAATACCTCTAAAATTATTTGAAATTTCTGAGATAGTTAAAGATGAAGAATTTAAAGTTTTTTCTGAACCAGCTTCCAAAAAAGGATCAAGAGTAGTTGCCCTAAAAGTCCCAGATGGAAACTCATTATCTAGAGGACAAATTGATGATTACACTAAATTTGTCACAAAATTAGGAGCAAAAGGTCTTGCCTATATAAAAATTAATGATGTTAATGATTTAGAAAACGGAATCCAATCCCCCATACTAAAATTTTTAAAGTCAGAGACTATTTCAAATATTATTAAATCTTTAGACGTTTCTACAGGTGATTTAATTTTTTTTGGGGCTGGAAAAGAATCTATCGTAAATCTATCAATGAGTTCTTTGATTAAAAAACTTGGAGATGATTTAGATTTATATTTAAAAAAATGGGCTCCTTGTTGGATAGTTAATTTTCCAATGTTTGAAATAAATACTGATGGTAACCTAACACCTCTTCATCATCCTTTTACATTGCCAAAATCTTCAGTAAAGGAAATTAAAGAAAATCCTCAGGGTGCAATTGCATATGCATATGATGTTGTTTTAAATGGATATGAAATAGGTGGTGGTTCTTTAAGGATATATGATAAAAGTATGCAAGAAACAATCTTTGAAATCTTAAAAATTTCAAAAGAAGAAGCTAAAACAAAGTTTGGATTCCTCTTAAAAGCCTTATCATCAGGTTGTCCTCCTCATGGTGGAATTGCTTTTGGACTAGATAGAATTGTGATGTTAATTACTGAAACTACTAACATAAGAGATGTTATTGCATTTCCTAAAACTCAAAGTGCAGCATGTCTCTTAACTGACGCACCAAGCAAGGTTGAAAAAGATCAGTTAGATGAACTTAAAATAATTAGTACTCATAAGGAAAAATAATTTATGGCTGGTCATTCAAAGTGGGCAAACATAAAACATAGAAAAGCTAGACAAGACGCATCACGTGGAAAGGTTTGGACCAAGGTGATAAGAGAAATTACTGTAGCTGCAAAAGGTGGTCCTGATCCAAATGATAATCCCAGATTAAGATTGGCTCTTGAAAAGGCAAATGCAGCAAATATGCCAAAAGATACTATTAAAAGAGCAATTCAAAAGGGATCTGGAACAGGAGAGAGTGGAGAATTAGAAGAAATAATATTTGAAGGTTATGGTCCAGGCGGAGTAGCAATTTTAGTTGAGACAATGACAGATAATAGAAATAGAACTGTTTCAGACGTAAGGCATGCATTTTCAAAATTTGGGGGAAACCTTGGAACTGATGGATCTGTTTCATATTTATTTAAAAAACTTGGAATAATTCATATAAACAAGGATTACTCAGAAGAAAAGCTTATGGAGAATGTAATCGAATCTGGAGCACAAGATTTTTCAGAAGAAGATGATTTCTTTGAAGTAACAACAGATCCAAACAAATTTAACAAGGTTATTGATTTTTTTAAAGAGAATAAAATTCAATATTTAAATGCTGAACTAACGTTGCGTGCAGATACACTTGTAGATCTTGATCAAGATATGTCAGAAAAAGTCTTAAATATTATGGAGTTTATGGATGATCTTGATGATGTTCAAGAAGTTCATACTAATGCAGAATTTCCAGAAAGTTTTGAGATAAAGGAATAGATTTTGTCGATTAACTCAAGAAATAAAGGCGCTGCATTCGAACGACAAATTGCTAATGCATTGATAAGCGACCTTAACTTAAAAAATCCTGTTAAAAGAATCTTGGAGCAGACTCGAACTAGGGAATTACCAGATCTCATGCTTGGAAGATGGTGTATTGAGTGTAAGGCATATGGGGCAGGTGCTGAACCGAGGCCTGATTGGTGGGAGCAAGTTCTCGTATCATCTAATCATGAGGGTTTAAGACCTGCACTTGTGTATAAATTTAATAATAGACCCATCAAAGTTCGAATATTAGCAAACTCTATAAATAATAATATCAAGAATAATCTTGTTACTGTAGATCTTTTATGGCCAGATTTTATTCAGATAATACTTGAGTTATTTCAGGAGGATATAGAACTGCATGAAAAAAATTATCAAGTGTAAAGATAAAGAATTTAAAATATATGTTGAGGATACAGATTTTCAAGGTGTTGTTTATCATGCGAATTACTTAAAGTATTTCGAAAGATCAAGATCTGAATTTTTATCATATGCAAATATTTCTCAAAATAAATTAAGAGAAAAAGATTTAGCATTTGTAATTAAAAGTATCAAAATCAATTACTTAAAATCTGCTGAGCTTGGCAATCAAATAGTAGTCCAGTCAAATGTAGAAAAAAAATCTAATGTAAGGATGATTTTTTATCAAAAAATAATTGATAAAAATTCTGGAAAAGAATTTGTAAATGGTGAAGTAGAGGTTTGTTTTGTAAATCTATCATCAAAGAAACCAAAACAGTTTCCTGATGATTTATTATTAATTTTTGACTAGGATAGTGTTATGGATAATATTTCAGTATTAAATCTTATTTTAGAAGCAGGGATTGTAGTCAAGATAGTCATGTTAATTCTTTTTATTGCTTCGATACTTTCTTGGATAATAATTGTTGAAAGATACAACTTTTTTAGAAAAGTAAAAAGCTCCAATGATAAATTTTTAAGAATTTTTTGGAGTGGAAAAGATTTAGATGCATTGTATAAAGAGTTATTGATAGATGATAACTTATATGGGGCAAGAAACTTATTTAAAAATTCTTTTAACGAATTTAATTCAATCAAGGCTGGAGATAATATTTCTGAATTAGATCTAGAAAGTATTAATCGCTCTATGAGGGTTTCCATAGCTTCTGATGAAGAAGAAATGAATAAGCATTTATCCTTTTTGGCAAATGTTGGCTCTGTTAGCCCATACGTTGGCTTACTTGGAACAGTATGGGGAATAATGACTTCATTTATCGGTCTATCAGATGCTACTCAAGCAACTATAAATGCTGTAGCCCCAGGAATATCAGAAGCATTAATTGCAACTGGTATGGGACTATTTGCTGCTATACCAGCAGTAGTAGCTTTTAATAAATTTACATCTGAGTCAGAAACTATAAGTCAAGGAACATTAATTTTTGCAGAGGAGCTAGCAAGTATTTTTTATAAACAGTCAATTGATAAAAAATAATGATATACAGATTAGCAAAAAAGAAGAAACTTAAAGCAGAAATAAATGTAGTTCCATATATCGATGTTATGTTGGTTTTGTTAATCATTTTTATGGTTTTATCACCTTTATTAATTCAGGGTGTTGAGGTTGATTTGCCTCAAACTGACACAACTAAAATGAGTGTTCAAAATGAACCTCTTGTAATATCAATTGATAAAAACGGAAATTATTTTATAAACGTTGGGGAGGAATTATTGCCTATCGATTTAAATGAATTAAAGAGAAAGTCCAGAGTTATCTTTAAAGCAAACCCAGAGATTGAAGTAGTTTTTCAAAGTGATAGAAACGTTGCTTTTGATTATGTAGCAAAAGCCATGGCATCAGTTCAAAGCGTGGGTATCACAAAAGTTGGAATCGTAACAAGCGGCTATGAAAATTAATCAAATATATTTAGAGGCTTCTTTTATATCTTTTGTAATTCATGCATCAATAATCCTTTATCTTTTTGGTTTTTTTTATTATGAATCTCAACAAACCTCGATATTGAGCAAGCCGATTGAGGTAAACCTACTTTTTGAAGATAGAGTTGAGGTAAAAAAACAATTCAACGAAACACCTGAACCAAAAGAAATTAAAATTGATAATACTTTGAATGAGATAATTTCTGATAAAACTATTTCATTTGATTCTCTTATACCATCCGTTAGCTTAAATGATTTAATTGCTGAAGATAAACTAATTTCAAAAGAATCAGAACAGAACCAAGTAGAACTATATGGCTCTATTATTATTAAGAGCATACAGTCGGCCTGGCGAAAGCCAATAAATATTCAGGATGGCTTGATTTGTGACCTTAGTTTGTCAATTAATAAAAATGGAAGAATTACTAATGTTAATTTGATCAGAAGTAGTGGAAATTTGAGATTTGATAATTCTGCTTTAAAAGCAATACAAAGAGTTGAAACTTTTAGTTTTTTTAAGGATATTCCGTATAGTTTATATAACTCAAATTTTAAAAGCCTAGTGATCACATTCAATCCAAAATGAGAAAAATACTTTTAATATTAGCATTTTCTAATTTACTCACTTCAGAGCTAATTTTAGAGATAACTCAAGGCACCGAAGATCCTTATAGAGTTGCAATTTTAAAATTTGAAGGCGATCAAAAAGTTTCAAACGACATTGATAAAATCATAAGAAATAATTTAATGAGATCTGGAGAGTTTAATTTATTTGTAAACAAAGATTTACTCTCATTACCAAATAACGAAACCGAAGTTATATTTAATGATTTTAGAATCTTAGATATTGATTATTTAGTTATTGGAAAAATTGCGAAAGACGGCATAAGCATATCTGTTGTTTACGAGATATTTGATATCAATAAAGGAAAAAAAATTAGGACTTCAACTGTTTACGGTATACCAAATAAAAATAGACAGCTAGGCCATTATATAAGTGATGGTATTTATGAGGAAATAACGGGTATGAAAGGGATATCGTCAACAAAAATTCTTTATGTAACTGAGAATAAGAATTTTAATCTTATTGTTGCAGATGCTGATGGAAGTAATGAACAAATACTTTTAAAGAGTAACGATCCTATTATTTCTCCGACATGGTCTCCAGATTCAAAAAAGGTAGCATACGTATCATTTGAAACAGGACTGGCAAAGGTCTTTATTCAAGATATAGCAACTGGTGAAAGAGAGCTTGCAATAGAAAACTCATCTCAAGTTAGCTCGCCATCATGGTCACCTGATGGGAAGTTTTTATCACTAACAATGTACCAAGATGGAAATGCAGAAATTTATATTCTTAATTTAAAAAATAAGAATCTTACAAGGCTTACTAATCACTATTCAATTGATACAGAATCCTCATGGTCATCAAGAGGATCAAAAATTTTGTTTACATCAGGCAGATCAGGATCTCCTCAGTTATATGAGCTTGATCTAAAAAAATCTAATGCAAGACCAAAGAGACTTACATTCGAAGGAAACTATAATGCCAAAGGATCTTATCTGCCAAATAGCGAAGGAATAATATTTGTACATAGATCAGATTCCAATTTCCAAATTGCAATGAAGTATTTTGATGAAAGCTTCATTAGACCACTTACGGATGCTCAAATGGATGAATCTCCTAGCATTTCACCCAATGGAAATGTTATAGTTTATGCAATAACTGAGAAAGGTATGGGATTACTTTCAGGCGTAACCTTAAGTGGTGTAAAATTCAGATTACCAGCAAAAAAAGGGGCGGTTAGAGAGCCCGCGTGGTCTGGTTTTTTAAGATAATATAATGGAGTTGATATGCTTATTTTTAAAAATAAATTAGGTTTTATTGTTGTTTTAATTTTTTTGTCGTCATGCACATCTATGAATATCACTGAAGAGAATGTATATTCTGATAACGTTAAGACTGTTGAAGCGTCATCTGAAAGTTTGGAAAGTATTCAATATAACAATAAGGCAGTTCTTACAAATGCGACAGTATATTTTGAATTTGATAAATCAAGCTTAACTAGCAGATCTCTTCAGATCTTAAAGAGTGTCGTTGAGGCTTTGAATGAAAATCTGTCTGTTACAGTTACACTTGCAGGACATGCAGATGAAAGAGGTACAAGAGAATATAATCTTGCATTAGGGCAAAGAAGAGCAGAAGCAGTGAGTAGTTATCTTTACCTTAATGGAATTAGTAAAGATAGGATTTCAGTCAAAAGCTATGGTGAAGAGAGACCGGCTGTGACGGGTCAAAATGAAAGAAGTTATGCAAGAAACAGAAGAGTTGAAATTAATTAATGAATTATAAGATTTGTTCTTTCTTGTATTTGTTTTTATCTGTTTTCATATATGCAGATGATAATGAACAAGTTAAAACAGATATCTTATTTCTTAAGATTCAAGAACTTGAGTTAGAAATAGCTAATCTAAGAAATAAAGTTGAATCACAGGATTACTTAATAGACAAATTAATAAGTGAATCCATAAACGAAAATGAGAATCAAGACTCTATAAGTATTGAGGAATTAGCTTTAATTACTGATGTAAGATTTGAAGGACTAGATGATTCTGAAAGCAAAGACAAAATTTATTCAGCTGCAATTGAAGCGTTAGAAATTCAAAATTACGAAGAAGCTTTTAATCTCTTTAAATATTTTGTGAAAAGTTTTAATGATATAGAAAAAAATCCTTTATCATTTTTTTGGTTAGGAGAAATATGTTTGATTGAGAATGATTTTGAAAATTCAAAAGATTTCTTTATGGAGCTGATAACAAGTTATCCAAATCACTACAGAACACCTTTAGCACATAAAAAAATTGGCGACATATATCTGAAGACAAATGATTTAAAAAATGCAAGAGACAAATACAATTATGTTATTAGAGAGTATCCAAATAACACTGCATCATCCTTAGCCTTGCAGTTATTGAAAAATATGGAATAATCTCCATCTTTTAGTATTAAACAAAGTGGGTCGCTAGCTCAGCTGGTAGAGCAGTTGGCTTTTAACCAATTGGTCACAGGTTCGAATCCTGTGCGACCCACCATTTAAAGAGTAGTTTTGATTCATACCTTAAAAAAATCTTTAACAAAAGATTCTATCCTAGGATCCTTACTTTTTTTTCTTGTTCTTTCTTCATGGTATATATTAAGGCCAGTTCGAAACGAAATGGCAGTTGCAAATGTTGATGAACTCCCATATCTTCTTGCATTTGGGGCAATTGTAATGCTTTTAATAAATCCTGTTTATTCATGGATTGCATCAAAATCAAACTTAAAAAAAATGGTTATATATTGCTACACTTTTTTGATCATGAATTTATTACTTTTTTTATTTGCTTGGCAAATACTGAATCTTGGAGAATCAATATGGGTCGGCAGAATTTTTTATGTTTGGTGCAATGTTTACTCATTTTTTGTTGTATCAATTTTTTGGGTAGTAATTATAAATTTATATAGAGACGCTAGAAAAAGATCATTTTATGGAATTATTATGGCTGGCGGATCTTTAGGAGCTCTTTTTGGTTCAGAAATTTCAAAAAGATTTTCTAGTACTTTTAATGACTCTGGTTTAATTTTATTTAGTATTTCTGCTGCTTTTTTTTTGTTTTTAGCAATGTTGCTTTCCGCAGTATTGGTAACTATTTCAAAAAAAAATAATTCAACAAATATCAGTAACACGGGTGGAGGGAGTTTTGATGCCATAAAAAACTCTCTAAATACCAAAGAAATTAGAAATATTGCAATGTATGTGTGGATATGGACTTGCTTAATGACAATACAGTGGATTACTGCAATTAATATAGTTGAAGATTGGTCACAAGACCCCGAACAAAGATTAAAATTCTTTGCAACTATTGAGCAGGTTATATCACCACTAACACTAATAGTTCAGTTATTTTTTACAAATATAATAATCAAGAGGCTAGGAATTAAAAATATTTTACTCATGTACGGAGTTTTATTTTTTGTTGCATATTTAATGTATGCATTCTTTCCTTCAATATTGGCAGTTGGGTTAGTTACGATCATACTTAGAGTTTTTGAATATGGACTAAACAAACCTACTAGGGAGTCAATTTTTAGTACATTTAAAAAAAATGATAGATACAAATCTTCAGTTTTTATTGACACTTTTATTTCACGGTTTGGTGATCTTTCGGGCAGTGCCTTTATCGCTCTAGGAAAGTTAACTTCAATCTCAGCTAATGTCTTTCCATTAGTTGCAATTCCTATTGCATCCTATTTGACAATTCTTGGTATAAGAATTTCCAAAAATAAAAAGATTACAGAGCTCTAGATTTTTTTAAGTTATCTTTAATTGAAATTATTTTGGTCATAATTCTTTCTGATGTTTGAAAATTATTCTGTGCAAGTTTTAGAGCGAATTCAAGCTGATTAAGTGCTTTTTCATCCTGACCTAAAATAAGAAAATATTCTGCTCTGCTTTGATGATAGCCAATAATATTTTTACTACTTCTTTGAATTTCTGACAATAGAAGCCACAACTCTGGATCTGAATTTTTCCTCAATAGTTGATCTCTGATAATTTCTTCAGATTTAAAGTATTCTTCCATAGATAGCAAAATTTTTGATTTTGAAATTGAAAGAGGATAATTTCTAGGTGATATTTCTAAAAATTTATTCACTAACAATAGGGCTTCTTCAAGCTCACCCGATTCTAATAATATATCAATTTTTGTATTATTAATTACGAGATTTTTAGGGAATAACTCAACAAGATAATTAATATATTTTAGACTTTCTTTATAATTATTATTATTTTTTAAAGCTAAACTTAGTCCGTAAATATTAGATGGTGATGCATTTAATTCAACTTTAGATTTAAATATTCTTTCTGCATTTGACGGTATCTTTTGATAATAAACTTCTAATCTTGATTTCATTAAGCTAAATTCAAGAGAGTCATCCTTGGTCCCATCCCTTGAAATATTTTCAGCTGCACTAAATGCATCACTTATTCTTGATGAAGATAATGGGTGTGTTAATAGAAATTCTGGCGGTAAGTCACCAGAAAGTCTTCTTATTTCATTCATATTTTCAAACATTTCACCCATTGAATTTGGGTCATATCCTGCTTTTATGAGATTTGCAAAACCAACTCTGTCAGCTTCTTTTTCAAATAGTCTGCTATATCGTAAGCTTTGAGTTTGGAGTATTGCCGGACCAACTGCAAGTGCATTTGGATTATTACTGATGAGTGCAATTGCAATGGAGGAAACCATTACCAAGGCAGAGGCTAAATTGGTATCTTGTGACTTGAGAACATTTCTAGCAAAGTGCCTTTGACTTAAATGCGCTAGCTCATGAGCAACCACAGATGCAAATTGTCCCTCATTATCAGAATATAAGAATAAACCACCATTAATACCAATCACACCTCCTGGAGCAGCAAAGGCATTAAGGGAATCATCATCAACTAGAAGCAGTTTAAAGTCTCTATCTTTAACTTGACTATATTCAGACAATCTATAGATGAGATGCTCAGTATATTCAAATAGAATTGGATCTGATATTAATGGAGCTTGAGAATAAGCCTGCTTTAAAAACATTTCACCAATTGCTTTTTCTTCATTGGAAGATACTGCACCAGACACTCTATCTCCAAGTTCAGGTAAGCTTATTTCACTAATTTCATCATCAAGAGACAATAATATTATTGAAAAAGTAAAAAATATTATGAAAGAAAAGTACTTATTCATATTGGAAAATCATATCTAAAGTTTTAGTTTAGATCATTAAAACATAAAAAAGTTTAATATTTTTTAGGAAAAATCTTATATATAATGATCACAAGTAAAATGATTAATCATATTTCAAACATAATTAAGCGAATATTTAGTAGCGAAGAAACTATTATATTTGCTCTATTAATAATATTTTCGTTGATTATTTTTAGTTTTTTTGCCTCGGTTTTAACTCCATTTATAATTAGTATCATATTTGCCTATCTACTTGTAGGTGTTAAAAAGAAGATAGAGATATATAACATTTCAGATTATTTAGCTACCTTGATTGCTTTTTCATTATTTGTTCTTGTAGGAGCAGCAATTTTTGTTTGGTTAATACCTCTAATATATTCACAACTCCAGTCATTTGTTCTGGATATTCCAAGATTGTTCAATGAATTTTTAAATTTCGTATCATCTATGCCTGCAGCTTTTCCTGAATTAGTTAATTCAGATCAAATTACGCTTTTTTTTCAGGCAGTATCTTCTGAGCTTTCTACCATAACTCAAAATATATTAAATTCCTCAATTTCAGGAATCCAAAGCACAATAACATTACTGTTATACATCATGCTGTTTCCAATATTAGTTTATTTTTTCTTATTTGACAGAAAATTTATCATTAATGAACTTATTAAAATAATTCCAGGTGACAGAGTAATGCTCACGAAAGTTTGGTCAGAGATGGATGTTCAGCTAAGTAATTATGTAAGAGGTAAATTCCTAGAAATAGTTATTGTTGGTATTGCAGCTGCAGTTTTATTCGCTTCGTTTGGACTTAATTATGCTGCACTTTTAGCAGTATTAGTTGGTTTTTCTGTCTTAATCCCATTTGTTGGTGCTTTTACAGTAACCATACCTATTGTGATTATTGGGTTACTTCAATTCGGCTTAGGAACTGAATTCTATTTATTGATCGGTTTGTATCTTTTACTACAATTTATTGATGGTAATTTACTTGTGCCTATTATTTTTTCTGATGCTGTAAAACTTCATCCAATAATAATAATTCTTGCAGTATTTCTATTTGGAACAATGTTTGGTTTTTGGGGAGTATTTTTTTCTATTCCACTAGCAACTTTCATAAAGGCAGTTTGGAATTCCTGGCCAAAATTGCCATAACTAATTAAATAAATTACAGTTTTTCTATTTCATTTATGACATCATCAACATGTCCTTTTACTTTTACCGATCTCCATTCTTTTACAATATTTCCCTTTTCATTTACTAAAAACGTTGATCTATCTACTCCCATATATTCTCTTCCGTACATAGATTTTAATTTCATAACATCGAAAGATTTACACATCTTTTCATCAGGATCTGACAAAAGCTCAAAAGGAAATGATTGTTTTTCTTTAAAATTTTCATGAGATTTTATGCTATCTCTTGATACTCCTAAAATTTCGGTGTTTAGACTTTGCAGTTTTTTGTAATTATCTCTAAAATCTTGTCCCTCGGTAGTACACCCAGGAGTACTATCTTTGGGATAAAAATAGATAATTAAATTTTTTCCTTCAAAATCTTTATTCGATAAAGTCTTATTACCCGTACTTTCACAACTGAAAGAAGGACATTTTTTTCCTTCAAAATTTTTTTCCATATCTTCTCCTTGTAATAATTCTTAAATAAAATAGTGTATAGTCTTATTTTTACTTATTTTAAAAATGATGCAAGCTTTAAAGGGTAGTTTAGTTGCTTTAGTTACACCAATGACAATGTCAGGTGATATCGACTATGAGTCACTTAAGCATTTAATCGATTGGCATATTGATCAAGGCACTGATGGTATAGTTTCTGTAGGTACAACTGGTGAATCAGCTACAGTAAACATAACTGAACATATAAAGGTAATAGAATATACAGTAAAATGTGCTAATTCAAGGATACCTGTAATAGCAGGAACCGGAGCTAACTCAACCTTAGAAGCAATCGAGTTAACCATGGAATCAAAAAGAGTGGGCGCAGATTGCGCTCTTATAGTAACTCCATATTACAATAAACCTAATCAAAATGGACTAATACAACACTATACTAAAATCGCAGATGAAATTGATATTCCGCAAATTCTATATAACGTCCCATCCAGAACAGCTTGCGATTTGTTACCGTCTTCTGTTGAAATACTATCCGGCCATAAAAACATTGTTGGTATAAAGGAAGCCGTTGATTCAAAGGAGAGAATTGATGCATTAATTGCAATATCATCTAAAAGTAAAGATTTTTTGATATTTTCAGGAGATGATCCTACTTTCTTACAGATGATAAAAAAAGGTGGAGATGGTGTTATATCAGTAGCAGCTAATGTAGTTCCAAATTACATTTCAAAAATATGTGCTTTTGCAAAAAATAATCAATTTGACGAAGCAATTGAAATAGATAATCTGCTTTCTGATTTGTATGATTTATTATTTATTGAATCAAATCCAATTCCTGTAAAGTGGATGCTATATAAAATGAACCTGATTAAAAACTCCATTAGATTACCTTTAGTAAATCTTAATGCAAAATATCAAGATAAAATACTTGATGAAATGTTAAAATTAAAATTGATATGAAGAAAGTTTACTTTTTGATTCCATTTATTTTTGTTATGTCTTCTTGTTCTACTATTGGTGGACCCGATGGATATTTTCCTACAAAAAAGTATGACTTTATCGAAGAGAAGATTGAGCAAGACATTTTTATACCTGATGAATTGAGTCATCCTACTAAAGAAGATCATTACCCTGTAAACAATATTGTTAATATCGATGATATTCTGGAAGTTCCAAAACCCAGACAAATATTTTCATCATCTGGAGATAGCTCAGTACAGCTCAGAAGGTTGGGTGAGCTAATGTGGATATATATCGAAACTTTGCCGTCCACTTCTTGGCCAATTTCAAAGAATTATTGGGATACTTCTATTTACGACGTTATCGATGCAAATCCTTTGACTGGAGAAATAAATATAGATTTTGATCAGAACACCCGATTACTAATGAAAGTTGAACATGGTATTAAAGAAGCATCTACAGAGGTTTTTCTTTTAAAAATTAATAAAACAAATGGAGAGATAAAAAGTGATCCCGAATTTGTTCAATCAGAAATGGAAAAAATGATAGATTATTATGCAGATTCATTGTCAAACTTTTCAGGAACATCTCTAGCTGCTCAAAATTTAAATGAAATGAAAAAAGCAAAAATCTTTTCTGAAAATGGTCAGACAGTAATTTCTTTAGATCTTAATTTTGACAGAGCGTGGTCCTCAGTAAGTAGGGCTATAGATGCTGCTGAAATTGTTACTAATGATAGAGATAGAACTAGCGGTAAATTTTTTGTTAGTTTTGCAAAAGAAGATCAAAGAAGATTATTTAGGATATTTGGAGGAAGCAATGATGATAATAACTCCTCTGGAATTTCCTTTGGAGAGGAAGCAGAGTTCGAAATTACAATTGTCGAAAAGGATAAAAAATCATATGTAAGAGCTACATCAAAAAATGGTGATATTGAACAATCAGAACTGTTATTATCAAAAATTAATGAATCTTTAAGCTAATGAAAAAAATTAAAGAGATAACAAAAGGCAAAGCAAAATCAATGTATACCACTGAAGTAGATGATCAGTTGATTATGCACTTTAGTGATGATACCTCTGCATTTGATGGTAAAAAAAAGGAAGCATTACTAGGAAAGGGAGCTGTAAATAATCAGTTTAATGCATTTATCATGAGTCATCTTAAAGAGAATGGTATTGATACTCACTTAATTGAAGTTATAAATAGTACTGATTCTCTAGTTTATAAACTTGATATGTTTCCAATTGAATGCGTAATAAGAAATAGGGCATCTGGATCAATATGCAGGCGACTTGGCACTGAGGATGGACTTGTTCTTGAGAACCCATTATTTGAATTTTTTCTAAAAGATGATGATTTAGGCGACCCCTTAATAAATGACGAGCATATAATCTCTTTTAATTGGGCAAACATGAAACAAATATTAGAAATGAAAAAGCAAACTTATAAAGTAAATGAGATACTTTCAAAGTTATTCATAGATTCTGGTTTAATACTTGTAGATTTTAAGGTTGAATTCGGAGTCTTCAATGGAAAAATACTTCTTGCAGATGAGTTTACACCTGATGGATGTAGGCTATGGGATTCAAAAACATTAAAAAAAATGGATAAAGATAGATTTAGACAGGGTCTTGGTGATGTGGTTGAATCATACCATCAAGTAGCTGATAGATTAGGGATGAATATTAAAACTTGACTAAATAAGTCGGGTATTTATAATCTCCACGTGAGATTAACAACAAAAAGCAGATATGCTGTAAATGCACTTACTGAGCTCAGCTTTTTACAGTCCTCTGGACCCGTATCTTTAATAGATATCTCTGTAAAACAAAACATAGAGATTACATATCTAGAGAAGTTGTTTAGAAAACTTCGAGTAGCTGGTATCGTTAAGAGTATAAGAGGAAGAAATGGAGGATATCTTTATGCAAGAGATCCATCAAAGGTCTCAATAAAAGATGTCATGTATGCTGTTGACGAAGTTCTTGATGCAACAAAATGTAATGGCACATCTTCATGTCATAACGGTAAAAAATGTAGTACACATGATCTTTGGAATGACTTAAATATTCTGGTTGAAGATTATTTAGAAAAAATAACTATAAATAGCCTTGTAGAATCAGATAAAGGTCCATATATTAACTTTAGAGAGATAAATTAGATGAGCACACAATCAACAATTTATTTGGATTACGCTTCGACAACTCCTGTTGATCCAAGAGTAGCTACCAAAATGATGGAATTTTTGACTCCAGATGGTGAGTTTGGGAATCCTGCGTCAAGGTCACACAAATTTGGCTGGAAAGCTGACGAAGCCGTTGAACAGTCAAGATCTCACGTTGCAAACTTGGTAAATTGTGATCCAAGAGAAATTGTATGGACTTCTGGGGCTACTGAGGCAGATAATCTTGCCATAAAGGGCGTTGCGAGATTTTATAAATCTAGAGGAAATCATATTATTACCTCAAAAATTGAACATAAAGCAGTTTTGGATCCATGCAGACAACTTGAAAGAGAAGGTTTTGAAGTTACATATTTGGATCCAGATGATAAGGGTGTTATAAGCCCAAACCAAGTAAAATCAGCTATTAAGGACTCAACTGTTCTTGTTTCTATAATGCATATTAATAATGAACTTGGAACTATTAATGATATAGAAAGAATTGGCGAAATTACTCGTGATAATGGAATATTTTTTCATGTTGATGCTGCTCAAAGTACCGGAAAAATTCAAATTGATTTACAAAAAATGCCAGTCGATCTTATGTCATTTTCTGCTCATAAAACATATGGACCAAAAGGAGTTGGTGCCCTGTATGTTAGAAGAAAACCAAGAGTAAGATTAGAAGCTCTAATCCATGGTGGTGGTCATGAAAGAGGAATGAGATCAGGAACATTAGCTACTCATCAAATTGTTGGTATGGGAGAAGCTTTTCGAATTGCAAAAGAAGAAATGAATGAAGATCATGGTAAGGTAATAAAATTCCATCAAAAGTTTTTAGAGAAAGTTAACGAAATCGATCATGTTTATATTAATGGCGATCTTAATAATAAAGTACCAAATATTTTAAATGTGAGTTTCAATTTTGTTGAGGGTGAATCATTAATAATGGGTTTAAAGGATATTGCTGTTTCATCTGGTTCAGCATGTACTTCTGCAAGTTTAGAACCATCATATGTTTTAAGAGCTTTAGGAAGAAAAGATGAATTAGCACATAGCTCAATAAGATTTTCTTTTGGAAGATTTACCAGTGATGACGATGTTAATAATACGTTAGACATATTAGGTAATGTTGTTCATAGATTAAGAGAACTTTCTCCTTTGTGGGAAATGCATCTTGATGGTATTGACCTTGATACAGTAGAGTGGACAACTCACTAGGAGATAATTATGGCTTATAGTAAAAAAGTAGTTGAAAAATTTGAAAACACACTGAATAACCCAGAGGCATTTAAGGTTGGAAAGTTCAATCCTAAAGATACTAATATTGGAACTGGAATGGTAGGTGCTCCTGCATGTGGTGATGTAATGAAGCTTCAAATTAAATGTGAGCCACAAGGAAATACCCATATTATTAAGGACGTTAAATTTAAAACTTATGGTTGCGGTTCTGCAATAGCATCATCAAGTGAACTTGTAGACATGTTGATCGGAAAAACTCTTGAGGAAGCTAAGGCAATCAAAAATATTGAACTTGTTGAGGCTTTAGAATTACCACCAATAAAAATACATTGCTCTGTGCTTGCTGAAGATTCAATTAAACAAGCTATCGAAGACTATGAAGCAAAACAATAGATAAAATAATGGAAACTTTTACTTCATCAGATTTAAATTTTTCAACTAGTGCTATAGAACATTTCACCAAAGTTTTAAAAAATAGAGGCTTTGGTCTTGGCGTTAAGTTAGGTATAAAAAAGGCTGGATGTTCCGGCTATGAATATACTTTTGATTTTGTCGACCAAAGTGTTGATGATTATATAACTTTTGAGCAAGACGGATTTAAAATATTTGTCGATACTAAAAGTCTTACCTTTTTAAAGGGAAGCACTATAGATTATGTTGATGGGGGTCTAAATAAGGGAATTAAATTCCTAAACCCAAACGCAAAAGCTGTATGCGGCTGTGGCGAAAGTTTTACCCTATAAATTATGGCAAAAATAAAAATATGGCCTCATGAGGAAATTTGCCCCAATGGGGCTCAAATTGAGTCACTGCCAGAAGAAACTATCTGTGAAGCAGCTTTAAGAAACGATATAAAAATTGAACATGCTTGTGAAATGTCAGCTGCATGTACTACATGTCATTGCATAGTAAGAAAAGGATTTGAAACCCTTGCTGACGCAAGTGATATTGAGGAAGATTTACTTGATAAAGCGTGGGGTTTGGAACAAACCTCAAGACTAAGTTGTCAGGCTATACCTCCAATCGATGAAGAAATAGAAATTGAATTGCCAAAATATAATATTAATATGGTTTCGGAAGATCATTAATGCATAAGCTTGATTGGTTGGATGTTCTTGATATAGCAATAGAACTGAATGATAAGTTCCCAGAATTAGATCCTCAATGGATAAGTTTTCCCGATCTTCATAAAAATATCTGTGAGTTAGAAAGCTTCATTGGTGATCCAAAAAAATCAAATGAAAAAATTCTTGAAGCTATCCAATCGCATTGGATAGAAGAATATCAATAACTCTAATATAATACCCTCCAATAAATAAGGACTTATACTATGTCAATTGAACGAACACTTTCAATAATAAAGCCTGACGCTGTTAAAAAGAATGTAATCGGAAAAATTGTTACACGATTTGAAGAAAACGGTTTATACATTGTAGCTGGCAAATTATTACATTTGTCTGATCAAATGGCATCAGGATTTTATGCAGAACATAAAGGCAAACCATTTTTTGAGGACTTAAAAAAATTTATGACTTCAGGGCCTGTATTTATTCAAGTGCTTGAGGGAGAAAACGCAGTTCAAAAAAATAGAGATCTTATGGGTAGTACTAATCCTAAAGAAGCTAAAATAGGAACTATTAGAGCAGATTTTGCAAAAAGTATTGATGCAAACGCTGTCCATGGCTCAGATTCAAAAGAGAGTGCAAAAAGGGAGATTGAGTATTTCTTTAAAAATGAAGAAATATTGAATAAGTAAATTGCTAGAAAAAGTAAATCTTTTGGGTTACTCCTATGAGTCACTTAAAAATTTTTTTAAAGAGCTTAACGAACCTAAATTCAGAGCTAAACAACTTTTAAGTTGGATTCATCAAAAAGGTGTAATCGATATTGACCTAATGACAGACCTTAATAAAAACTTAAGGAATAAATTAAAAACAATTGCAACTATAATTCCTCCTAAAATCCACAAAGAATATGTTTCAGAGGAGGGCACTAAAAAATATTTAATAGAACTTGCAACAGGCTCCATTGTTGAGATGGTGCTTATACCAGAAAAAAAAAGACAAACTTTGTGTGTATCTTCTCAAGCAGGCTGTGCATTACAATGCACTTTTTGTGCTACCGGTGCTCAAGGTTTTGATCAAAATCTAGAAAGTGATGAGATTATTGGTCAGCTTTGGCTTGCAAATTTTAAAATTGGTCACAATAAACCAATAACAAATATTGTTTTTATGGGGATGGGTGAGCCTCTTCTTAACTATGAAGCTGTTATAGAAGCTATAAAAATAATGAAAGATCAGTCATCTTATGGTCTATCGCGAAAAAGAATTACTATAAGTACCTCTGGAATAGTACCGAATATAAAAAAACTTTATAAAGATGTTGATGTCTCTTTAGCAATATCATTACATGCTCCAGATGATAAATTAAGAAATGAAATTGTACCAATTAATAATAAGTATCCTATTAAAACTCTTATAGGAGCATGTAAAAACTACTTAAAAAGTTTTGAAAATAAGAGGACTTTGACAATAGAATATATCTTAATTGATGAGGTGAATGATTCGCTAGAACATGCTAAGGATTTAGCAAAACTCCTAACAAAACTATCATGTAAGATAAATTTAATACCATTTAACAGTTTTAATGGCTCAAATTATAAAAGACCGAGTACTGCTAAGATGAATGTTTTTAAA
Organism: uncultured SAR86 cluster bacterium; assembly: GCA_902582355.1. GTDB lineage: Bacteria > Pseudomonadota > Gammaproteobacteria > Magnimaribacterales > D2472 > SAR86A. The sequence goes on from CACHRR010000001.1 coordinate 256,032, forward strand.
AAGTATTTAATTGGAAAAGGCTTTATTACAACTTTAAGAGTAACAAGGGGCGATGCTGTTGATGCTGCTTGCGGACAATTGGTGGGAGATCTCTCTAACTCAATTAAAGGAAAGAAATTAATTAAGCATAAATCAATTTAATGAGTATTGAATTAAAATCAGCAAATTCAGTCAAAATAGGAAAGAAATTTTCTAAAAAAAGAAATAATAATTCATATTCAATAGATGAAGTTTCAAAGCTACTATTTATTAATAAAAATTATTTGCTAGCAATCGAAAAAGGTGACTATAGTATTTTTCCTAGTGAATCTTTCGCAAAAGCATATTTTAAAAAATATCAAAACTTTTTGGAAATCTCATATGACTTTCCAGGTGTTTATGATCTAAAAGTTGAAAAAAAACATAAAAAAATTTCAACAGAAATTATTTTTAAAAACAATTTTAATCTTAACAACAGTATTATTATTTTATCCGCTTTTTTGATCTTTTTATTTGGATTAGCAATATATTACTTTTTCATTAAATTACCAATTTCTATTGATTCAATAATTGAGGTTAATGAAACTGATGCAGAAAACATCACTTTGGAAGTAAGCACAACTACCAAAACGGATAAAGTACTTTCACTCTCAGATGAAATATTTATAAATAATAGTCTTATTCTTGAATTTACAGGAGATTGTTGGATGGAACTATATAAAAATGGGGAGATTATAGAAGCTCAACTATTTAGAAATGAAAATGTATACGAGAGAATTATTGAAATTCCATTTAAAATTATTGTGGGTAATGCTGATTTTGTTAAAGGATCATATAATGGTAATGACATTGATTTTAAAACTGATGCTAATAGACTAACAAGAGTGAATACTGTGATTTTTTCAAATGACTAATTGGATTAAACGTAAAAAAACAAAACCTGTTCAGGTCGGTAATGTTTTTGTTGGTGGCACTAATCCAATTTCTGTTCAATCTATGACAAATACAAATACCTGCGATGTTGTGTCAACTGTAAAACAGATTAATGATCTAAAGTTAGCTGGAGCAGACATTGTGAGAGTATCTGTCCCAGGATTTGATGAGGCAAAAGCATTTAAAGAAATAAAAAAAACTGTTGATATACCATTAGTTGCTGATATACATTTTGATTATAAGATCGCATTAGAGGTTGCAGATTCAGCAGATTGCTTAAGGATAAACCCTGGAAATATTGGAAAAGAGAATAAAATAAAAGAAGTTATAAATTCTGCAATTGATAATGGAATACCAATCAGGGTAGGAGTCAATGCAGGCTCCCTTGAGAAAGATCTCCAAAAAAAATATGGAGAGCCAAATGCAGATGCGCTTGTAGAATCAGCATTGAGACATGTAGAAATATTAGATAAGTTTAATTTTGAAAATTATAAAATGAGTCTCAAAGCTTCTAATATTGAAATGACGGTAGATGCTTATAGGAAAATATCAAAAATAATTGAACAACCTTTGCACCTAGGTATTACAGAAGCAGGTAGTTACAGGGCAGGCACTGTAAAATCTTCCATTGGCGTTGGAATCCTTTTGTCCGAGGGTATTGGTGATACGATCAGAATTTCGTTAGCTTCAGATCCAATAGATGAAATTAAAATTGGATGGGACATACTCAAAAGTCTTAATATAAGAAGCAGAGGTGTTAAAATAATTGCATGTCCGAGTTGCTCTCGTCAAAATTTTAATGTGATAGAGGTTGTTAACGAGCTTGAGCACAGACTTGAAAACATATCTGACGATATTGAAGTTGCTATAATTGGATGCTACGTAAATGGCCCAGGTGAGAGCAAAGCTGCAAATATTGGTTTAACTGGAGCTAGCCCAAATAATTTGTTATATATTGATGGCGCACCTAATAAAAAAATTTCTAACGAAAATATTGTTGATGAGCTTGAGGAACAGATCAGATTAAAAATTTCTCTTAACAAAACCAAATCTGAAAAGATCATTCTGAGGAGCTAATGTGAAAAAGATTAATTCACTCACAGGAATGGTTGATTTATTACCAAGCAAATCTAATCACGAAGACATTGCGAACAAAATTTATACTGTTGAAAGAAAATTAAAAAAAATATTTGAAAATTTTTCATTTTTTGAAATTAGAACTCCAGCATTAGAGCATACTGCACTTTTTGAAAGGTCTGTTGGTGAGTCTTCAGATATAGTTAATAAAGAGTTATATACTTTTTTGGATAAAAACGATAACAGTATTTGCCTCAGGCCAGAAGGAACTGCAAGTGTTATTAGATCAGTAATTGAAAAGAAACTGGATGGGGATCTGAGTAAATTTTACTATCTAGGCCCAATGTGGAGATATGAAAGACCACAAAAAGGGAGGTTTAGACAATTCTTTCAAGCAGGTGTCGAAGTTCTTGGATATCCAGAAGGGTTAGCAGAATTAGAACTAGTTTCTATGATATGCAATTTGAATAAAGAGTTTAAAATTAATAATCCTGTTCTTAAGATAAATCATTTAGGTAATCCTGAAACAAAAGAAAAATTTTCAAGATCACTTCTTGATTATTTAAATCCAATGAAATCTGATTTAAATGAAAAAGACTTATCAAGGCTAAAAAATAATCCATTAAGAGTTTTAGATTCAAAAGATCCAAAAACACAAGAAATTTTAAAAGATGCTCCTTCAATTTCTGATTATCTCCCTAAAAGCTCACTAGAGCTTCTATTAAAGATCAAAAAAATATTCTCCGAAGAGTGCAATATAAAAATTGATCATAATCTTGTGAGAGGCTTAGATTATTACTCTGGATTTGTTTTTGAATCAATATCTTCAGATTTAGGAGCTCAAGACGCTTATCTTGGTGGAGGAAGATACGATAATTTATGCAGTCAATTGGGTGGTAAAGACATGCCTGCAATTGGGATGGCAATAGGAATTGAAAGGCTTGCGTTGATATCAAGCCTAAGTAAAAATTCTAGGATAACAATTACTTTTATAATTATTTCTAACAATAATCAATCAAAAGCATATAAAATAGCGCACAACTTAAGATCAACTAATAAGAATATCTACATTGATGTTCAACTTTCTGATGCAAGTCTTAAGTCAAAACTTAGGCGAGCAAATAAAGACAATGCTTCATATGCAGTCATAATTGGAGATGAGGAGTTAGAATCAAATAAAGTAATATTGAAACCATTAAATATTAAGGACTCAGAGCAAACTGTTATGACAATCAATGAACTTAAGAAGTTTATCCAGGATTTAGGTTAGGACATAATCATGAATAATGTTTATGAAAATAGTATGAGATTTTTACCTTTTTTAAAATTTTTAGATAGATATAAGTCGTTATTAATTTCTATATTGATTATAGTGATTATTACTGTTATTTATTTCGTGGCATCGAATCAGATACAACAAACAAAAAATGAAAAAGCATCTATTATTTATAATGAATGGACCGAAGAAATTTCAAAAGAGAAACCAAATTCTGAAAAATTAGACAATATTTTAAAAACTCTATTAGACTCTTATAAAAAAACAGGTTACTTAAAACTAGCTTTACTAAGTAAAGCAAATCTTGATGCAAAATCAAATAATCTCGAAGAAGCTCTTACCAACTTTAATCAAATAATAAACTTAACGGATGGTTTTTATGGAAACAAAGTTTTTAATAAAATTGCCAGAGTAAGTGCTTCAAGAATATTGCTCTCACTTGATAATTATACCGAAGCTTTAATTATGATTGAAAAATATTCTTCATCTGATACTAATGCCTATATTCATGAACTAACTGGAGATATTCTTTTAAAACAAGAAAAGACTAATTTAGCTAAAGATCAATATGAAATGGCACTTGTCAAATATTCTGACCAGACATCAAAATCAATTGTGACAATGAAAATTTCAAATATAGGATTAAAAAAAAGTGAAAAGTAAAAAAATATATTCTTTGTTTTTGGTTTTAATGCTGACTTCTTGTTCAACTATGGATAGCTTAAGGTTCTGGCAAAATGATGAAATAGATACAGATGAGCCTAGGGACTTAATTTCTTTTTCGAATCAAAAATTTATAGAAATAGAATGGAAAAAATCTTTTGAAGGTGAGAATATTCTTGGTAATTTTGTTCCTGGATTTAGTTCACAAAAGTTATTTTTTAGCGATTCCCAAGGAACTGTTTCTTCAATGAATGCGATAGATGGAAATATTCTTTGGACAAAGGAGCTTGATTTTTTAGCGTCAGGAACTTCAGCTGGTTATGGAATTGTGGTTGTTTCTGATACAAAAGGTAATGTAATTGCATTAACCCAAGATCAAGGAACTATTCTTTGGAAATCAAACGTTAAAGGTGAAGTGCTAAGTAAAGCTGCCGTAGATGCAAAGTTGGTTATTGTCAAGACAAACTCAGGTGAGCTGATTGCTTTAGATAAAGATACAGGATCAATTGAATGGTCATATAGATCAAAATTACCACTTTTGACTGTTAGAGGCAGCAGTAGTCCAGTCATTATTGATGATAAAATTTATACTTCATTTGATAATGGAAGGCTCGGTGTTTTTGATTTAAATTCAGGTTTTCCTTTATGGGATGGAGCAATATCTTATGTTAGAGGTGTATCAGAATTAGAAAATCTAATTGATGCAGACTCACCTCCAGTAGTTGAGGGCGGACTTATATACTCTACTAATTATCAAGGGAACTTAAATATATTTGATATTGCACAACAAAGATCTGTTTGGTCTTATGAAACGTCTTCATTTTATTCCCCAGTTATCATTAAAGGAATGTTAATTATTATTGAGGCAAATTCAGCTATTAGATCTTTTGCAGTTCAAACCATGGAGGAATCATGGCTTAGTGAAGATTATCTTAATAGAGATTTATCTAATGCTGTGAGCTTTAAGGGCGATTTGGCTTTCGGTGATTTTGAAGGATTCGTACATATTGTTGATCCGCTAAATGGTAAAACAGTTGCAAGAGAAAAAATTTCTAGAAAACCAATAAAAACCGTTCTTAGTAGAAGCAATAAGCTTTATGCTATAGATGAAGCTTTTAATCTTTTTTTGATTAATTAATGAAATTTAATAATGTTTACTTCAATAGCAATTATAGGGCGTCCAAACGTAGGAAAATCAACTCTTTTTAATAAACTTACCAAATCAAGAGATGCCATAGTATCTGATTTTTCAGGTCTTACCAAAGATAGAAATCATGGCCTGATTATACTCAAAAATAAAAATAATTTGCTTGTTGATACTGGTGGTATTGATAACGAAAAAGAAGAGATAAAGGAAGCTATATCAAAACAAGCATGGTTAGCTGCAATGGAATCTAAAATAATATTACTGGTTTTAGATGGCTCGAATGATCTTAATAACCAAGATTTGGAAATAATTAGTAAACTAAGAAAATTAAATAAAGAATTTATTGCAGTCTTAAATAAGATAGATAAAAAATCTAACTCATCAATGAAAGCAGATCTTCAGGCTAATGGTATAAAGGAAATGATAGATGTTAGTGCTGAGCATTCAATAAATATAAATGCTCTTAGATCTAAATTAGAAGAAAAATTACCTAACCAATCAATAAAATTTCCTGATGGAAAAAAAATAGCAATACTTGGAAGGCCAAATGCTGGGAAATCTACATTTATAAATAACTTAATTAATGAAGAACGTTTAATTGTAAGTGAAATTGCAGGAACAACGATTGATGCAATTAGCGTCCCATTTAAATTTAATAATGAAGAATTTATCTTAATTGATACTGCCGGGATAAGAAAGGGCTATAAATATAATACAAATATAGAGTATTTTTCTTATGTTAGGGCTATGCACGCCATTGACCAAAGCAATATAGTAATTTTTATGTGTGATCTTAGTCAAGGTTTAGTTGACCAAGACATGAAAATAATAAATATGATAATTGAAAATGGTAAGCCACTAATTATGGCAATGAATAAAACTGATTTATTGTCAAAAAATGAAATTGATAGAGCATATTTATCAAAAAAAATGCAAACAGATTTTGTAAAAAATATTGAAAATGTTGAAATATCAGCATTGAAGAAAAAGGGATTTAAAAGAGTTTTTAATTTATCTAAAAAAATTATTGACAAATCTCAAAAAAAATTCTCAACCTCGATGTTGAACAGACTCTTAGAAACATTTGTAAATGAAAACTCACCTCCATCAATTTCAGGAAGGCAAATTAAGTTCAAACATGTACATTTTGGAGGTACTTATCCTACAACATTGATTATTAATTCAAATCAAGATAAAAAAATTCCTAGTAATTATAAAAGATATTTAGAAAATAGCTTTAGATCAGAGTTAAAATTAAAAAGCGTTCAACTCAAGATAATTTTTAGAAAATCTAAAAATCCATTTAAAGATAAGAAAAATAAACTAACTGAAAAACAAATTAAAAAAAGAAAAAGACTAATAAAACATTCAAAAAAGTAGTATTTTTTCAGTCATATTCCTCAATTCGATCAAAGAATCTACTGTATAATTTAATTTAATAGCAATAATTATTAATATTTACTATTGGCACACAATGCAACAAAGACCAGTTTATCTTGATCTAACTAAAATTAGACTACCCTTGTCAGCAATCATATCAATTATGCATCGTTTAAGTGGAGTATATGTTTTTTTTGTAACAATTCCCTTGATATTATATTGCATGTATAAATCAACATTTTCTAAAGCAAGTTTTGATCAATTAGTGATAGATATATCTTCTATCTCTCTTTTCTCATTTTTTGTATTTATAAGTATTTCAATTTTTCTGTTTCATATAATATCTGGAATTAGACATTTGATTATGGATTTCCTTCATATTGGAGAATCTCTTAATGGAGCTCATTATTCTGCAATATCTTCATTGATCATTTGGTTTGTAACATCCATTGTATTTTGTGGATATTTATTTTTATGAGGGGCTCAATAATTTGGTACACCCAAAGGTATAGCGCTTTGTTACTTCTTTGCTATGTCATTTACATCTCAAATTTTATTTTTTTTAAAGATAATATTACATATTTTACTTGGTCGAATTTCTTTCTTTCTTTTCAGGCAAGACTTTTTACCTCATTAATATTTCTGACACTTGTTTTGCACGCATTTATAGGACTTTGGACCGTTGGTACAGATTATTTAATAGATAGGACACTTGGATTCTTAAGTTTTGCATTATCAAGACATGCAAATTTAATAAGAAATATCTATTTTTTTATATTTACTTTGTTCGGAATAGTTTATTTAACTTTTATTTTATATATAATATGGACATAAAAGATAATGATATCTATTTATAATAATTATGAATAATATATTTACCAATAATATAAAAACGATAGAGTATGATGCATTAATTATAGGAGGTGGTGGCTCAGGAATGCGAGCATCACTTGAATTAGCAAAATCTGGTTTAAACACCGCAGTTGTTTCAAAAGTTTTTCCAACAAGATCACATACAGTTTCAGCTCAAGGTGGTATTACATGCGCAATAGCAAGCGCTGATCCAAATGATGATTGGAGATGGCACATGTATGACACCGTCAAAGGAGCAGACTTTATTGGTGACCAAGATGCAATTGAATATCTATGCTCTGAGGGACCCAAAGCGGTATTTGAACTCGAACATATGGGACTACCATTTTCAAGATTTGAAAATGGCAGAATATATCAAAGACCTTTTGGTGGACAATCTAAAGATTTTGGTAAAGGTGGGCAGGCCTCAAGAACATGTGCAGCAGCTGACAGGACTGGGCATGCTCTTCTTCACACTTTATATCAAAATAATGTTAAAGAAGGCACTAATTTTCTTAATGAATGGTTTGCAGTTGATTTGGTTAAAAATTCAAAAGATGAGATTACTGGAGTAATAGCTTTTTCTATTGAAAATGGTGAGGTAGCATATTTGAAAGCACAAGCGACTGTTCTTGCAACTGGCGGAGCTGGAAGAATATATGCTTCAACCACTAATGCCTTGATTAATACCGGTGATGGCTTGGCAATGACATTAAGAGCAGGGCTTCCAGCACAAGATATGGAAATGTGGCAATTTCATCCTACTGGCATTTATGGGGCTGGGTCTCTGGTGACTGAAGGATGTAGGGGTGAAGGTGGATACTTAATAAATGGAGATGGTGAAAGATTTATGGAAAGGTATGCGCCAAATGTAAAAGATTTAGCAGGCAGAGATGTTGTTGCAAGATCGATGGTTTTGGAAATACTTGAAGGAAGAGGGTGTGGAGAAAATAAAGATCACATTTTCTTAAAACTCGATCACTTAGGTGCTGACGTATTAAATTCAAAACTTCCTGGGATATGTGAGCTCTCAAGGACTTTCGCACATGTTGATCCAATATTTGAACCAATTCCTGTTGTTCCAACTTGTCACTATATGATGGGTGGAACTCCAACAAATGTATCAGGTCAAGCATTCACAAGAATTTATAATGAAGATAAATTGATTCCTGGTTTATTTTCTGCAGGTGAGGCAGCATGTGTTTCAGTACATGGAGCTAATAGACTTGGAGGTAACTCTCTACTTGATCTAATTGTTTTTGGAAGAGCTACTGGACAGCATATTCAAAATGAACTTAAATCAGGTGGAGGGGTTGATCCTGCAACAAGAAGTGACATTGATAATTCACTAGAGCGACTAAATAAATTAAATGAATCAACTCACGGACATGATACAGCTGATGTAAAAAGAGAACTTCAAGAATGTATGCAAAATTATTTTGGCGTGTTTAGAAGAGGCGAGTTCATGGAGAAAGGATTAGAACAGCTTAATGAATTGAGAGAAAAGGTAGGTAATTTATATTTGAAAGATAAAAGTGATGCGTTCAATACTAGTAGAGTTGAGGCTATTGAGCTTCAAAATCTTTTTGAAGTTGCAGAGGCTACAGCAATATCTGCATATCAAAGAACAGAAAGTAGAGGCGCACATGCTAGGGATGATTATCCTGATAGAGATGATGAAAATTGGTTATGCCATTCTATCTATGATCCAGTTTCTAAAGAAGTTTCCAAGAGAGAGGTTAATTTTAAACCAAAGGAAGTTGAAGCTTTTCCGCCAAAAGTAAGGTCATATTAATGTTTGAAAACAAATTAGAAGTTAGTTTATATAGATATAATCCAGAAGAAGATAAGTTTCCATATATGAAAAAATATTCTATTGATAAACCAAGCAAAGATATTATGGTTCTTGATCTTTTAAACCTACTTAAAGAAGATGATCAATCAATTTCATACAGAAGGTCTTGCAGAGAGGGTGTTTGTGGATCTGACGGGATGAATATTAATGGTAAGAATGGTTTGGCCTGTATAACTCCACTTTCTTCAGTTTTAAAAAAAAATAAAATTGAGTTAAGACCTTTACCAGGATTACCTGTTATTAGAGATTTAGTTGTAGATATGTCTGAGTTTTATGCCCAATATGAAAAAATAAAACCTTTTTTACAGAATGAAACTACAGCACCTGAACAAGAAAGGCTTCAGTCACCTGAAGATAGAGATAAATTAGATGGTTTGTATGAATGCATTTTGTGCGCATGTTGTTCGACTAGCTGTCCCTCATTTTGGTGGAATCCTGATAAATTTGTTGGCCCAGCCGCACTTCTTCAAGCTTATAGATTTTTAGCGGATTCCAGAGATCTTAAAACATCTCAAAGACTCGAAGATCTTTCCGATCCATTTAGTGTATATAGATGTCACGGAATTATGAACTGTGTAAATGTTTGTCCTAAAGGCTTAAACCCAAATAAAGCAATTGGGGAAATAAAATCTATGTTACATAAAAATAAAAAGGATATAATTGCATCTGATATTAACTAAAATTAATTAAAAATGAGTACATCTATGAAAGAGCTTTGGGGGAGCTCTCATGTTTCATCAGGACATGCTGCCTACTTGGAAAATCTTTACGAGATATTTATAGAAAATCCTCAAGATCTTTCAGAGGAATGGCTAAACTTTTTTACATCACTTCCGAAACAACCTAATTCAAATGGAGAAATATCTCACAAAGAGATAATTAAACAATTTAGAAACATTTCAAGAGATAACAACAGTATTAAATCAAAATCTGTTGATTCAAGACAAGGTAAGGTTATTAGGCTTATACAGTCTTATAGAAATAGAGGCCATCTAAAAGCTAACTTAGACCCATTAGGGATGATGGAAAGAAGAATAATTGAAGATTTGAATATTGAATTTCATGGCCTTAATGATAATGATTTAGATAGTGAATTTTGCACAGATACTTTCACTTCTCATGAAAAATTGTCTTTAAGAAAAATAATTCAAAATTTAGAGGACGTTTATTGTGGAAATATTGGTATAGAGACAAATCATATTCTTGATTCAAATGAGAGAAGATGGTTTCAAAGAAAGTTTGAGTCAAAGCTTAAAGACTATACTTATAGTGCCAATGAAAAAATTAGTATATTTGAAAGGTTAAATTCAGCTGAGGGACTAGCAAAATATCTTTCAGCAAAATATCCTGGAATGAAAAGGTTTGGAATTGACGGAGCTGAGTCACTTGTTCCATTGATAGATAATATAATTCAAGGTTGTGGCGCACTTGGAGCATCTCAAATATGTTTTGGCATGGCTCATAGGGGAAGACTAAATTTATTGGTTAATGTTCTTGGAAAAATTCCGTCTGATTTGTTTTCATCTTTCGACGAGGATCTTGAGTTAGAGGGAGCAAATACAGGAGATGTTAAATATCATTTAGGATTTTCTTCAAACTTTGAAACGAAAGGAGGAGAAGTTCATGTATCTTTATTTAATAATCCTTCACACTTAGAGATTGTTGATCCTGTAGTAATGGGATCAGTAAGAGCAAGACAAGATAGAATTGGAGATAAAGAAAGATCAGAGGTGGTTCCAGTATTGCTTCATGGTGATGCATCTTTTTCTGGTCAAGGAGTTGTTATGGAATCGCTTCAGATGTCTCAAACTAGAGGTTTTGGTGTTGGAGGAACAATTCATATTATAGTGAATAACCAAATAGGATTTACCACAAGCAATGTTAGTGATTCAAGATCAACTGATTACTCTTCTGATGTAGCAAAAATTATTCAAGCTCCAGTAATCCATGTAAATGGAGATGATCCAGAGATGGTATTGAATGCTTCAAGAATTGCATGTAAATACAGAAATAAATTCAAAAAAGATATAGTCATTGATTTATTTTGTTATAGAAGAAGAGGCCATAATGAGGCAGACGACCCATCTGCTACACAACCTGTAATGTATAAAAAAATTTCAAAACATCCTTCTGTTGCAAATCAGTATGAAAGTTATTTAATTAATGAAGGAATTTTAACTAAAGAGCAATCAAAAGAAATTAAAAGTTCTTATAGAAAATCTTTAGAGAGCGGAAAATCTGTTGCAAAAAATTTGGCAAAAAAAGCTAATGAAAAACTCTGGTTTGATTGGCACCCATATTTAGATGTTAAATGGTGGCCATCAGTAGATACCTCATTCGATAAGAAAAAAATGAAAGATATTGGGAAAATAATTTCATCTGTACCTAAATCATTTAAACTTGGAACTCAGGCATCCAGGATTTTTAATGATAGATTGAAAATGACTGAAGAAAGTCTTCCTATAAACTGGGGATATGCAGAAACTATGGCATATGCTTCACTTCTAAGTGAAGGTTATCCAATTAGAATTACCGGTCAAGATGTAAGAAGGGGGACATTTTCGCATAGACATGCATGCGTATTCGACTTTGACTCAGGCGCTGGATTTATACCACTTTCTTCTATTGCTGAAAAATATAACAGTCAATTCTATATATATGATTCACTGCTATCTGAAGAAGCAGTTTTAGGATTCGAATATGGATATTCTGCAACATGGCCTAGCGGGCTAACTATTTGGGAAGCTCAGTTTGGTGATTTCGCAAATGGAGCACAAGTAGTTATTGACCAATTTATAGTATCTGCACAGCACAAATGGGAAAGGTTATCGGGTTTAGTCTTATTGTTACCTCATGGTTATGAAGGACAAGGACCAGAACATAGTAGTGCAAGAATAGAGAGATTTCTTCAGTTATGTGCCTCAGAGAATATTCAAGTATGTGTTCCCAGCTCCCCTGCACAAATCTTTCATCTGTTAAGACGACAGGCAATTAGAAAGTTAAGAACTCCTTTAATTATTATTTCACCAAAAAGTCTTCTGAGAAATCCAGTGGCTGTATCATTAATGGATGAATTGTCGATGGGCAATTTCTCTTGTGTAATTGATGATAATTTGGAGGATAAAAATATTATTAATAAAATAATAATGTGTTCAGGAAAAGTTTATTATGATCTTTTGAAGAAAAGAGACGAAGATGCGAGAAACGATATTGCTATACTCAGAATTGAGCAATTGTATCCTTTTCCTTATGACGACCTTGAAGAAATTTTAACAAAGTATCAAAATGTAGAGGAATTTGTTTGGTGCCAGGAGGAACCTATGAATCAAGGAGCATGGTTTAGTCATAGACATAGAATTCAGAGAGTTTTGGATAGATTGAATAATAAAAAAGAGGTTAATTTAATTAGTAGACCGGCAGCCGCTGCACCGGCAGTTGGCCTAATGAAACTTCACTTGAAGCAACAAGAAGAGTTAATTAGAGAAGCAATTGAATGAGTACTGAAATTAAAGCACCAACTTTTCCTGAATCTGTTTCCGATGGAACAGTTTCGAATTGGTTAAAGAAAAAAGGTGAAACAGTTAATCAAGATGAAGTAATTGTTGAAATTGAAACAGATAAAGTAGTTTTAGAGGTTTTAGCACAAGCAGATGGAATAATTACTAATATCATTAGAGACGAAGGTGAAACTGTTAGTAGTTCTGAAGTAATAGGTGAATTTGAGAAATTATCTGATGAACTCAAACCTAATGAAACGTCAAAAAAGATTGATTCAGAAGATAAAGAAAAAGAACCTACAAATCAAAAAATAGAATTAGAAGTTGACTTAAATTTAAAAAAGGTTAATCCAGCTGCAAAAAAAATAATCCTTGAGGAGAGTATGGATGTTGAAGAAATTACTCCTACTGGAAAAGGCAATAGAGTTACAAAAGCGGATGTTATAAATCACATTGAAAATTTAGATAAAGAAAAAATAGGTGAACCTAAAAAACTAGTTTCAGATGACAACAGGCAGGAAAAAAGAGTTCCAATGTCAAGATTGAGATCAACAATTGCTAAAAGGTTAGTCTCTGTAAAGCAAGAAACAGCAATGCTAACAACCTTTAACGAAGTCGATATGCAACCAATTAAGGATTTAAGAGCTAAATATGGGGTTGAGTTTGAAAGCGAACATGGTGTTAAGCTAGGATTTATGGGCTTTTTTGTCATTGCAGCCGTTCAAGCTCTTAAAAAGTTCCCATCTGTAAATGCATCAATTGATAATAATGATATCGTTTATCATGGATTTCAAGATATTGGAGTAGCTGTTTCCACGGATAGAGGATTAGTTGTTCCGATAATCAAAGATGCAGATACAAAATCTTTAGCAGACATAGAAAAATCTATCTTAGAATATTCAACAAAAGCAAAAGATGGCAAACTATCTATTGAAGAGATGCAGGGCGGTACTTTTACTATATCTAATGGCGGAGTGTTTGGATCTCTTTTGTCAACCCCAATACTTAATGCTCCTCAAACAGCAATATTGGGAATGCACACAATACAAGAAAGACCCGTCGCTATTAATGGTGAGGTAATCATTAGACCAATGATGTATCTTGCTTTAAGTTATGATCATAGATTGCTTGATGGAAAAGAGGCTGTAACTTTTTTAATCTCGATAAAAGAGCAGCTTGAGTCGCCAGAAAGATTATTATTAAACTTGTGATATTTTAAGGTAATTATGTTTGATGTTGTCGTAATTGGAAGTGGTCCTGCAGGATATGTTGCTGCCATAAGAGCTGCACAACTAGATTTAAAGACACTCTGTATTGAAGATTCAATTGATGAAAGTGGAAAAATTAATCTTGGAGGCACATGTTTAAATGTTGGATGCATTCCTTCAAAAGCACTTTTGGATTCCTCTCACAGATTTTATGAAACTAAAAAGAATCTTAAAAATCATGGAATAAAAATTAGTAACGTAGAATTAGATCTTCAATCTATGATGAAACGAAAAGATGACATAGTATCAAAGCTGACAGGAGGTATAGGTGGATTATTTTCTGCTAACAAAGTTGAGTCACTTATGGGTAGGGGAAAAGTAATTGCAAAAAATACTGTTGAAGTAACCAAAAAAGATGGATCAGTTGAAAACATTGAAGCTAAAAATATAATTATTGCAACTGGATCTTCACCAATTGAAATCTCATCAGCTAAATTCAGTAAAAATATTGTTAATAGCACTGGAGCTTTAGCTTTTGAAAATGTTCCAAAAAGCTTGGGTGTAGTTGGAGCAGGAATTATTGGGTTAGAGCTAGGCAGTGTTTGGTCTAGGCTAGGATCAAAAGTTACAGTTATTGAAGCTTTAGATGAGTTTCTACCAATGACTGATCCTGATATTTCAAGAGAAACTTTCAAAGAGTTTAAAAATCAAGGCTTAGATTTTCAGCTAGGGTCCAAGGTCACTAAAACAAAAGAATTAAAAAATTCGGTAAGAATAACTTATGAGAACCTTGGTAAGGAATTTGAAATGGAGTTTGATAAGCTAATTGTTGCTGTTGGAAGAACACCTAACTCTTCAGGAATAATATCTGATGATTTAAATATTCCCATCAATAATGGTTTTATAGAGGTCAATGATTTTTGTCAGACTTCTGTTGAAAATATATGGGCTATTGGTGATGTTGTAAGAGGACCAATGCTAGCTCATAAAGGAAGTGAAGAAGGAATAATGGTAGCTGAGAGAATAGCAAAAAAACATTTCCAAGTAAATTATGACTTGGTACCCTCTGTTATATATTCACATCCTGAAATCGCATGGGTTGGATATAATGAAAATGAATTAAAAAAATTAGATATTTCATATAAAGTTGGTAAATTCCCATTCTCTGCTAGTGGAAGAGGTCTAGCAATTGATCAATCTGTTGGTTTCGTCAAAGTTTTATCAAACGCGAAAACTGATACAATTCTTGGAGTACATGTTTTTGGGCCTGCTGCTGGTGAAATTGTTCAACAAGCTTTAATTTCAATGGAATTTGGTTCTAGTGCTGAAGACTTATCTATGACCATGTTTAGTCATCCAACAGTTTCAGAAGCACTTCATGAAGCTGCATTAGCAATTAATAATCAAGCAATTCATATCGGAAATAAAAGAAAGTGAACCTACACGAGTATCAAGGCAAAGATCTTTTTTCTAATTATAACTTACCGGTTTCTAAGAGAAAGGTTGTATTCAATGCGAATGATGTAATTGAGGCTTGTAATGAGATTAGTGGGTCAAAATGGGTTGTTAAGGCTCAAGTACACGCAGGAGGTAGAGGCAAGGCTGGGGGAGTCAAGTTAATTGAAACTCCAGAGGAGGGAGTTAAATTTGCGAAGAAATGGCTTGGAAATAATCTTATAACTTATCAAACTGGCAAAAATGGACAACCAGTTAATGCTATTCTTGTTGAAGAATTTACAGATATTGAAAGAGAACTATATTTAAGTGTAATTATTGATAGAGATTCAAAAAAAATTGTATTTATAGGCTCAAGTGAAGGAGGAGTAAATATTGAGGATGTTGCAAAAAACAGACCAGAAAAGATTATCTATGAGGGAGTTTTATTTGGAGATAGTTCATTACCTGACAATGCAAGAAATATTGCCAAAGTTTTAAAATTGAATGAGAGTCAAACCATACAGCTCATATCTATGGTTGAAAATCTATTGAGATTATTTGTAGAAAAAGATCTTAGTCTTCTTGAAATTAACCCTCTTGTAATAACAAGAAATGGAGATCTTTTATGTCTTGATGCTAAAGTAAATATTGATTCAAATGCTTTGTACAGACAATTAGATTTAATGGAAATGAATGATGAATCTCAACAAAACCCTCAAGAGGTTGAAGCAGCAAAAAGCGATTTGAGCTATGTTTCCTTAGATGGGAACATTGGATGTATGGTAAATGGTGCTGGATTGGCAATGGGAACAATGGATACGATTAAATATTTTGGAGGAAATCCTGCAAATTTTTTAGATGTTGGAGGCACTGCAACTCAGGAGAGAGTCGCCAAGGCATTTAAAATAATTTTAAAGGATCCTGATGTTAAAGTTGTTTTAGTAAATATATTTGGGGGCATTGTAAGATGTGATTTAATTGCGGAAGGAATTATTGCTGCTATTAAAGGGGTTGAGGTAAATATTCCTGTCATAGTTAGACTTGAAGGAAACAATTCCGAAAAAGGTTCACAAATTTTATCTAAGGCAAAAATCAAAATTGAAAGTATTAATAACTTAGCAGAAGCTGCAAAGAGGGCAGTTGCATTTGCAAAATGAGTGTCTTAGTTAATAAAGATACAAAACTTATTGTTCAGGGCTTTACTGGATCTCAAGGAACACTTCATTCAAAACAATCCATTGAATATGGGACTAATATTGTTGGAGGTGTAACCCCAGGAAAAGGTGGTCAAACACATTTAGATAAGCCAGTTTTTAATACGGTAGATGAAGCTGTAGAAAAATTAAATCCAAATGCTTCTATAATATTTGTGCCAGCAAAATTTTGTAAAGAATCTATTATAGAGGCAGCCAAAGCAGGCATTAAATTAATAGTGTGTATTACAGAAGGCATTCCTACCCTTGATATGTTAGAAGTTAAAACCCTAGTCGACAAAATGGGAGTAAGACTTATTGGACCTAACTGTCCTGGAATTATCACACCTGGAGAAGCAAAGCTCGGAATAATGCCAGGTGATATTCATATGCCTGGCTCTATTGGAATTATTTCAAGATCAGGAACTCTTACTTATGAAGCGGTCAAGCAAACAACCGATCTTGGCTTTGGTCAAAGCAGTTGTGTTGGTATTGGTGGAGATCCAATTCCTGGATCTTCTTTTATAGATATGCTTAAGCTATTTGAAGAGGATGATCAAACACAAGCAATTGTGATGGTTGGTGAAATTGGTGGTACAGCTGAAGAATCTGCAGCAGAGTTTATTGAAGCTAATATTAAAAAACCGGTTATATCTTACATTGCAGGACAAACTGCACCAGCTGGAAAAAGAATGGGCCACGCAGGTGCAATTATTGCAGGAGGAAAAGGAACAGCTGAAGATAAAATTAAAAAGCTTGAAGAAAGTGGAGTTTATGTAGCTGATAATCTTGTATCTATTGGAACTAAAGTGGCTGAGGTTCTTGGTTAAAAACTTTATTTATCATATATTTCATTATCCATCTAAGTCTAAAAATTGATAGAAATGAGAAAATTATTAATCCAATTATCATACCGTACCACATACCTTTTGCTCCAAGGGGAGTTCCAAATCCAAAATTTGTTAAATAATAGCCAATTGGCATTGCAAAAATCCAATACGATATAAGAAGTAAAATCATAGGAATAAATGTATCTTTATATCCGCGAAGACTACCAAGAGCACCCATTTGTATTCCATCTGGTAATTGAAAAACAGCTGCGAAGAAAATTAAACTTACTGCGAGCTCTATCACAGGCAATTCAGTTGTATAAAGACCAACTATAAACGAACCAAATAACAGTATAACTAAACTATTAATTAGTGCTCCTATCATACATAACATAATAGTTGCAGAGGCAGCAATTTTTGCTTGAATTGGATTTTTTTCTCCAATAAGATTTCCCACCCTTGTGGAGGATGCGAGACCAACTGCAAGTGGAACCATAAAGAATAAACTAGCTATATTAATTGCAACCGAGTGACTAGCAACAACAACCTCACCAAGAACGCTTAAAATAATAGCAGCACCAGAAAACATACTCAATTCAATAAAAATTCCTAGACCAATAGGAAGACCAAGTTTCAATACTTCTTTTGTTGTACCTAGCGACGGAAGAGTAAATTCAGCAAATGGCTTAGTCTTTAAATAATTTTTAGAAAAATTAATATAAATAAATATAGAAATCATCATAATAAAAGATACAATTGTTGTTGCTATACCGCATCCTACACCTCCTAGCTTTGGAGCCCCAAGCCAACCATATACAAATATCAAATCAAGGGGAATATTAAGTAACATACCAGCAAAAGCAATATAAAATACAGGCTTAGTATGTGTCATTCCTTCACTGTAACATCTTAAACATGTAAAAATTGTTACAAAAAACCAGCCAAATGAAACAGCTTTTAAATAATCAATTGTAATTGTTGTGATTGAGCTTTTTATTGGAAACAGATTTATTACTATGTCCAAATTAAAAAAAATGAAAGCCATTAGAAGACCTAGACAAGAGGCAACCCAGAGAATTTCTCTCAGTTTTTTTCCAATTTCTAAATACTTTTTTGCTCCATACAATTGAGCGACAATTGGTGTTACCGCAAAAATTATTCCTGTAAAAAAAAACCAGATTGTATTCGAGAAGGCAGTACCAACTGCCAAACCAGCAAGATCATTTGCACTGGCTCTTCCAGCAATAATAGTATCTGTCGCACCCATAAGAGTGTATGAAAGTTGTGATCCAAAAATCGGCACACCTATTTTTATTAGTTTGTTAAATTCTAATATATACTTTTTCATAATTTGGTGAGTACTTTATCATATTAAAATATGAATATTTGGAGAATATTATTAGAAAAGATAATCGCCCATATTGGTTAAAAAAATATACAACAAAGTTGAATAATTTATATGTTAATCATTTTTTAAAACCACAATTCAAGTATCTTGGAAAAGGTGGAGCATACTTTAAACCGAGATACATTAAAGTTTTTGGTTACGGCGTAAGTATAGGTGATTATCCTACAATTATTGGTGCTAGTGATGCCAATGTTCAATTAACAGCATGGAGCATTGGAAAACATAAGGGCAAAATTGATATTGGGAAGTATGCTCTAATTACACCTGGTGTAAGGATTATGGCAGCAGAAAATATAAAAATCGGTAATGCATGCATGATTGCACACGGAGCATATATTTCTGATGCTGATTGGCACGGAATATATGATAGAGCTGAGCCAGTTGGCAAGACTAAACCCGTTATTTTTAAAGACAATGTTTGGATTGGCGATAGTGCAATAATATGCAAAGGAGTTACTATCGGAAACAATAGTATTATTGGCGCAGGATCAGTTGTTACTAAAGATGTTCCTGATAATGTCATTTATGCAGGTAATCCTGCTAAATTAGTAAAAAAATTAGATAAAGATAAATTTAATACCAGAAGAGAATTTTTTAGTGATCCACAAAAATTAGCTTTAGATTTTGATAATCTCGATAGATACACACTATCTAAAAATTCACTTTTAGGTTGGCTAAAAAGCCTTATTTTTCCCGATAAATTTAACTGAATTATACTAAATTTATACTGGCATACGAATTGCATACAACTAAGTATACTTATCTTTTATATTTGTAAAAAATATATATAAATAAAGAGGGCAATATTTTGACCGAAGTAGAAAGATTAAATTCAATAGCAAATGCTAAGATTTTAATAAAGACAATACTAAAGCAAACGCTAGATAACCCAAACAATCCGGCATCTTTAAATTTTTTTCAGGCTGATACTTACAGATTTTATTTCTTAATGAGTTTTATGTGGGAATATCTAGAAGGAAATGAGATATCACAAGAATATGCTATTTCATTAGTACCCAAAAAATACGCATCTAGGATAAAAAGATTACAAGTTCTAAAGCAATCTGTTGCTTTGAATTATATTCATGAAAGTCAATCTAAAGTAGATAAAAGAAGAAGAATCTATAAACCAACTGATCAACTTATTGAAGATTTTTTGTATTATACGAATTCTATATATCCCAACATATCTGTAAAATCTTGAGACAGAGTTGCCAATAATCTACCTTATTGAGGTCTTTTTATTTACAATTAGATATGACTAATATATTAAAGTCTGATGAAGAGTGGAAAAAACTCTTAGATGATGAAAGTTTTAGAGTGACAAGAAAATCAGGAACAGAAAGACCATTTTCTGGAAAATACTGGGATTTTAATAAGGATGGTATTTATAAATGTATATGTTGTGGTGAGCCATTGTTTCAATCTGATACAAAATTCGATGCAGGATGTGGTTGGCCGAGTTTTTTTATTCCTCTAAGTAAGGATTCTATAAATGAATTTAGTGATAATTCATTTGGCATGACAAGAACAGAAGTTAAATGTTCTAAATGTGATGCGCACTTGGGGCATGTTTTTAATGATGGCCCAAAGCCAACTGGTTTAAGATATTGTATTAATTCTGCTTCTTTAGATTTTGAACAAAATTAATCAGCCTGTCTATAAAACCTCCGAGGGATTTCTTAATAATCTTAAGAAAGTAGTTTCTGGGACAAGTTTATCAAGAATTTTTGGATTAATAAGAGACATCTCTACTACAAATCTTTTAGGAGCATCTATATTTCACGATATTTTTATAATTTGTTTAAAAATACCAAATTTATTTAGAAGATTTTTTGCTGAAGGCGCATTTAACCAGGCATTTATTCCAATATACAGCGATTTTGAGAAAGAAAATCAATCTGCAAGTACCCGTGAATTTTTAAATTCTTTGTCAGCTGCATTAATTTCTTTTTTATTTATCTTTACTATTCTAGTCTTAGTATTTGCACCAATTTTTATTTTTATTTTTGCTCCAGGTTTTTATTTTGATCCTTTAAAAAAGGATTTATCTATAAATATCTTAAGAATAATGTTTCCTTATCTTGCTCTTATATCTTTAGTAGCCTTTGCAGGCGGTATTCAAAACTCACATAAACAATTTACTATTCCAGCATTTACTCCTGTAATTTTTAATTTGTCACTAATAATTGCAGCTATTTCAATTGCACCCAGATATGAAATACCAATTTATGCTCTCGCATGGAGTGTTTTTTTGGCAGGTTTATTGCAACTTTTGCTACAAATTTTACCCCTATGGAGAATAAATAGATTGCCTGTTCCTAAGTTCAATCTTAATAATGAAGGGTTGAAAAAATTTCTACGATTAATTATTCCAGCTATACTAGCCGGAGGAATAATTCAAATAAATCTGCTAGTTGATACTATTTTTGCCTCTCTTCTAGAAACAGGCAGTCCAACTTGGCTTTATGTTTCTGACAGATTAATACAATTTCCGATGGGAATTTTTGCAATTGCTATTGGGACAATTTTACTCCCAACCTTATCAAAATATGATTTAGGGTATGAAAAAGATAAGTTTATTAATAGCCTTCAAAAAGGACAGAAGTTTGTTTTATATATTGGTGTTCCCTGCTTAATAGGTTTATTTTTTTGTGCTGAAGATTTGGTTAGTACAATATTTTATAGAGGAGCATTTACAGAAAAAGATGTAATAAATTCCTCATATAGTTTAATGGCATTTTCATTTGGATTGCCATTTTTTATGTTAATGAAAGTTCTCACTCCTGCTTTTTTCGCTCGAAAAGACACTACAACTCCTATGTTAGTTGCCTTTTTGTCTCTTATATTAAATGCTTCTCTAAATTACTATTTAGCTTTTGTTTTAGATTTTGGGCATGTAGGTATAGCAATTGGAAGTTCACTTGCAGCATTTATTAGTGTTTGTATTCTTGAAATAATGCTTTATAAAAATGGATTTATTAAATTGATAAGCATCATTAATATATTTAACTTAAATATAGTAATATCAAGTTTATTTTTAGTTACTTTTTTATATTTTTTCACAGCTTCAATAGATTTTATGAAGATAAATCAAATTCAAAGAATATTTTATTTATCTATAGAGGTAGTAGTGTCTATAATTATCTATTTTTCTATTTCAAGAATGATTTTAAAAAAGCCTGTTAGAGAATTATTTTATTAGTATGTATTTAATCAGAGGGAAG
Organism: uncultured SAR86 cluster bacterium; assembly: GCA_902582355.1. Classification (GTDB taxonomy): domain Bacteria; phylum Pseudomonadota; class Gammaproteobacteria; order Magnimaribacterales; family D2472; genus SAR86A. Next base: position 277,994 of record CACHRR010000001.1, read on the forward strand.
CACAATCTAGGATTATTTCAATCAAGATATCCTAATGTTAGATTATCTGGAACAATTGGTAATTTTGACGGATTGCATATAGGACACCAAGCAATATTAAACAAAATTAAGAAAAATTCGAAAAAATATAACTCTAAAACTATTGTTTTTTTTACTGAGCCTCATGCTGCAGAGTATTTTTCTAAACAAAGAGATAAAAATAAAAATCTGCCCCCAAGAATATGTCCGTGGCGTGAAAAAGTAAAACTTTTAAAAAAAAGTGATATAGATTTTGCTTTCTTCCTAAAATTCAATAATTCTCTAAGAACAATGTTGCCTAATGATTTCATATCTCAAATTTTAGATTCAATAAATTTTGTAACTTTTACTGTAGGAGATGATTTTCGTTTTGGAGCAGATAGAAAAGGCGATACTAATTTGTTAAAAAACTGGGGAGAAAAAAAAGGAATTTTAGTTGAAAATACTAACACAATTATTTCGGATGGCCATAGAGTCAGCAGTACAAGAATAAGAGAGGAACTCCTAAATAATAATTTTAAGAATGCAGAAAAGTTGTTGGGAAGGCCTTACACTTTTTCAGGAAAGGTTGTTCATGGTCAGCATCTTGGAAGAACAATTAATATTCCAACAGCAAATATATGGATTCCTAATCAAAGATTACCAATTAAGGGAGTTTATGCTGTTAAATGTAGATTAAATAATCTCAGTCTGAATGGAATAGCTAATATGGGTGTTAGACCAACTGTTGGAGGTGAAAAACCAGTTTTAGAAGTGCATTTATTTGAATTTAATGAAAACATATATTCTCAAAGACTTCGAGTCAAATTTGTAGAAAAAATAAGAGATGAAAAGAAATTTGATAACCTAGACATGTTAAAATCTCAGATTCAAGAGGATATATCAATAGCAAAAAACATCTTACTTAATTCTAATGACAATTAACTATAGAGATACATTAAATCTTCCTGACACTGATTTTTCAATGAAGGCTGGATTGCCAAGAAAAGAGCCAGAAATATTGGATCTATGGTCTCGTTCAGACTTATATGGAAAGATTAGAAAAAAATATCAGGATAAAGAACTATTTCTTTTACATGACGGGCCTCCCTATGCAAATGGTGATATACATCTTGGACACTCAGTTAATAAAATCCTTAAGGATATAACAATTAAACATAAAACTCTTCAAGGTTTTAATGCTCCTTATGTTCCTGGTTGGGATTGTCATGGTCTACCAATAGAGCTAAATGTTGAAAAGAAACATGGTAAAAATAGCGAACTTGTAAAAAATAAAGAAAGTTTTCAAAAAGCTTGTAAAGAATATGCTGAAAATCAAATCAATAAACAATTAGAAGATTTCAAAAGACTAGGCGTGCTTGGTGATTGGGATAATTCATATAAATCATTGGACCCAAAATTTGAAGCAGACATTGTTAGGTCTCTAGGTATTATTTTTAGTGAAGGTCACCTAGAAAAAGGTGAAAAGCCGGTTCATTGGTGCCAAGAAAGTGGGTCATCATTAGCAGAGGCAGAAGTTGAGTACATCGATAAAACATCAAAAGCAATTGATGTTGCATTCAAAGTTGATGATTCATCTTTAAAAAAAGTAAAAGATTTGTTTCGTTCAGGAGATTTAAACGAAATTTTCTTTGTTATATGGACTACAACGCCATGGACAATTCCTTCAAACGTAGCTGTTTGTATTAATCCTGAATTCGAATATTCACTCATTAGCATGCAAAATAAATTTTATGTAATTGCATTTGAGATGATTGATCAATGCTCCAAAAGATGGAACCAAAAATTTGATGTTATATCGACAATAAAAGGCAATAAATTAATTGATATTGATCTTATTCATCCTTTTTTAGAGAGAAAATCAGTTCTACTGCATGCAGATCATGTCACAACTGAAACAGGAACAGGCTGTGTTCATACTGCTCCCGCTCATGGTATGGACGATTATTTAATATCTAAGAAAAACAATATTGAAACCATCCATTCACTAAATAATGAGGGTTTCTTCAAAGATGAGCTGGGTTTTATTGCAGGACTACCAGCTATGAAAGCAGATCCGCTTATTGTTGAAAAATTACAAGAACATAATGCCCTAATTAATATTGAAGACTATCATCATTCTTATCCACACTGTTGGAGACGAAAAACGCCTTTGATTTTTACATCTACACCACAGTGGTTTATTTCTATGGATAAAAATAAGCTAAACAAAGATGCTCTTGAGTTCATTAAAAGTGTTAACTGGGAACCTTCTTGGGGCCTTCAAAGAATTGAATCTATGCTTACTAATAGACCTGATTGGTGTATTTCAAGACAGAGAAACTGGGGTGTTCCTATAACTTTGGTTGTTCATAAAGACACAGGTGAAATACATCCTGATCAAAAGAATCTATTTGAAAAATTTGCACAAATTATTGAAAAAGATGGAATTTCTGCTTGGGATAATTTAGATTTGAAAGATTATATCGATGATCATAAAGATTATATTAAAACCTCTGATTCACTTGATGTTTGGTTTGATTCTGGAGTAACTCATTACGCAGTTTCTGCAAAAAGATTTGGCGATAATACTGTTGCCGATCTTTACTTAGAGGGTTCAGATCAACATAGGGGATGGTTCCAATCATCATTATTAACAAGTATAGCAATGAATAAATCCGCACCATATAAAACCGTTCTTACTCATGGATTTGTTGTAGATGAACAAGGAAGAAAACAATCAAAATCACTTGGAAATGTTGTCTCTCCCCAGAAAGTCTGGGATAGCCTAGGAGCAGACATTTTAAGGCTTTGGGTAGCTTCAACAGATTTTAGAAGTGAAATGGTAGCATCTGATGAAATATTGAAGAGAACCTCAGATCAATACAGACGAATAAGGAATACTTTTAGATTTATTTTAGGTAATCTAAGTGATTTTAGTGATAAAGATAAAGTTATGTTTGAAGATCAAGTTGAACTTGATAAATGGATCATAAATGAAACAAAAACTCTCCAAAGAGAAGTCATAAGTTTATATGAATCTTATTCTTACCATAGGGCAATTCAAAAAATACATAATTTTTGTGTTAACGAATTAGGAGGAGTATATCTAGATATAATTAAAGATAGGCTTTATACATGCAAAAACGATTCTTTAGCGAGAAGATCTTGTCAAACAAGCCTTGACTGTATTTTGAATATTTTAGTAAGGCTTATTTCTCCAATCCTTTCATATACTGCAGAAGAAATTTGGCAAACAAGTGACAGATTAAATAGTCAGGAGGACTCTGTTTTTCTCTCTAATTTTTATAACTTTGAAGAAGGCTCTGAATCTAATATTAATGAATCTGAATGGAAAAGAATTTTTGAAATCAAGGACGCTGTCAATCAAACGATAGAGGAAATGAGGAACGAAAATAAAATTAAAGGATCACTCGATTCAATTGTAGATATTCAAGCTACTTCAGATGATATGAGTGTTCTTGAAAAACTTGGAGAGGAACTTCACTTTTTATTTATTTCTTCAGAAGCAAATCTCAAAAAGGGAAAAAGTTTTAAAATTAAAGTTAATCCTTCAAATAATACGAAATGCGTCAGATGTTGGCATAGATGTTCATCAGTAGGATCTGACAATGATCATCCCGAATTATGTAACAGATGCATTGATAATATAGAAAATGATGGCGAGCAAAGAAAATCTGTATAACTATAGATTTATATTAATTATTCTTTTCTTAGTATCTTTTGATATATTCTCTAAAGTTATTGCAAATAATAATCTGTTATTTGGTCAATCAATAGATACTTTTATTCCTTTCATTGAATTACTATTAATTTATAACTCAGGAATTGCTTTCGGAATTTTTGATAACAGAGGAGATCTAGCGTCAAATATATTATTGATTTTGACAATTTTAATTACTATTTATCTTTTATGGATGATAGCCTATGAGACTAAAGATAGAAATAAAATTGCTTTATCATTTATAAGTAGTGGTGCGATCGGCAATGTACTTGATAGAATCAATGATGGAAGCGTAACAGACTTTCTTCATTTGAAAATATATAATTACTCATTTTTTATATTTAACTTAGCTGATGCATTCATAACGATAGGAGCAACATTAATTATATACTTTGAATTTAAAGATTATTTGAGATGACTAAAGAAATAAAATTAGCTAATCCTCGAGGCTTTTGCGCTGGTGTAGATAGAGCTATAGATATTGTAAATAAAGCACTTGATATTTATGGTGCTCCTGTTTATGTGAAACATGAAGTTGTACATAATAAAGTTGTTGTTGAGGACTTAAGAAATAGGGGCGCAGTATTTGTTGAGGAGATTGATGAGATTCCTGATGATTCATTGGTAATCTTTAGTGCTCACGGAGTATCTAGCGAAGTTGAGGAGACTACCAAGGCTAGAAATCTTAATTTCTTTGATGCCACATGTCCTTTAGTCACTAAAGTTCATATGGAAGTAAGAAAACATGCTAAAGCAAATAGAGATATTATTCTAATTGGTCATGAGGGCCATCCTGAAGTTGAGGGAACAATGGGTCGTCATGTAAATTCCGATAACAGCTCAATCTATTTAGTACAAGATGAGCATGATGCCTTAAATATTCAGGTCAATAATAGTGAAAGTTTAGCTCTTGTTACCCAAACGACACTAAGCGTTGATGAAACTTTATCAATAACAAAAGTATTAAGAAATAGATTTCCAAACATTGAAGTTCCAAAAAAAGATGACATTTGTTATGCAACCCAAAATAGACAGGATGCTGTAAAACAACTCGCTCTAGAATCAGATTATATTATTGTAGTTGGATCAAAAAGTAGCTCAAACTCAAACAGACTCAAAGAGCTTGCAGAAAAATGTGGTTGTAAATCAATTTTAATAGATGAATTTACAGACTTAGATTTTGGAGATTTAAAAAAATGTAAAAATATTGCTATTACAGCTGGAGCCTCCGCTCCAGAATCAAGGGTTATGGAAATCGCAAAATCTCTTGAAGATTATTTTGGCGCAAAACTGATCGAAGATGGCGAAGATACTGAGAATGTTTATTTCAAAATGCCTCCTGGTTTGAGATAAATGGAAATTGAAAATCATATTTTTAAAAATATAAAATTTCTTAATTCTCCTAATTACAACGAAAGGCCATATAACTCAAAGATATCTTTGATTGTTCTTCATGCAATAAGTTTGCCTCCAAATGTATATGGCAAAAATTATGTAGAAGATTTTTTTATGAATGAACTAAACGCATCTGATCATGATTATTTTTATGAGATTAAAGATTTAAAAGTCTCTTCACATTTATATATCAAAAGAAATGGCAAGATGATTCAATTTGTTCCATTAAATAAGAGAGCTTGGCATGCTGGAGAGTCCTCTTATAAAGGTATTGAAGATTGTAATGATTATTCTATAGGTATTGAGCTTGAGGGTTCAGATAATGACTACTTCTCAGATGAACAATATAAAATGTTAATTAAAACAACAAAATCGATTATAAAAAACTACTCAGAAATAGATAAAGATAAAATAGTGGGGCATTCTGACATAGCTCCCGGTCGAAAAACTGACCCAGGCAATAAGTTTGAATGGAATAGATATTTTAATGCATTATGATTAATCAAAATTATCTAAAAATAGTCTCTTTCACAGGTTATGGGTTTGCTTCTGGGTTACCTTATGTTCTGATTTTTATTACTCTTACAGCTTGGTTAAGAGATGTCGATGTTGATCTAAGTTTAATTGGATTTATTAGTTGGATAATGTTGACATACTCTTTAAAGTTTTTATGGGCACCGCTTGTTGATAGATCACCAACTAAATTATTTAAAAGCTTTGGTCATAGAAGAAGTTGGATTATTGCAATGCAATTTCAAATAATTTTATCTTTAATAGTCTTATCATTCGTTAACCCAGAAACAGACTTAATATTTTTTGCCGTATTTGCATTTATCATAGCACTAGCAGGATCGATTCAAGATATTGCTATTGATGCCTATAGAATAGAGAGTGCTAAACTAGAAGATCAAGGAAATTTAGCCGCTGGTTACCAATTTGGTTATAGGCTAGCTATCTTGGTTGGCTCTTCTTTTGCATTAATTTTTGCTGAAAATTACTCTTGGTCTAGTACTTACCAATTGATGGCAATAATTTTAAGTATAAATATATTTCTATCAATATATATTTCTGTTGAAAAGCCCAACTCTGAACTTGTTAAATTAAATTATCAGAAATCTTTAATAGAACCTGTTATAGACTTTTTCAATAGATTTGGTTTAAAAATTGCTTCCATGCTTTTGCTAATAATTGCAACATATAGGCTTACTGATATCGTTATGGGTCCCATGGCAAACCCTTTCTACATAGATATGGGCTATTCTTTATCAGAAATAGGCTACGTTGTGAAAGTTGTTGCTTTAATAGCTACTATTATTGGTATTTTTATTGGAGGTATTTTTATAAAGAGATTAGGTTTATATCAATCACTCTTGATTGCCGCTTTCTTGGTAATGATGACAAATTTATTATTTTCTTATGCGTCTATTAATGAAAAAAACCTTACTTTACTTGCATGCATTGTTGCTTCAGATAGCCTGGCTGCTGGAATAGTAGGCACCGTAAACATTACTTTTCTAACCAGCTTAGTTTCTGCAAAATATACAGGATTTCAGTATGCTTTGTTAACATCACTTATGGCATTCTTAGGTAAAATTTTTGGAGGTTTTTCAGGTGTTATTGTAGAAAATTTTCAGAGCTCATATGGTTTTAATTATGGCTGGATGAGCTTTTATATTTTTACTTCATTGTTAGCAATCCCTGCAATTATATTAATTTTGTTCAATAAAAATTTCTTTTTATTACAAAAATAAAAATGACTGTTAGAAGCTTATTTTTTATATCTATTTTTATTGTATTTATATTAAGTATTGTGAATACCAGAAGTATTCCATCATTAAATTATCTTTTATTTGATGCTGACAAGACTGCTCACGTGTTAACCTATTTTTATTTAACCTACTTAGGCCTTTTGAGTGGATTTAATATATCTAAATTTACTTTATTTTTAATGATATTTACTTTTGGCTTTTTTATTGAGATTATTCACATTTTTCATCCATATAGATATTTTGAGTATTTTGACTTACTTGCAAACCTTTTTGGAGTTACAATTGCGCTGCTAATTAATAAGCTAAAAAGTTAAATTAACTATTGATTTATAATTTTTAGGCCTTAATTAGTTTGTAAGATAATTTTTGCAATTTATATGGAGAGATAAATGAAATTAAGACCATTACACGACAATGTTCTTGTTAAAAGAACTGAAGAGGAAGAAACATCTTCAGGTGGAATTATTCTATCTGGTTCTGCAAAAGAGAAACCATCGCAAGGTGAAGTCGTTGCAGTAGGACCAGGAAAGGTTTCAGAATCAGGTGATTCTGTGAAAATGAATGTATCTGTTGGTGATACTGTTATATTTGGCCAATATGGCGGAAATGAAATTAAGTTAGATGGTGAAGAATATCTTATCTTATGTGAGAAGGATATTTTTGGCGTTGTTGAATAAAATTAAATTAATAGGGAGATAAATATGTCAGCGAAAGATGTAAAGTTTGGTGATACCGCAAGAGCACAAATGCTTGATGGTGTTAACACATTAGCAAATGCAGTAAAAGTTACACTTGGACCAAAAGGTAGAAATGTCGTTTTAGACAAATCATTTGGAGCACCCACTGTTACTAAAGACGGTGTTTCTGTTGCAAAAGAAGTTGAACTTGAAAATAAGTTTGAAAATATGGGCGCACAAATGCTTAAGCAAGTGGCTTCTCAAACATCAGATGAAGCTGGTGATGGGACCACTACAGCTACTGTTTTAGCACAATCGATTGTTAACGAAGGAAATAAAGCCGTAGCAGCAGGTATGAATCCAATGGATCTAAAAAGAGGAATTGATAAAGCAGTTTCTTCCGCAGTTGAGCACGTAAAAGGTCTAAGTGTTCCATGTACTGACGATAAGGCTATTGCTCAGGTTGGAACTATTTCTGCTAATGGCGATACAGCCGTTGGTGAAATTATTGCAGAAGCTATGGAGAAAGTTGGAAAAGAAGGTGTAATTACCGTAGAGGAAGGTAGTGGAATTGAAAATGAATTGGATGTTGTTGAAGGTATGCAATTTGACAGAGGATATTTATCCCCTTATTTCATTACAAATCAAGACAATATGACTGTTGAACTTGAATCACCATATATACTGCTTTTTGATAAAAAGATTTCAAACATAAGGGATCTGTTGCCATTATTAGAATCAGTTGCAAAAGCTGGTAAACCACTTTTAATAATTGCTGAAGATATTGAAGGCGAAGCTCTTGCAACCTTAGTTGTTAATAACTTAAGAGGTATAGTAAAAGCTGCGGCATGTAAGGCACCTGGATTTGGCGATAGAAGAAAAGCCATGCTAGAAGATATTGCTATTCTTACAGGAGGAACTGTTATTTCTGAAGAAGTTGGATTATCTTTAGAAGGCGCTTCAGTTGAAGATCTAGGAACATCAAAAAGGGTTGTACTTAATAAAGATAATGCAACAATTATTGATGGAGCTGGCGATGAAAATGCAATAGCAACAAGAGTAAATCAAATTAGGGCGCAAGTTGAAGAGACATCATCTGATTATGACAAAGAGAAACTTCAGGAGAGGGTAGCAAAACTTGCTGGTGGCGTAGCTGTCATAAAAGTTGGCGCTGGTTCAGAAGTTGAAATGAAAGAAAAGAAAGCAAGAGTTGAAGATGCACTTCATTCAACTCGTGCTGCTGTTGAGGAAGGTGTTGTCCCCGGCGGCGGTTCTGCTTTAATAAGATGTTTAGAGGCTGTTGCTGAGCTGAAAGGTGATAACGATGATCAAAATGTAGGTATAAATATTGCTAAAAAAGCTTTTGAAGCACCTTTGAGGCAAATCGTTTCAAATGCCGGAGAAGAACCATCAGTGATTGTTAATAAAGTTATTGATGGGAAAGACTCTTTTGGATTTAATGCAGCAACAAGTGAATATGGTGACATGATTGAAATGGGAATCTTAGATCCTGCAAAAGTTACAAGAACTGCTCTTCAGGCAGCTGGTTCAGTTGCTGGAATGATGATCACCACTGAAGCTATGGTTACCGATGTACCTAAAGAAGATACTCCGATGCCACCAATGCCTGATATGGGCGGAATGGGTGGAATGGGCGGAATGATGTAAATAGTTCTAACTTTAAATATAAAAGCGGGGATTTATCCCCGTTTTTTATTAGATTTCAAACAAATTTTCATTTAATATATCTACAACACACTTTTAAGGATTTATTATGGATTTATTAACTGATCAAGCTTTCTTTAGATCATTTCATATACTTTTTGGAATTGCTTGGATAGGTTTGCTATATTATTTTAATTTTGTTCAAACAGAATATGTAAAGGTCGCAGATCCAGAAGCGAAAGCTGATGTTATGAAAAAATTAGCACCAAATGCTTTATGGTGGTTTAGATGGGCAGCCCTTTTTACTTTTTTAACTGGATTAATTCTTTTCTATCAAATTACTGCAAGAATTGGAACTGAAATAATTCTTGGCGCCACAATGGGTACTATAATGATGTTAAATGTCTGGGGAATTATTTGGAGAAATCAAAAAATAGTGCTCGGGATGAAGGAAGGTGATGTTGCAGTGGCGGCAGCAAAAGCAGGATTAGCATCTAGAACAAACACTTTGTTTTCAGTACCAATGTTAATGTATATGGTTTATTCAGCTCATGCTTCAGGTTCATACTTAGCTTTTGATAATTGGAGTAGCACAAGTTTAATTGTTGGTCTTTTAGTAATCTTTGTAATAGAAGCTAATGCAATATGGGGAAAGATGTTACCTGCAATTGCTAGTGTAAAAGCAGTAATAACTTCATCTTTTGTTTTAGCAATAATTTTCAAATTAATTACTGATTTGCTATGAGTTTTAATTGATAAAAGGGGAGTATCAAGCTCTTTTTTTTATTTTTATTTTAGAAATTAGATTATCCTCTAATTCTAAAATTTCAAATCTATAATTCTGTATTTCTATACATAAATTAGCTTGAGGAATTTGATCTAGATATTCTGTAATTAAACCATTTATCGTCTTAGAACTATCCTCAGGAATTTTCCAATTTAGATAGTTATTTAAATCTCTTATTCTTGAGTTTCCATCAGTTAAAATTGCACCATCTTTTAATTTAGTAAATTCTCTTTCTAATTCTTTTTTATCACCACCAAATTTGCCAGTGATCTCTTTAAAAATATCTTCAACAGATATCAAACCTTCTATTTCACCATATTCATCAACAACCAAAGCAATGCTTTGGTTACTTGATAGAAACTCTCTTAGCTGTTTCATCAAAAGGGTTGATTGAGATACAAAATATGACTTTTGAAGAATTCTTTCAAGATTACCTTTATCTTTATTCAACATATCTAAGAATGAGTATGAATCTTTTAGATGAAGAACACCTATCATATTATCAATTGATTCTTTGAACACTGGAAGTCTGGTATATGGAGTTGATTCAATAATTTTTTTTGCATTTTTATAATCTAAATTAATATCTATACCAATTATTTCCGAAGTAGGTATCATTATATCTTCAACGACTAGCTCTTCCATCCCCAAAACAGATGAAAGCATCTTTCTATATTGTTTGGGAATCAAATCACCTGATTCTTCTAACAATGTTTTAAGCTCTTCAGTATTAAGATTGTCATTAAGAGTTGCATCTTTTGCGTCTAATTTAAATATTTTTAATATTAATCTACTTAAAAAATTTGTAAGAAATATCAAAGGTTTAAATAGCACTACTAAAATATTTAAGATAAATGAAGATCTTGTTGCAAAACTTTCTGGCTTAATAGCTGCCATTGTCTTTGGTGTAATCTCAGAAAAAATTAGGATTATTATTGTTAAAATAATTGAACCAAGCAGAACATTGCCGCCAAAATAGTCAAGCATAATTATAGTTACAATAGCTGAAGCTAAAATGTTAGCAAAATTATTGCCCACTAATATTGCAGATAACAATTGATCAGGTCGTTTCAATAGTGTGAGAGCTCTTTTAGCACTTGTTTTAGATTTTTTTGATAAGTTTTTCAGCTTGATTTTATTCGCAGCCATCATTCCTGTTTCTGAGCCAGAGAAAAATCCACTTAAAATTAATAAAAATATAAGTGTTGAAATTAGAAAAATTAAAGAAGGGTCCTCTTGCATTATGAGCCAACTAAATATGAATTTAGAAAATATGCACCCAAAACAGCCCACATAGATAAAAAGAGACTTCTTGTAGCGTATTTAATTGGAAAATTAAGATAGCGCACACCTAAAACTGTTATAACAAAGATAAACCAGGCAATAAAAGTAAAAATAGCTTTAAAAATTATGTTAGCCGTGAAGACTGTCTGTAAAGTTAATCCAGATATCAAAGATAAGGATAGGAATAATAGCCCTATACCCAATAATTTAAAGACAATTTTATAACTCTTTTCAACTGAAAAAGATTCAAAATTTATGATCTCACCTTTTTTTAATTTTCTAATTTTTGTTTCAAGAATGATAATTTCGTTATATGCAATAAAAATAAGCAGAAGACTTAGTCCTGTAACCATAAAATGAACAGTTGGCATTAAAGATATAATTTCATAGGTTAATAAATAAATTAATAGATATGATAGAGCCGATAACATGCCTGCAATAAATAGTGATTTCTCTCTTTTGTAGAAAAATCTTATAAAGTAGTAGATAACTATACTAATAGTTACTTGGCCAATAAAACTCATTAAAACTTGCGATTAATTAAAACTTTGCATAATAATACTATCAATATTAGCAAGGTTACCCTAAAATACACATCTTTTTAAACAAAAATAAATATTTTTTAGTATGGTAATTATCAGATTAGCAAGAAGCGGATCAAAAAAGAATCCTTATTACTTTATCACTGTTGCTGATGAAAGGAGACCGCGAGACGGCTCATTTATTGAGAGACTTGGATTTTTCAACCCTTTAGCCAGTGGCCAAGAGGAAAGACTCAGAATAGATATCGAAAAGATTAATGAATGGATTTCAAAAGGTGCTCAAATTAGTGAAAGAGTTAAGTCCTTAATAAAAGAATCTAAACTAACACCAGAAGAATTTGCTGCCAAAATAGAGGCAAAAAAAGCAAAAATTGAATCTAAAAAAGCTGCCATTGCTGAGAAATTAGCAAAAGAGTCTATTGAAGCTGCGTCAAAAGAAGAAACACCAGCAGATGAAGAAGTTTCAGCTGAAGAAGCACCAGTAGAGGAAGAAGTTCCAGCAGAAGAAGAAGTTCCAGCAGAAGAAGAAGCTCCAGCTGAAGAAGCACCAGTAGAGGAAGAAGTTCCAGCAGAAGAAGAAGCTCCAGCTGAAGAAGCACCAGAAGAGGAAGAAGAACCAGCAGAAGAAGAAGCTCCAGCTGAAGAAGCACCAGCAGAGGAAGAAGTTCCAGCAGAAGTTGAAGTTCCAGCAGAGGAAGAAACATCAGCTGAAGAAGAAACACCAGCAGAAGAAGAAGCTCCAGCAGAGGAAGAAACACCAGCAGAGGAAGAAACATCAACTGAAGAAGAAGCTCCTGCTGATGATTCTTCAAAAGATGATCAAAAATAAACCAATCTATATTGGCAATATTGGAAAACCAAGAGGTTTAAAGGGAGAATTTTTTCTTAATTCTTTTTGTTCTCCATCAGAAAACATTCTGATGTATATTGATCATATTATGATTGATGATAAAAGAGTAAAATTCGAATATATCAAGAAAAATAATTCAAAATTTATAGCTAAAATTCAAAACATAGATAATATTGATGAAATAAAAAAGCTAACTAATGCTAAATTAAAAATTTCAGCAAAAAATCTTCCTAAACTTCCATCAAATGAAATTTATTGGCATGATTTAGTAGGAATGAAAGTTATTGGAATTAATAAAGACGAGTTACTAGGAGCAGTAAAAGAGCTTAATAACTTTGGTGCAAATGATTATTTAATAGTCAAACCAACAAGCGACTCTATAGACAACGAGGAAAGGCTTATACCTTTTATAAAAAAAACATTTATTAACTCAATTGATAAAAAAAAGAGAGTAATAAATGTGAATTGGCAAAGTAATTATTAATGAACATTAATGTTTTAACAATTTTTCCAGAGATATTCAGCGTATTAAATTCTGGAATAATTTCTAAAGCAATTAAAAAAAAATTATTATTAATTAATTTACTAGACATTAGAAAAAATTCTATAAATAAATATAATCAAATTGACTCTAAGCCTTATGGTGGCGGAGAAGGCATGGTTTTTATGGCTGCGCCCCTGATTAAAACTATTAAAGAGATAAGTAAAAAAAAACGGGGGCCAATTATTTATATGTCTCCTCAGGGCAAACAATTAAATCAAAAAAAAATTATTTCTTTTTCTAAATTAAAACATTTAACTATTATCTGTGGAAGGTATGAAGGAATTGATCAAAGAGTTATCGATAATTATGTAGATGAAGAAGTATCAATTGGAGACTTTATCTTAAGTGGCGGTGAATATGCTGCTTTGTGCATGATTGACGCAATTTCAAGACATATTCCCGGTATTCTTGGAAACAAAGATTCATATTTAAAAGATACCTTTTCGAATGGTCTTCTCAAGGAGGATGTATATACAAAACCTGAAATTTTTGATTCTTTAGCTGTGCCTGAGATACTTTTGTCTGGAAATCATCAAAAGATAAAAACATGGAAATCAGAGAACTCTCTCCTTAAGACATCACTTAAAAGACCAGATTTGTTAAAAAATATAAAATTAACAAAAAAACAAAAAAAACTCTTGGAAGAATGGTCATCTAAGGCTATCCTATAGCCCATTTTAAGCAAATATTATGAGTGATAGTAAAGATAATAAGAAAAAAGGCTTCTTTTCGCGTTTATTAGGTGGATTTAGTTCGCCTAAAGTAGAAGTTACAAATAAAGTAATTCCTGCAAAATCTGAAGATATTCCTACAAAATCAGCATTAAATAAGATGAAAAAAGCAGATATTGTGGAAGCTGCTAAAAATATTGGCCTTGAATTAAATATTAACTTAACAAAAGCTCAACTTTTAGATGCATGGAATGATTATTTTAGTAAAACTGAAATACCAAGTGCGGTTGATGATGCTGCCACAGCAATGTCTGAATCTGCCGAAAATATTAGAGATAATTTAATAGAGGCTGCACCAGAGGAAGTACCAGTTGAGGAGGAAGCTGCTTCAGAGGAAGTACCAGTTGAAGAGGAAGCACCAGTTGAAGAGGAAGCACCAGTTGAAGAGAAAGCTGCACCAGAGGAAGAACCAGATGAAGAGGAAGCTGCTCCAGAGGAAGTAGCTGAGAAAGCTGCACCAGTTGAAGAGGAAGCTGCACCAGAGGAAGTACCAGTTGAAGAGGAAGCTGCACTAGAGGAAGTAGCTGAAGAACAGATAAAAGTTTCATTAGAAGAAAAAACTCCTTCACAAATTATCAATGACTTTGAATCTAAACAAATGAAATCAGAAATTCCAAGTTTTAGGCCTGGTGACACTGTGGCCGTGTCAGTAAAAGTTAAAGAAGGTGAAAGAACAAGGCTTCAAGTTTTTGAGGGAATTGTAATGGGAGTAAAAAAAGGCGGCCTAAACTCATCTTTTATTGTAAGAAAAATTTCTAGTGGAATAGGAGTCGAAAGAACCTTTCAAACACATAGTCCTCTAATAGACTCTATTGAGGTCAAAAGAAAAGGCGATGTTCGACAAGCCAAGTTATTTTATTTAAGAGAAAGGTCTGGCAAATCCGCAAGAATAAAAGAACGCTTAGATTAAGAATGCAAGATTTAATTAAAGAAGATTCTATTCTTAGGTCTTTTTTTGATTTTTTATTTATAGAAAAAGGACTTTCCTCAAACACAATTATTTCGTACAAAATAGATGTTAATACATTTATAGAATGGATAAATAAGAAAGATTTAGACTATTTAAATATAAATGAAAATCACATAAATGATTTTATTTCCTATTTATTTAAAAAAAATTTAAAAAGCTCATCTGTAAACAGAAAAATTTCCTCTCTAAAAACTCTATATTTTTTTCTTCAAAAAAATAATTTAGTCATTAAGTCACCATTACAAGAAATTATATCTCCAAAAAAAGAACAATATTTACCAATTTCTATGTCTGAAGATGAGGTTGAAAAATTATTAAATAGTCCAGATTGCTCTAAAAAAATTGAAAAAAGAGATAAGGCAATGATTGAGATGTTATATGCAACTGGAATGAGAATATCAGAGCTAATAAACTTGAAGATGACAGATATTGATTTAAATAGATCTATTGTAAAAGTAATGGGCAAAGGCTCCAAAGAAAGATTAATTCCATTTGGTGAAAAGGCACATGACGCGCTAAATTTGTATTTATCATCAAGAGATATAACAACATCTAAAGAGATTTTTCTTTCTAATAGAGGTAGTAAATTATCTAGGATTGCTTTTTGGCAAAGAATAAAGATTTATTTAAAAAAAGAAAATTTAAAAACATCAATATCTCCGCATACGCTAAGACATGCTTTTGCAACTCATCTTTTGAATAGAGGCGCAGATTTAAGATCAGTCCAGCTTTTGCTTGGCCATAGTGACTTATCAACAACTCAAATATATACTCATATTGCAAAACAAAGATTAAGTGATGTTTTAAAAAAACATCATCCAAGAGGATAAAATGAAGAATAAATTTTTTATAACCTTAGTTTTTTTTATTTCTTTATCAATTTTGTCTGATCAAGAAAGCATAATAGAGCAGGTTTCAAAAATTCTACCTGTCGACTCAGAAATTGAATCAATTAAGCAAACTGATTTTCCAGGTATCTATAAGGTTTATTATGGTGAAGTTAAGCCATTATATGTTTCAAGTGACGGTAATTATTTTATTTTTGGAGATATGTATAAAATTTCTCAATCAGGACTTACAAACTTAACAGAAATAGATTTAAATAAAAATCGAGCCTCTGTATTAAATGAAATAAATTCCAAAGAATTGATATCATTTCCGTCTGACGATGAACTATATTCGATAATAGTCTTTACTGATGTAGACTGTGGATATTGCAGAAAACTTCATGATGAGATTGAAAATTATAATGCACTAGGTATATCTGTAAATTATGCTGCCTATCCAAGATCTGGTATTGGAGCAGAAACATTTACAAAGATGGTTAGTGCATGGTGCTCTAAAAATCCAAAAGAGGCATTAACTAAATTAAAAAAGGGCAGAAAAATTGATTCTGAATTTTGTGAATCTCAACCGATTGCCAAGCACTATGCCCTTGGTAAGAAATTAGGTATATCAGGAACTCCCTCTTTATTTTCTGATGACGGGCGATTATTTCCAGGATATTCATCTCCAGAAGATCTATTAAATAAACTTAAGGGTTTATAATGAAAAATCTCAAAATTGGCATATGTGGTTGGGGTAATGTTGCTACAGGCTTATATAAAACTATTAAAAATAATTATGATCAAATTACTTCAAATGGAAACTTAAATATTGATATAGCAGTTATTGGTGCCAGAAGAGATAATCCAAAGTGTGATCCTACCAATGTAAAAATTGAAAGAAACATTTTTGATGTAATAAATCATGACATAGATGTTGTTGTTGAGTTAATTGGAGGTGTCGATACAGCAAGAGAATTGATTTTGACTGCAATCAAAAATAAAAAACATGTTGTTACTGCAAATAAAGCAGTAATCTTCAACCATGGAAACGAAATTTTTAAAGAAGCACATAATAATGGAGTTAGGGTTCTTTATGAATCTTCAGTATGTGCAGGAACACCAGCAATAAAAATTCTTAGTGAAGAATTAGCAGCCAATAAAATTAGAAAAATAACAGGGATGCTAAATGGCACTTCAAATTTTATTCTATCAAACATGGAAGAGGGTGCTAATTTTGCATCGACATTAGCTTTGGCACAGAAAGAGGGCTATGCAGAACCTGATCCAACTTTTGATATAGAAGGAATGGATGCTGCTCATAAAATTGGAATTTTGTCCTCCCTAGCTTTTAGAACATCTTTACCACCAAATGATTTTTATATTGAGGGGATATCTTCAATAGAAAATATTGATTTTAAATACGCAAGTGAAATGGGCTACACCATAAAACATCTCGCAATAGCTAAAAAGAATAAAGAAAGTGTTGAATTAAGGGCCCATCCGGTTTTAATTGAAAAGATCCAATATCTTGCAAATTTAAAAAGTGTTAGAAACGGTATTGAAATTGAGACAGATCTTTTAGGCATACTTCATGTAGCTGGCTCAGGTGCTGGACAAGAATCAACAGCTTCTGGAATAATTTCAGATTTAGTTAATCTAGCAAATTCTGAAAAAAATACTTCTAACATTGATGATCATAAAATAATTCCACTTGCTGACTTTTTAAAATTAACTTTTCAGTACTATATTTATATTGAAGCAGATGACATACCAGGAGTGATGGCATCTATAACATCTACTTTCGCTGACAAAAAAATTGGTATAGAAACCATTGTTCAAAAAG
Organism: uncultured SAR86 cluster bacterium; assembly: GCA_902582355.1. Lineage (GTDB taxonomy): Bacteria > Pseudomonadota > Gammaproteobacteria > Magnimaribacterales > D2472 > SAR86A. The sequence continues at coordinate 295,620 of CACHRR010000001.1, forward strand.
AAGAGTTAAAAGAAGGAATTGTTCCAATTGTAATAATCACCGATCCATTTTTAGAGAGTGAAAATGCTGAATTAATTAAAAAAATTGATGAACTAGATTCAGTAAAAAAAGTAAGATCAATTAGAATTGAACCATTTTAGATATGCTATTTCATAGTACGAGAGGTAAGGATACTAATAAAACTTTTGAAGATGTCTTGATGCAAGGTCTAGCATCCGATGGAGGTTTATTTATGCCTAATGAGTGGCCTAAAGTAGACTTAAAAGTTCTAAAAGAATCTGAAAGTTTTATTGATGTTGCTAAACATATTGTGCCTTTATATACAAAATCATCTTTTAGAGATGATGAAGTTATAAGACTTCTAGATCAGACTTGGCATAATTTTGAAAGTGAAGAACTTATTGAAATTTATGACATTGACAAGGACTTATCGGTATTAGAATTATTCCATGGTCCCACTGCAGCTTTTAAAGACTTTGGCCTTCAGCTTGCCGCCTCTTTTTTTAATATGACACTTCAAAAACAAAACAAAACAGCTATTGTTTTTGGTGCCACATCAGGTGATACAGGTTCAGCGGCCATCGACGCATGTAAAGAGTTTGATCTAATTAAAAGTTTTATTCTAATACCAGAAGGAAATATGTCTGATATTCAAAGAAAACAGATGACCACAGTTAATAAAAAAAATGTTTTTCCAATTCTTGCAAATGGTACTTTTGATGATTGCCAAGATATAGTTAAAAAAGGTTTCAAAGAAAGATCTTTTCTAAGAGATGGCCAATACTTATTAGCTGTTAACTCAATAAATTGGGTAAGAATAATAGGCCAAATTTGTTATTACTTTTATTCAAGCCTCAAAATAAATAAGTTCTCTCAACCATTAAATTTTTCTGTACCCACTGGAAACTTTGGAAATGTGTTTGCCTGTTATGCTGCTTCAAGAATGGGAATGCCATTATCAAAAATTATAGTTGCAGTAAATAGTAATGATATTCTTAATCGGTTTTTTAGAAATAATGATTACTCAAAAAAATCTGTAAACGAAACGATATCTCCAAGTATGGATATCAGTGTAGCAAGTAATTTTGAAAGGTTAGTTTATGATTTTTATTTAGATCGAGACTCAAAAACTTGCTCGAACTTATACAACCAATTTCCAATAAAAAATATTCAAATAAGTGAAAATCTTTGGAAGAAATCAAAAGATTTATTTTTAAGCTATAGCGTAGATGACGAATCAACATTCGACTGTATGAAGTTTTATAAAAAAAACCATGGATACATAATGGATCCACATACTGCAGTAGCTGCAGATGCAGTTCAAAAATTAAATAATGAAATTATTAACAAAACAATAATGCTTGCAACAGCTCATCCAGCTAAATTTCCTAATGCATTAGAGAGCTCAGGAATATCCTTAGATAAAATACCTTACTCTCTGAAAAAAGTTTTAAGTAAAAAAGAAAAAGCCTATGAATTAGATACTAAAGATAATTCAATTTTTAATTTTATTAAAGAAAATAATTAAAAATGGATGCCAATGAATTAAAAACAGCTTTATTAAACCTAGAATCTAGACTTACTGAAATCAAGGATAATGTTTTATTTATAGAGTCTAAAAATAAAAGATTCAAGGAAATTGAAAATGATCTATCTAAAGAACATGTTTGGTCTGACCTGAAGCTATTTCAAAAATTAAGCAAAGAAAAAACTAATATTGAAAAAGTTCTATCATCTTTTAATGAAGTATCCAGTAGATTATCAGATTCTATAGTTTTGATAGACATTTCTATAGAGGAAGCTGATGAGTCTTCTCTTCATGATATATCTCAAGAGTTAAGCTTAATTACATCATCGATCGAAGAGTTTGAATTTGGTAGGATGTTCACGAATAAGATGGATCCGTCAGCAGCATACATTGAAATTCAATCTGGATCTGGAGGAACAGAGGCACAAGATTGGGCAGAAATGCTTCTAAGAATGTATACAAAATGGGCTGAAAATAAGAATTTTTCTGTTGAAATTATAGAAGTATCTCATGGAGATGTTGCAGGAATTAAATCAGCAACAGTTTTTATTAATGGTAATTATGCATATGGATGGCTTAGAACGGAGACTGGGATTCATAGATTAGTAAGAAAATCACCATTTGATTCTGGAAATAGACGACATACTTCATTTGCATCCGTATTTATTTCACCTGAAATTGACGACTCTATAGAGATTGTTATAAATAAAGCAGATATAAGAACTGACACATATAGAGCCTCCGGAGCTGGAGGACAGCATGTTAATAAAACTGATTCAGCTGTAAGATTAACCCATATACCAACCGGAGTTGTTGCACAATCACAGAGTGATAGATCTCAACATAAGAATAGAGAAAATGCATTAAAACAATTAAAATCTAAATTATACGAGTTAGAATTACAAAAACAGAATGAGGAACAGCAAATTCTTGAAGATAGTAAATCTGATATTGGCTGGGGAAGTCAAATTAGATCTTATGTATTAGATCAATCTAGAATCAAGGATTTAAGAACTAATCATGAAACTGGTAATACAACAGCAGTTTTAAATGGAGATTTAGATGATTTTATGAAATCATCTTTGAAAGCAGGTGTTTAAATGGATAAAGATAATTTAGGTGGTGAAAAAGCCATACTTGAAGAGAGAAGAAAAAAACTAGATCTGCTAAGGGATAAAGGTTCTGCTTATGGAAATACTTTTAAACCAAAGAATAATTCAAAAGAACTTCAAGATGAATATGGAAAATTTAATAAGGTCGAATTGTTAGAAAAAGATATTAAGAATATTTCTATTGCAGGCCGCATTATTCTTAAAAGAGTTATGGGAAAAGCCAGTTTTGCAACCATAAGAGATTCATTTGGAGATATTCAGATATATGTAACAAAAAATAACGTTGATGATGAAGTTTATGAAGATTTTAAAACATGGGATCTTGGAGATATTGTTGGTGTCTCAGGAACTTTATTTAGAACGCAAAGAGATGAATTAACAATTGATGCATGGGATATAGAAATGATCACAAAATCATTAAGACCAATGCCAGAAAAATTTAAAGGATTGACTGATATCGAAGCCAGATATAGACAAAGGTATTTAGATTTAATGACAAATACTTTCTCAAAAGAAGTTTTTATAAAACGAACCAAGATCATTGATTCTATGAGAAAAATAATGAACAAAGTTGGATACTTAGAAGTTGAGACTCCAATGATGCACCCTTTGGCCGGTGGAGCAGTTGCCAGACCATTTGTTACTAAGCACAATGCACTAGGACAAGATCTTTATTTAAGGATTGCTCCTGAATTATATTTAAAAAGACTTTTAGTTGGTGGTTTTGATAAAGTATTTGAAATCAATAGAAGTTTTAGAAACGAGGGCCTTTCTACAAAACATAATCCAGAATTCACAATGATGGAATGGTATGAGGCATATGCAAGCATGCCAGATCAAATGAACCTTACTAAAGAAATTATTTTAAATGCAGCATCTGCCGCTGGATGTAAATCAAAGATAACATGGGATGAAAATGAAATTAATTTAGATAACTTTAATCAATCCACATTAACAGATCTGGTGCTGGAACATAATAAAGACCTTTCTAAAGATGTCATAGCAAACAAAGAAGCTCTTTCACATTTCTTAAAGAATAAAAAAATAAAAATTAAAAAAAATTGGGACGTTGGCAGAATGCTTTTAGAAGTTTTTGAAGAAACTGTTGAGTCAAGATTAATAGATCCAACTTTTGTAACTGAATATCCTGTAGAAGTTTCGCCATTGTCTAGAAGAAACCAAGATAATCCCGACTTTGCTGACAGATTTGAACTTTTTATTGGCGGCAAAGAGTTTGCAAATGGCTTCTGTGAATTAAATGATCCTGATGATCAGGCTTCAAGATTTGAAAAACAGGTCGAGGCAAAAGATTCTGGTGATAAGGAAGCTATGGATTATGATCATGATTACATAACAGCTTTAGAACATGGGATGCCCCCAGCGGTGGGAGTAGGTATGGGAGTAGATAGACTAGTTATGCTTTTAACAAATCAGTCCTCAATTAGAGACGTCTTATTATTTCCTCAACTTAAATCTAATGAATAAACAGTCCTTTACCATCTAAATTTGTCAAAGTTTTCTGGATTAGCCCAACCAGTTGGATTATTCCAGGTTCTTTTATTGTTATAGGTTTTTAAATTATATGAAAAACATTTCAATTTGTTTGTTTTGTCCCTAAGTTCTTTATTAAATCCAAGTTTTAGCATTATCTCATCGGTATTTTTGTCATTTTTCAAATCAGTAAAGACTACAATTTTTTGGCTAAGCAGGTTTTTTACAGTGCCAATATCTGCTTCAGAAAATTTAATATCATCCAAAATAATGTATAGATCAAAATTCTCATCAGATTTATCGTATATTTTAGGTGTGATATTAAGAGATTTTATTTTAGTTTTCTCAATTCTCTTTAATAGTTGTGATAAATCTTTTTCTGAAAGAATATTAATACTCGATGGTTTTTCATCTTTAATAATATTTATTATAAAGCTGCTTAAAATTTTCTCTTTTTTTGTCATTGCATAAGATGCTTCACAGCATCTCTCTCAGACACTAATTCGTCAATTGAAATCTGAAATTTTGACAAAGCGAATTCTGACAATGATAAATCTCTTTTGATTTCAATACTTCCATTTTCAAGTGTCATAAGCGGATATCCACATATTAATCCCTCAGGAACACCATATGCTCCATCACTTGCAATTGCAGCGCTGAAACAATCTCCATGATCAGTTGGAGTTTCGCAAGCGATTACAGTATCAATTGCTGCTTTTGCAGCAGAAGTTGCAGAAGATGCTCCTCTAGCATCAATAACAGCCTTACCTCTTTGCTGAACTGAGGGTAAAAAATCTGACTCTATCCAGTTCATGTCGTTTATTAAGTCACTTCCTCTTTGACCAGAAATGAGAGCATTTTCAGAGTCTGGATACATAGTAGGACTATGATTACCCCAAATAATCATATTGGTAATCTCTGAAATATTTTTGTTAGTTTTTTTTGAAAGAATTGATTTTGCTCGATTTGAATCAAGCATTGTCATAGCCATCCATGTTTGAGAATTATTATTTGCAGCATTCTTTCCTATTAAGGCATTTGTATTAGCTGGATTTCCTACAACTAGAATCTTTGCGCCATCATTTCCATTTTTTCCAATAGACTTTCCTTGGTCTACAAAAATACCACCATTTATGCTGAGCAGATCTGATCTTTCCTTGATTTTTTTACCGTTATATATAATGCCTCTGGGAATACTTCCTACTAATAGAAACCAATCTCCTTTAACAGACGCTTCCTCAAAGTTACTGGTATATGAAACCTCTCCCATATTTGGAAAATATGAATCTTCAAGTTCCATTACTAAACCTTTTAACTTATCAACTACTTGTGGTATTTCTACTAGACATAAATCAACTGTTTTGTCACCAAAAGTTTTTCCATCTACCAATCTTGGTATTAATGAATAAGCTATTTGACCAGCTGCACCTGTGACAACTACTTTTATTGTTGTATCCATTTTTTCCTTAATCTAAATTGTATATGATAATTATATTCCTAAATTAAAATGTAATCCTTAATTTTTATTTCATAGTATATAATTTTAATTTGCTTAAAATAATAACTGAATTCTTTATAAGCTTTCATTAATATTGGAGTTATGTATGAATATTAAATTCGATGATAAAGTTGCTATTGTAACTGGCGCTGGTGGTGGTATTGGCAAACAACATGCTTTAGAGCTTGCTAAAAGAGGTGCAAAAGTTGTGGTCAATGATCTTGGAGGAAGTGTTGATGGAAGTGGAACAAGTGATGCTGCAGAGGCTGTTGTTGATGAAATTACTTCAAACGGCGGCGAAGCCATTGCCAATGGTGCTAGTGTAACTGATTTAGAAGCAGTTAAAGAAATGACTCAGCAGACAATTGATAAATGGGGACGAATAGATATTCTTGTAAATAATGCAGGTATTTTAAGAGATAAGAGTTTTCATAAGGTAACACTAGATGATTTTAATCTAGTAATGGATGTTCATTTTCAAGGAACATTAAATTGTACACACACTATTTTTCCAATAATGAGAGAACAAGAGTACGGCAGAATTATCTTTACTAGTTCTTCTAGTGGTGTTTTTGGAAATTTTGGTCAAACAAATTATGGTTCTGCAAAAATGGCAATGGTAGGTCTTATGAATACGCTGAAGTTAGAAGGACAAAATAAAAATGTTTTCACAAACTCAATCACTCCTGTTGCATATACAAGAATGACAGAGGGACTAATCCCAGAGGATTTTGGTAAGAATTTACAACCAGAATTTATTACTCCAGCAGTCATTTATTTAGCAAGTGAAAATGCACCTAATGGTGCAATTATAGCTGCTGGCGCTGGAGTGTTTTCAAGAATTTTTATTCATGAAACTATGGGTGTTTCACTTGGCATGGGTGAGGATATGACTCCTGAAAATATTCATGCAAACTGGGATAATATATCTGATATGACAGATGCTAGGGCTCTTCAAAATGGTGGAGAACAAACCCTCAAGTTTTTTGAATTAATAAATAAAGAATAAGACTTGAAACTTTACTCTAGCAAACTTGCTCCTAGTCCATTAAAAGTCCTAATTTTTTTGGCTGAAAAAAATATCAAAGATATTGAAATTATAAATTTAAATTTAGCTGAACTAGAACACAAAAAGCCTGAATATATGTCTATTGCTCCGAATTCTAGAGTGCCTGCTCTTCAGTTAGACGATGAGTCAGTTATTCTTGAAACAACTGCAATTTGTAGATATTTAGAATCAATGTATCCCGAACCAAATATGTTTGGTGAAACTCCTTCAGAGATTGCAATGATTGAGATGTGGTATTCACGAGTAACATACGAACTCTCAACCCCATTAGCACATGGCTTTAGGCATACACATCCACACATGAGTAAGATGGAGGATCAAAATAAAGAGTTTGGACTCTCTCAAAGAAATATTGGCGTAAGCGCTTTAGAAACATTCAACGAAATCATTGCTTCAAAAGAATTTATAACTTGTGATAAGTTCACATATGCAGATATTCAGATGGCTACTAACTTAAATTTTTTAGTTAGATTAAATAGACTTAATCTTAAAGATTACAAAAATCTAAATGACTATGTCACTCAGATTTTTGCAAGACCTAGCTTTTCAGTTTAATTTATTCCCAGTTAAGAGCACCACCAACTTGATATTCAGTAACTCTGGTTTCAAAAAAATTTTTCTCCTTTCTTAGATCTATTATTTCTGACATCCAAGGGAAAGGATTAGTCACTCCTGTAAATTCTTCATCAAGCCCAAGTTGAGTTAATCTTCTATTTGCAATGAATTTTAGATACTCTTCCATCATTGCAGCATTCATGCCTAAGACACCTCTAGGCATTGTGTCTCTTGCATATTGAATCTCAAGTTCTGTTCCCTCAAGTATCATTTGTGCAGCATCTGACTTCATTTGGTCGTCCCATAAATGAGGATTTTCAATTTTAATTTGATTTATAACATCAATACCAAAATTAACATGCATAGACTCATCTCTCAGGATATATTGAAATTGTTCGGCTGTGCCAGTCATTTTATTTCTTCTACCCATTGAAAGTATTTGAGTGAAACCGCAATAAAAAAAGATTCCTTCCAAAACACAATAAAATGCGATCAAATTTTTTAATAATTGTTTATCTGTTTCTTCGGTTCCAGTTTTGAAGTCTGGATCAGAAATTTCTTGAGTATATTTTAGACCCCATGACGCTTTTCTTGCTACACATGGAATTTCTCTATACATATTGAATATCTCACCCTCATCCATGCCAAGAGATTCAATACAATATTGATATGCATGAGTATGAATTGCTTCTTCGAGACTTTGTCTTAAGATATATTGTCTACATTCTGGATTAGTAATTAGTCTGTAAAGAGCAAGAACAAGATTATTTGCAACAAGTGAGTCTGCGGTAGAAAAGAAACCAAGATTTCTTTTTACGATAACTCTTTCATCCTCTGTTAATCCATCTTCAGACTTCCATAGGACTATATCATTAGTCATATTAATTTCTTGTGGCATCCAATGATTTGCGCTTCCATCTAGATATTTTTGCCACGCCCAGTCATATTTAAATGGTACAAGTTGATTTAGGTCAGCTTTGCAATTTATCATCATTTTTTGGTCTACTTGAACTCTCCCATTTGCCATCATTTCATCAAGTTCCTCAATACCAGCTGATTCGTCTAGTTCATTGACAGCTTTTCTTGCTGCTTCAGCCCTAGAACTTTCACCAATGTTACTTGATTTATTCAATACTGCAGACTCAGCTGGTTGAGGAGGTTCCGTTTGTTTAATTTCAGTTGCTCGCGTTTCTGTAGTCACGTTTTGTGTTACAGGCGGCACTGCTTTTTCTTCTTTTTCGTATTCATCCCAATTTAACATATTTTTTCTCCATTTAAATTACTGACATGCTTCACAATCTGGATCATCCAGTGAGCAAGCCTCAGGAATTGGTGCAGCTGCTCCAAGCTCCTGTTTAGTATCCTGACTTACATCAGAACTTACTGCGTTAAGTTTTCCTTGTTGTACTGTAGATTTTTCAGTTGATGTTGCCGCTATCGACCTCAGATAGTATGTGGTTTTTAGACCGGAATACCAGGCCATTCTATAGGTAATGTCTAATTTTTTTCCATCAGCATTTCCAATATAAAGATTTAAAGACTGAGCTTGATCAATCCATTTTTGTCTTCTACTTGCTGACTCAACTATGTATCTTGGTTCGACCTCAAAAGCTGTTGAAAATAGTTTTTTAATATCATCTGGAATTCTTGAAATCTCAGATAAACTACCTTCAAAATATTTTAAATCATTTATCATCACATCATCCCAAAGGTCAATTTCTTTTAATTTCTTTACAAGATGAGGGTTTACAATTGTAAATTCTCCAGAAAGATTAGATTTAACATACAAATTTTGATATGTTGGCTCAATTGATTGTGTAACTCCAGTAATATTAGAAATTGTAGCTGTCGGTGCAATTGCCATCACATTAGAGTTTCTCATCCCATCTTTGATTACTTTCTTCCTTAGAGTTTTCCAATCCAGTGTTTCAGACCTATCAACATTTAAGTATTCACTACCTCTGTTCTCTGAGAGAATTTCCAATGAATCTTTTGGTAAAATACCTTTACTCCACAAAGAACCTTCAAAAGATTCGTATGCTCCTCTTTCTTTTGCTAGTTCTGTTGAAGCATATATTGCGTTATAACTTATGAGCTCCATACTCCTGTCAGCAAACTCAACTGCCTCATCACTGCAGTAGGGAATATTTTGAATATATAATGCATCTTGGAAACCCATCAAGCCCAGACCGATAGGCCTATGCTTTAAATTAGAATTTTTAGCTGTATCAACTGAGTAATAATTTATATTTATAACATTATCAAGCATTCTAATTGCTGTTGAGACTGTTTGCTTGATTTTATCTTCGTCTAAACTGCCGTCTTTCATATGATTTGCTAAATTCACAGAGCCTAAATTGCACACCGCTATTTCATCATTTGCGCTAGTATTTAATGTTATTTCAGTACAAAGATTTGACGAATGTACAACACCGCTGTGCTGTTGTGGCGATCTTAGATTACAAGAATCTTTGAAAGTTATCCATGGGTGTCCAGTTTCGAATAGCATTGTTAACATTTTTCTCCATAACTCTTTTGCTGGAACAGATTTGTGTTGATCAATTTCTCCATTCATGGCTTTTCTCTCATATTCTTCATATTTTTCTTCAAAGTTTTTTCCTATTAAGTCGTGAAGTTCAGGTGCTTCGCCCGGAGAAAAAAGTGTCCAATCTTTATCTTGTTCAACTCTTTTCATAAATAAATCTGGTACCCAATTTGCAGTATTCATATCATGCGTTCTTCTTCTTTCATCTCCTGTGTTTTTTCTTAATTCTAAGAACTCTTCTATATCTAAATGCCATGTTTCTAAATATCCACACATTGCTCCTTTTCTTTTACCGCCTTGATTTACAGCAACCGCAGTATCATTTGCAACTTTTAGAAAAGGAACGACACCCTGACTTTTTCCATTTGTACCCTTAATGTAGGAATTCATTGCTCTTACTGGTGTCCAATCATTTCCAAGACCTCCCGCCCATTTAGACAGTAAGGCATTGTCCTTCATTGCAGAAAATATCCCATCTAAATCATCAGGGATAGTTGTTAAGTAACAAGAAGAGAGCTGAGGTCTTTTAGTCCCAGAATTGAATAAAGTAGGGGTTGAACTCATATAATCAAAACTTGACAGTAATCTGTAGAATTCTATTGCTCTTTCTTCTTTATTATCTTCTTCTAGCGCTAATCCCATAGAAACTCTCATAAAGAATACTTGTGGAAGCTCATATCTAATGTTATTTGAGTGTATAAAGTATCTATCATATAAAGTTTGTAGACCCAAGTAAGTAAATTGGTTATCTCTACTATAATCTATGGCTTTACCAAGCATTTCAAGATCAAATTTCTTTAAATCTGGATTTAAAATTTCTAGCTCAATACCTTTATCAATATATTTTTTAAATGCTTTTGGATAGTAATCTTTCATCTCTTCATAGGTTGATTCTTCTGCAATATCTAAAAAGTTTAAAGCTTCGCTTCTTATTTGATCCATTAATATCCTTGCGGTGACAAAAGAGTAATTCGGTTCTTTTTCTACCTTTGTTCTTGCAGACATAACAAGACTAGTTCTCATGTCAGATATTGATACACCATCATAAAGATTTTTAAGAGCCTCATCCAAAACCTCATCTATTGAAACTTCTTCAAGGTTTGCGCAGGCATCATTTATAAGCATTGCAACTTTTTCTACATTTAAGGGAACCTTTGTCCCATCATTTTTTGTGATGTTTATAGTTGGGGTGTTTGGTAAATCTATTTCAAGAACTTCTTTTTTTCTTTCTTGAGTCCTTTCAGCCCTATATAAAATATAGCTTTTGGCAACATCTAGCTCTTCTGATCGCATCAATTGAAGTTCAACCTGATCTTGTATTTCTTCGATATGAAGTGTTCCACCAGATGGCATTCTTCTTTTAAAAACCTCAACAATATTTTCTGTCAGCTCGTTCACTTTTTTGTGAATTCTTTCGCTTGCCGCAGCATTACCCGATTCAACTGCCAAGAAGGCTTTGGTGATTGCTACTTTAATTTTATCATCTTCAAATGCAACAACTTTTCCATTTCTTTTAATAACCCTTAATTTGCCAGGTGCTGTCGTTTCTACTTCAATTATTGTTGTTTGTTTGTGTTTTATGCCTTTCTTTTCTTGTTGTACTTCCATTTTTGTTTTAGTCCGCTCTCTATTTACTCAATTGAGTTTATTCTCTGTGAATATTTTGGAAAAATTAAATTGTGTCTGCAGTAACCTAAAGTTTTCTCCTATAGAATAATATACTTATTGTGGACAAAGAATCAAGCATAAAAACACAATATATTGTGACAATTTCATTTTTTTACACAATATCATGTATAAATCGTGTTTTTTTACTGTTGGCAATCAGTTAATAAATTGTGGATAATTAATAAATGGAGAAATAATATGAAAAATTTTTTATCTATAGATCAAGGTACAACTAGCTCGAGAGCTATAATATTTGATGAAAATTTAAGAAAATTAAGCGATTCTCAAAAAGAATATAATTTAAGCTATCCAAAAGATGGATGGGTTGAATTAAACCCAAAAAATATCTTAAAAAGTGTTCAAGAAACTGTCTCAAACGTTTTAAAGAATAATTTGGATATTGAAGCATGCGGCATAACTAATCAAAGAGAAACGACAGTTGTATGGTCAAAATCATCTGGCGAGCCAATTTACCCTGCAATTGTTTGGCAGGATCGAAGGACAAGTGAATTTTGTGATCAACTAAAAAAAGATGGAAACGAAAAAAAAATCAAAGACAAAACAGGTCTTTTACTTGATCCGTATTTTTCAGCATCGAAAATAAAATGGATTTTAGACAATGTAAGTGGAGCTAGAGCAATGGCAAAAAACGGAGACTTATTATTTGGAACGATAGACACTTATTTAATATATAAATTAACTGAAGAAAAAAATCATTTGACTGATGTTACTAACGCATCAAGAACATCACTTTTTAATATTAAAACAATGGATTGGGATGATGGGCTTTTAGAGATATTTGATATTCCTAGAAATATGTTACCAAAAGTAATAAGCTCAGATGGTTTTTTTGGAACCTTAAAAATAGAAAAAAAAATAATTCCTATAAGAGGAGTTATTGGAGATCAACAAGCGGCTTTGGTTGGACAAGGATGCTTTAAATATGGAGATATTAAGTCTACCTATGGAACTGGTTGTTTTATAATGGTTAATACAGAAGAAAAACCTATTTATGCAGAAGAAGGGCTATTAACAACGATAGCATACAAATTTAAAGGAAAAACTCATTACGCTATTGAAGGAAGCATTTATTCTTCAGGAAATATTATTAAGTGGCTAAGAGACAAAATGAAATTTTTTTCTACAGCAAAAGAAAGTGAAAAATTTCTTTCAAAGAATGGAAACTCTAACAATGTATATTTTTTACCTGCTTTCAATGGTCTTGGTGCTCCATTTTGGGATTCAAATATAAGAGGTGGATTTTATGGACTTACACAAGACTCTTCTGTAGATGACATTGTAACTTCATGTTTTATGTCTATTGCTTTTCAAACAAAGGAAATAGCTTCAATCCTTAATAAGTATAATATTTCAATTAAAAATCTTTTAGTTGATGGCGGTATGGTTGAAAATGATACATTTTGTCAAATGTTATCCGACACCTTATTAGTTAGCATCATTAGACCAGATAATGTTGAATCTACTGCTTTAGGAGCTTGTAAGGTATCAATGCTTGGGTCTGGAATTGAAATGCCTAGTAATAAATCTATTAAATCAAAAGCTTTTACGGTCAACGAAGATAATATAGAAAGTTTTGTTAATAATTATAGAAATTGGTCAAAATATGTCGCTGACTCATTGAGCAGTGTCAAAGGATAACTTTTTTCACCTTATCAAAACTCTCTAATCGAGCATGATCATGAGTTGCTATCAAACAAGGTATTTCCATTAGATTAATTTCATTTGTTATAAGTTTAATAACATTATTAGTATTTACTGTATCAAGGTTAGAAAATGGTTCATCTAAAATCAATAAACTGGGATTACGCATTATTGCTCTGGCAATTGAAACCCTTTGTTGTTGTCCACCAGAGAGCTCAAATGGCATTTTCTCTATATGCTCTTTCAGATTTAAACTTTTTAATAAATTATCTAAATACTTTTCGTCCTTGATAGCTGCATAGGTGATATTTTTTTTTACGTTAATATGAGGAAATAAACCAAAATCTTGAAAAACATATCCAATATTTCTATTTTCAGGTGCTAAAAATGTTGTAGGGTTATTAAAATAAACTCCGTTGCAAATTATTTCTCCTGAATTAGGTTTAATTAAACCTGCAATAATATTAAATAATGAAGATTTTCCAGAACCGCTATCTCCAACAACATAACCAATTTCTTTATTATTGATTATGAAGCTTAAATCTTTAATCAAAAAGCTATTGTCATGTGAAAAATTTAAATTCTGTACTTCAAAAGACATAGCGTCCAGAGTAATATATTCCAATTTTATATATAATGCTTCTATTTTTTATAAGGTTTCTCATTTATTCTAATTATCATGTTTAAGTTTAAAGTATATAACAGCATTGCAGAAGAGGGCATTAAAGAGCTTTTAGATAATGGTTTTCAAAAAAATGATGATGAGCCAAATGCAATTTTGTTAAGAAGCCATAAGTTAGATTGTAAAGATATGGATAATAACCTTAAATGTATTGCTAGGGCAGGAACAGGAACTAACAATATTCCTGTAGAAGAAGCGACTAAAAAAGGTATAGTAATATTTAATACTCCTGGCGCAAATTCTAATGCAGTTAAAGAGTTAGTTCTATGTGGAATGTTACTCGCTTCAAGGGGAATTATTGAAGGTAGTCTTTTTACAAAATCCTTGGCTTCATCAAGTAGCACTTCTATTAACGACATGATGGAAAAGCAAAAAAAACAATACAAAGGTAATGAGCTAAAAGGTAAAACACTTGGCATAATTGGTCTTGGCTCAGTTGGATCCTTGTTAGCACAAGCGGCAGAAGTTCTTGGAATGAAAATAATTGGCTATGATCCGTATATTTCTGTTGACGGAGCTTGGATGTTACCAAAAGAAGTTGAAAAGGCTGATGATATAAAATATCTTTTGCAAAATTCTGATTATGTTTCTCTCCATATTCCATTAAACAAAGATACAAAGCATTTCATATCAAAAGAAACTTTAAAGTTTTTTAAAAAAGGAATTAAGCTTATCAATTTATCAAGAGGAGATATAGTAAATAATTTAGACGTTATAAATGCTTTAAATAATCAAATACTAAGTAAATTTATTACTGACTTCCCTACGAAGGAATTAATTGAAAGAGTATCAAAAAAAAATGATGTAATTCTTTTACCTCATTTAGGAGCAAGTACAAAAGAGGCTGAAATTAATTGCGCAATAACGGCTGCTCAGCAGACAAAAAATTTCTTATTAAATGGCGTTATTGTTAACTCAGTTAATTTTCCCAAAATTAAGCTAGGAAGAACTACTGAATTCAGGCTAGTAATTATTCACAAAGATGAACCTGGAGTAATTGGAAACATTGCTCAAGCAATAGCTTCTGAAAATCTTAATATCAAAGACATGATTAATAAAAGTAGAAATGAAATAGCAATAACTTTGATTGACTTAGAGGATAACGTTTCTCAATATTTGATGGATAAAATCAATAACATTGAAAATATTATTAACAGCAGAGTATGTTAATTTTTACGTGAAAACGTCATAATTTTTCGCCTATTGTAAGATCAATTAAAAATATATGTAAAATTTTATCTAAGTACTTGTCAACAGAAAAAAATAATGTTATTACAGTTACCTTTTAATCTAGTTTAAGATTGTTTAAAAACTATCAATATTAACTTAAAACACTGATATTAGGTTATATTTGTTAAATTTGTTTAATTTTTGTACAAGTTACCAAAAACCTTTATTTATAGGCATTCGTTATGGTATAAATAAAGTTATCCATAACTTTATCCACAGATTTTGTGGATAAAAATAGGTATAAAAATGAAGAATAATCTATCTAATATAGAACTCCCAAAATCATGGAAGATGCAGCTTAAAATAGGCTCTCAGGATGATTTAATTTCAAAACCTTTAAATTTTATTAAGGATGAATTAAAAAAAGGTAAAAAAATTTCACCGTTTCCGAATGAAATTTTTAATGCATTCAATTATTGTAGTTTTTCAAATACAAAAGTTGTAATTTTTGGGCAAGATCCATACTTTCAAGTAAAAGTTGCAAATGGTTTGGCTTTTTCTGGAAAAAAGAACTCATCTATTCCTGCTTCTTTAAAGAATATTTACAAAGAAGTGAAAGATGACATTGGTTATCTTGTTAATAGAGACCCTTGCCTTAAAAATTGGGCTAAACAAGGTGTACTTTTGTTGAATAGCACTTTAACAGTTGAAGTGTCTAAACCTGGATCTCATTCAAACATTGGATGGAATAAACTAATAGAGCGTGTAATTTCAGCTTTAAATAAAAAAAAGAATATCGTTTTTATTTTATGGGGTAGTCATGCTAAAAAATATCAAGGTGTAATTAATTCTGCAGATAATTTAATATTAAAAAGTTCACATCCTTCTCCATTATCAGCTTATAGGGGTTTTTTTGGATGCAGGCACTTTTCAAAGTGTAATAATTATTTAAAAAAGAATAATATTGAAGAGATTAACTGGTAGCTTCACAAGATTTTGATAACTTGTGAGTTATTCTCTACGTCCTGCTCTGAATCTTTTTTGATAATCCCATTAAAAATTTTCTTTGAATCGATCACTATAATCTCTCCAACAATTTTAATTTCTTGTATTTCTATAAATTCAATATTGGTAATAAAGGTACAGAATTTTCTTCTAGTCAATCCAAGATAATGCATCCTTGCAACAATTTCTTGTCCTCTGTAACAACCTTTTTCAAAAGAGACTCTCAAATTATCATAATTTATTTCTATAGGTCTGTATTTTTTCACCTCATCAGGTTTTAGAAATAAATTACCAGCAAGTTTGTTTGCGGCATTCCATTCCAGTTGAGTTATTTCATCAGCTTTGAAGAAATCTTTATTTTCTATATTAATGCCAATATCGATTTGCTCGAAAGAGCATAAAGAATTGCTATCATTTTTTTTGATTAAATTACCAACTACAACATCACTTGTATTCTTAAATCGAACATCAAAGAATTTAGCATATGGTTCTAGCTCTTTTATAAAAATTTCCGATAAGTTTTTGTTAATAATAATTTTAATTTGATTGTTCAATTTTGAGACAATAAAATCTGCCACAACATATCCTTTATGATCACAGATTGAAGAAAGTTGTGATTCTTTTTCATCTAAAGAGTTTATGTCTGAAGTCAATTGCCCTTGTAAAAATTCATTAACTTTGCCATCATCACCAATGACATCAATAACAATAAATTCAGATAACGTTGTAGATCCGAACCTTATAAAATTATTATCAATATCCTTTTTCAAGTAAAATTGTCCTTATAAATTTATATTTTAACCAATGACTAAAGAAATAAACAGAATTCAGTGGAAGTGCAGAAGAGGAATGAGAGAGATTGATTTGCTCTTGAGAGAGTTTTCAAACAAACATCTCAATGACTTAGACGAAACAGAGTTATCTATATTTGATGAAGTTTTGAATTATGATGATCAAAAAATTTATGATTTTATATTTAAAAATGTAGGTTTAGATGATGCATCACACGAAAAATTCATTAAAACATATTTAAAAACATTTACAAAACAAGGAAACTTTTAGAGATATTTCTTGTCTAGATTAAAGGAAACATAATTAGATGAAAAAAACTTCAAATGATATTGATTCCGAATTAATTAAGAAAGCAAAAGAAGGAAATATAGGAGCTTTTAATTTTCTAATGAATAAATACTATCCAAGAGTCTATGCTTCACTGTTTTCTTTTACTAAATCAAAAGAGGATTCTGAAGACCTTGCTCAACAAACTTTTATAAAAGTATGGGAACAAATCCAAACTTTTAGAGGCGATAGTGCATTCTTTACGTGGGTGTATAGAATAGCTATAAATTTAGCAAAAAACTTTGTTTCAAGCTCGTCTTACAAAAAGCAAAGAATTAATACATCAATTGAACATTCTGACATAGAAATAAGCTCATTCGCTGACCTAGAGTCTTTAGTAATTCATGATCAACACATGATAAAAATTAAAGACTTTGTATCAACTTTGCCTGAGTCACTTAAAACAGCATTCACTCTTAGAGAGGCTGAAGGAAAAAGCTATGAGGAAATAAGTATTATTACAAATACTCCAATAGGAACCGTAAGGTCAAGAATATTTAGAGCAAGAGAGTCGATAATTGAATATATAAATACGGAGTTATTGAATAATGAGTGACATAAATGAAAAAATTTCAGCTTTCTATGATGGAGAACTATCAGCCATTGAAGTGGATGATTTATTAAACATCATTCAGAAAGATAAAAAATTACAAAAAAAATTATCATCATTCAGTATTATCGAAATGGCTATAAATACCGATTATAAAAAATCAAACTCGATCGATATTTTTAAAAATAAAAAAAGTAGTGTTTTTAAAAATATATGGTTAACACACTCCGTTACTGCTGCAGCTTCTGTTTTGTTAACTTTAACATTTTTAAATAATACGGATTTTTCAAGAATGAACATTAGTTCTGATTCAGCCGAAAAGATCGCATCAGCAATTAGTAGCGTTGAAGCCCAAAATATGGCTAAAAATTCTGAAGAATATCTTGCAGATCATATAATGCAAGTAGTCAACAATCCAAAATATATGCAATCTAAAAATCCCATTGATTTAAAAAATATTGGTTATGAAAAAAATATACAAGATGGCTATAACTTTTCAAAAGGAAATGAACATTTTCAAATTCGTATTGAAAAAAGAAATTTTGGACTTAATAAAATAAGGTATTGGAAACATGAAAAAAAAATGATTTATCTTATTCCTCTTGGAGATGGTAGAGTTATAACTATATATGGAAAACTTTCTCTCAAATCTGCAATGAATATTGCAGATTCATTAATCAATTAAAGGCAAATTATTATGAAGACTAACAGATTTATCCTTATTATTTGTCTTTTTGGTACTTTATCAAATTTTATAGATGGAAATTTACCTGAGAATATATCAGATTTAGTTGACCTTTCAGCACCAGCAGTTGTAAATATAACTGCAAAAAAAGAAGTATCTCAAAGATCAGCATATGGATATAGGGGTATACCTGACGAAATGCTTGAAAGATTTGGAATTCCAAGAGAATTTAGAGAAATGCCTCAACAAAAAAGAGAATCCATCTCTTATGGTTCAGGTTTCATTCTAAAAGATAATTATATTTTGACGAACTTTCATGTAGTTGAAGATGCTACAGAGGTTTTGATATCACTCTCTGATAGAAGAGAATTTATTGCAAAGGTTATTGGAGTTGATCCATTATCTGATCTTGCTGTTCTTGAAGTTCAAGGTAAAGATTTACCCAATGTTAACATTGGCAATAGTGATAAATTAAAGGTAGGTGACTGGGTAATTGCTATTGGATCACCATTTAGTTTTGATTTTTCTGTTACTGCAGGAATAGTAAGCGCTAAAGGAAGAAGTATACAAAATAATAATATAGGTAATTATGTTCCTTTTCTTCAAACTGATGTTGCAATAAATCCAGGAAATTCAGGCGGACCTTTATTTAATCTTGATGGAGAGGTTGTCGGCATTAATTCTCAAATCTATTCTAGAAGTGGTGGATATCAAGGTCTTGCTTTCGCGATTCCAATTAATGTTGCAATAGATGTTGCAGATCAAATCATAAATACTGGTGAAGTCTCTAGAGGATATTTAGGTGTGCGAATGAGTGAGGTTGACAGTGATCTTGCCGAGGCGCTTGGAATGAATAAGCCCTATGGAGCATTGATTAATGATGTTGAGGAGGCAGAATCTGCAGACTTAGCAGGATTAGTACCCGGTGATGTGATAATTGAATTTGATAGCAAACAAATTAAGTTTAGTAGTGACTTGCCTCATGTTGTTGGACAAATCAAACCAGATACAGAAGTTTCAGCTATTGTTATTAGAGACGGCAAAGAGATTGTTCTTGACTTTATTTTAGGAGAACTGCCGGTAAATAATGACAACTTTATTCCTGCAAAAGCACAATCATCAAACGATCCCATTGGCTTAAAAGTTGCAGAAATTGACAGAGAAAATCCTTCAACATTAAGTTTACCAGAGGGTGTTATTGTCTCAAGGGTAGCTCCTGGATCTCCTGCGGATGGTAAAGTTAATAGAGGCGATTTAATTACAATGATCCAGCATAAAGGAAAAAAGTATGCAGTTTTTAATGTTGAAGAATTTAACCAAGTTATTAAAACTTTTAAATCTAAAGATAAAATTGCAGTACATCTTCTTAGAAATGGTTCAAGATTAATTCAATCTATCTCTTTAAATTAGTAAATACTATTCTTTACTTATTTATGCAATTTGCTTGTAAAATAGCTGCAATTTATGAAAAACATAAGAAATTTCTCTATCATTGCACATATTGATCATGGCAAATCAACTCTGTCCGATAGATTAATAGAATATTGTGGTGGATTATCATCAAGAGAAATGGCAGATCAGATTCTTGACTCAATGGATATTGAGAGAGAACGTGGAATTACTATTAAAGCACAAGCAGTAAGCCTTTCATTTAAAAAGGATGGTGATGAGTATCTACTTAATTTTATTGATACTCCTGGTCATGTCGATTTTTCTTATGAAGTTTCTCGCTCATTATCCGCATGTGAGGGAGCTCTCTTAGTTGTAGATGGCTCTCAAGGTGTTGAAGCTCAAACATTAGCTAATTGTTACACAGCAGTTGAGGAAGGTTTAGAGGTATTACCTGTAATTAATAAGATAGATTTACCCCAAGCAGAACCAGATCGAGTAAAAAAAGAAATTGAAGAAATAGTCGGCATTAATGCATTTGATGCTCCATTAGTCAGTGCAAAGACAGGAGAAGGGATTGAAATTTTACTAAATGAATTAGTAACTAACATTCCATCTCCAGAAGGTGATCCTGACTCAAAGTTACAAGCTTTAATAGTTGATTCTTGGTTTGATTCATATTTGGGAGTTGTTTCATTGATAAGAATAAAAAATGGGACAATAAAAAAAGGACAAAAGTTCACCATTCATTCCAATAATCAATCTTATATTGTTGATGATATAGGTATATTTTCACCAAAAAAAATATCCAAAAATCAACTTTCTGCAGGAGAAGTTGGTTATTTAGTTGCTGGTATAAAAGATATCAAAGGAGCTCCAGTTGGTGATACTTTGATAAGTGTCAATGATGGACCTATCGAAGCTTTACCTGGATTTAAAAAAGTTAATCCGAAAGTTTTCGCATCTATATTTACTTTAAATTCTGATGATTATGAAAAATTTAGGGATGCTTTATCAAAACTTATTCTAAATGATAGCTCTTTAATTTATGAGCCAGAAGTTTCTGATGCACTAGGTTTTGGTTTTCGTTGTGGATTTCTTGGAACACTACATATGGAGGTTGTAAGAGAAAGACTTGAAAGAGAATATGACCTAGATTTAATATCAACTGCGCCTTCGGTTGAATATGAAGTTTTAAAAACTAATGGTACCATCATAAAATGTGACAACCCATCACAATTACCAACTCCAAATGAAATTGATGAGATAAGGGAACCAATTGTTAACACAACAATTATTTCTCCAAATGAATATATTGGAAATATTATCACCCTTTGTACTTCCAAAAGAGGTGTTCAAAAAGATATGAAGTATTTCGGTAATCAGGTATCTATTATCTTTGAAATGCCTTTATCTTCAGTAATTATTGATTTCTTTGATCAAATAAAATCATCAACTAAAGGATTCGCATCAATAGAATACTCATTAGTAGGATTTCAAAAATCAGACTTAACTAAAATAGACGTTCTTATAAATAATAATAAGGTTGATGCCTTATCTATGATTGTGCATAAGTCTTTTTCTATATCCAAAGCAAGAGAGATAGCAAAAAATCTTCAAAAGTTAATACCAAGACAGATGTTTGATGTCCCAATCCAGGTTGCTTTAGGTGCTAAAATTATTTCTAGAGAGACTGTTAAAGCATATAGAAAGAATGTCACTGCTAAACTTTATGGTGGTGACGTAACTAGAAAGATGAAATTATTAGAAAAGCAGAAACAAGGAAAGAAAAAAATGAAACAACTCGGAAAAGTATCTATACCACAAGATGCATTTTTAAATTATTTTAACTCAGAGCAATAATATGTTAACTGATCCGTTATTTATTGTTGGATTTATTGGACTTGCTATTTGTCTTTATAGCTGGATCAATTTTTCATTAAAAAATGACAATATCGAGCCTTTAGTTGTTAAATATATTTCAATTATAAGTTTTATATCAGGCGGTTCCATATTACTGAGCATTTTTTATAATTCTGGAAATTTAGACATTGTATTGCTAGTTGGATCTGTGATTGCTTTTGTTGTTATGACTCTTGGATATCTTTTAAAGAATATGGAAATATCATCAACTGCAAGAGGATATTTCATACCAATTTTCATTATTTTTGTTATTAGAGCCTTTTTATATGAACCTTATCAAATCCCATCTGGTTCAATGGAACCCCAATTAAAGAAAGGAGATTTTTTGCTTGTAAACAAATTTGCATATGGTTTAAAAGTTCAAAGAATAGGATTACCGAAATTTCTTAAAAAAGATCCAGAATATGGTGACGCTGTTGTAATAATCCCTGAACATAATCCTGTCCCTTATATCAAAAGATTGATTGGCAAGCCTGGTGATGTCATTAGGCTTATAAATAAGCAAATATACATTAATGGAAAGATATTGCAGAGAGATTTTATTGAGTCTGAAGAAATTATTCTCAAAAAAAGATATAGGTACAGCGATGGAAGTATTGAGACACAAGAAACAGAAGCTATTGGAGATTTGTTTTCTGAAAAAATTGGAAATGCAGAATATGTCATTAGAAATACAAGAGGTCAAAATCAACAGTATCCTCAGGAATGGACAGTTCCTAAGGGTCATTATTTTGTCATGGGGGATAACAGAGATAATTCTAATGACAGCACCAAAGATGTAGGATTTGTACCAAGAGAAAATTTTTTTGGAAGAGCAGACTATTTATGGATGTCATGGGAATGTTGGACGTGCATACCTTCCTTTAAAAAAGTTGGAAAAATCAAATAATGGTATTAAAAAAATTTCAACTCAAATTAGGACATAATTTTAAAGATACTAAATTATTAGAATTAGCCTTAATGCATAAAAGCGCAAATAATCAATCAAATAATGAAAGATTGGAATTTCTGGGTGATGCTATATTAAATGCATGCGTGTCTAAATATTTATTTTTAAAATTCCCTCGTCAAACCGAAGGACTTTTAACACGTATGCGATCTTCTGTAGTAAAAGGTGAAACATTAACAGCAAAAGCAAATGAGCTAAATTTAGTTGAATATGTTTGCCTATCAAAAGGAACATCAAATTTGTCTCATAATAGAAAATATTCAATTTTAGAAGGTGCAATTGAGTCAATCATAGGTGCAGTATTTCTTGATGGAGGATGGGAAACAGTTGAAAATCTAATTCTAAGATTGTTTAAAAATGAATTGTCAAAAATTGATATTAACAGAGAATTTAGAGATTCTAAGACTGAATTACAGGAACTTTTACAATCCCAAAAGTTAAATCCTCCAATATATCAAACAACAGAAACTAAAAATGGTTTCGATTGTAAAATTGAACTTAAGAAAGAGAGCTTTATTGCATTTGGAAATTCTAAAAGACAGGCTGAAAGAGCGGCTGCATATGCAGCTTTATCTTACCTAAAATCAGATAATGCATAAAAAATATTGCGGTTATATTGCCATAGTTGGAAAACCCAATGTAGGAAAATCAACACTAATAAATGCTATTTTGGGTAAAAAAATATCTATAACTTCAAGAAAATCTCAAACAACAAGAAATAATATCCTTGGAATTAAAACAAAAGACAATAAACAGATGATTTTTATTGATACTCCTGGAATGCATGTGAAGTCACGAAAAACAATGAACAAAATTTTAAATAAATCTGCACAAAGTATTATTGAAGATTGTGATGTCGTAATATTTGTTCTTCAGAGACTAAGTTTAGATAATGATGATAAATTAATTCTTGAGAAACTAACTGGTATTAGTCAAAAGGTTGTCTGTGTTGTGAACAAAATTGATCAAGTCGATGATAAGAATAAATTATTACCATTCATTGACAAAATTACTTCGACATATGAATTTATTGAGATTCTTTTAGTATCAGCTAAAACTAATAATGGTTTAGATGATTTAATATCCATTATCGAAAAGAATCTACCAGAAAATAATCACCTATATGATGATGATTTTATGATCATAAATAATGATAACAAATTCCTTTTTTCTGAGTTAATTAGAGAAAAAATTATAAGAAAGCTTGGAGATGAGTTACCTCATGATACTTATGTTCAGATTGATCAGATTGAAGATAAAAAAAAATTTACAGAAGTTCATTCAACAATATTTGTTAATCGTAACTCACAAAAACAAATTGTTATTGGTTCTAGAGGTGAGGTACTTAAACAAATTGGAAAGGAAGCGAGAATAGAAATGGAAAAAGAGTTAAATAAAAAAGTTTTCTTGAAGACATGGGTTAAAGTAAAGAAAAATTGGAATACTGACTCTGGATTTATTCAAAGTCTTGGAGTGGGTCAAAACTATGAGTCAAGGTAACTCAGATCAATGTTTTCTTCTTCATCAAA
>CACHRR010000002.1 GCA_902582355.1 uncultured SAR86 cluster bacterium
ATAAGGTATTGAAATAGGACTAAAAGGTAAAACTGTAAGAATCCCAAGACCTAAGCTTTTAAAAATCTGTCTTAATTGTTTATTTGCTTTATTAATTTCTTTTTCAGTTGCATACCCTTCAATATAGCTTATATATATATCGAGCATTTTTTTATTCTCTTCTGTCTCTTCTAAAAATAGATCTTTTAGCTTATAAAGATTTTGCTTTAATTTTTCTGCATTCATTTTTTTTAAAATATTATGCTACATTTATTAATATGATTAAATCTGAAAGAGCAAAGATTATAAAAAAAATTTTGGATAAAACATATCCTACAATATCCATACCTCTTAATCACATAGATAACTTTACTTTACTTATTGCAGTTCTTTTATCAGCACAATGTACCGATGAAAGAGTAAACCAAATAACTCCTCATCTTTTTTCTATTGCGTCAGATCCCATAAATATGTCTAAGTTATCAATTAATAAAATATATAAAATTATTAAACCCTGTGGACTAGGACCTCAAAAATCAAAAGCAATTTCTGAGCTGTCAAAAATCTTAGTGAAGGAGTTTAATGGTGAAGTACCTAATAATTTTATTGATTTAGAAAAATTGCCGGGCGTTGGACACAAAACTGCATCAGTAGTGATGAGTCAGGGTTTTGGTTTGCCAGCATTTGCTGTTGATACTCATATTCACAGACTAGCGCAAAGATGGGGCCTGACTAATGGAAAAAATGTTAAAAAAACTGAGGAAGATCTTAAAAAAACTTTTCCAAAAAAATCTTGGAACAAACTTCATCTACAAATTATTTTTTGGGGAAGAGAGTATTGCACGGCTAGATCTTGTCATGGAATTGAGTGCAAAATATGTAGATCATGTTATCCAAAAAGAAAGAAACCTTTTGTGCACAAAAGACCTTAGATAATATAAAATTACATCTTATTTGAAAATTATTAATTTAAAATTTATGAAACAATCTACTAATTATAATATTTTTACTACTAAGATTAAAAAATCGTCAAAAAGTGATAACATTTTTGCAAGTAAGGAATCTATAAAAGATTATGATACAGAATTATGGTCATCCTTTGAACACGAATCTGATAGACAAGAAGATCATATTGAATTAATAGCATCTGAAAATTATGCTTCAAAAAGAATACTTGAAGCTCAAGGTTCTTTATTAACGAATAAATACGCTGAAGGATATCCATCCAAAAGATACTATGGTGGTTGTGAATATGTTGATATTGCAGAAAATTTAGCAATAGAAAGAGCAAAAGAGCTTTACAAAGCAGATTATGCGAATGTTCAACCACATTCTGGTTCATCAGCAAATGCAGCTGCATATCTAGCATTATTGGAACCGAACGATACTATTCTAGGAATGAGTCTAGACCACGGAGGCCATTTAACACATGGTTCAAAAGTTAATTTTTCTGGCAGAAATTATAAGAGTTTTCAATATGGTCTTCATCCCAAAACACATGATATTAACTATGATGAAGTAAGAGAATTAGCAAAAAAACATAAACCTAAATTAATAATTGCAGGTTTTTCAGCATTCACTGGGATTATAGATTGGAAAAAATTTCGTGAAATATCTGATGAAGTAGGTGCTTATTTTTTAGTTGATATGGCACATGTTTCTGGACTTGTCGCAGCGGGCTTGTATCCATCTCCCATTCCTTATGCTGATGTGGTTACATCAACCACTCACAAAACATTGCGAGGGCCAAGATCAGGAATAATTCTTGCAAGAGCAAATGAAGAGATTGAAAAAAAACTAAATTCTGCTGTGTTTCCAGGATCTCAAGGCGGTCCACTAATGCATGTTGTTGCTGCTAAAGCAATATGCTTTAAAGAAGCTCTTGAACCAGAATTTAAGATTTATATTAAACAAGTAATGGACAATGCAAAGACTATGGCAAAGTCCTTAATGTCTAATGGTATAGATATAGTTAGTAATGGAACTGAAAATCATATTATATTAGTTGATCTCAGATCTAAGGGTATAACTGGCAAAGATCTCGAGAAAGTACTTGGATCCGTGAATATTACCGTCAATAAAAATTCTGTTCCAAATGATCCTGCATCTCCTTTCGTTACTTCAGGTATAAGGATTGGAACACCTGCTGCTACCACTAGAGGATTTAAAGAAAAAGAAATTATTCAGGTCAGTAACTGGATTTCAAGTATTATAAATAATTTTGAAAATGAAGATTTGCAAAAGAATGTTAAAAAGGAAGTACAAAATCTTACGAATAATTTCCCAGTATATAATGTATAAATGTATTGCCCTTTTTGCCAAGCTGAAGATACTAAGGTAATTGATTCAAGACTAGTTGCAGACGGCTCACAAATCAGAAGAAGAAGAGAATGTGAGGTATGTCATTCAAGATTTACGACTTTTGAAACGATTGATCTTGCTCTTCCAAGAGTAATTAAGAGTAACGGAGAAAGACAACCTTTTAACGGTGCAAAGTTAAAAGCAGGTATGCTTAGAGCACTAGAAAAGAGACCTTTATCTACTGAAGAAATTGATACTATTTTTGGAAAAATTTTAAAAGAAATAAGAACAAAGGGTGTACGAGAAATTAATTCAATCGAAATTGGAAAAATTATGATGAATGCCTTGAAAGAAGTAGATACTGTTGCCTATGTTCGTTTTGCTTCTGTATATAGAGATTTCCAAGATATAGAAGATTTTTCTCAAGAAATTAGTTCTTTGAGTAAGGAAAAGCCATCAAAGAAAAATAAAAAAAAATGAACTACGAAGATTTAATGCTTCGGGTAATTAAAAAAGCAAATCAATTTAAATATACAACTAAACCAAACCCTGTTGTAGGTGCAATAATTTTCAAAGCAAATAAAGTAATCTCAGAGGGCTATCACGAGATATATGGAGGTAATCATGCAGAAATTAATGCAATTGAAGAAGCACAAAAATATCAAGGTAAAAAATTTCAAGACTTTTCAGAACTAACATTATTATGCACCTTAGAACCTTGCAGTCATATTGGAAAAACAGGATCATGCGCTGAATTCATAGTTCAGGCAGGTTTTAAAAACATAATAATTGGTGCTGTTGATCCAAATCCAAAGGTATCAGGTCGTGGTATAGAAATTTTAAGAAATAATAAAATTAATGTTGAAGTTGGAGTATGTGAAGATCTTGTAGAAAAACAAAATAAATTTTTTTTCTATAAGCATAA
Source organism: uncultured SAR86 cluster bacterium (assembly GCA_902582355.1). Lineage (GTDB taxonomy): Bacteria > Pseudomonadota > Gammaproteobacteria > Magnimaribacterales > D2472 > SAR86A. Next base: position 3,206 of record CACHRR010000002.1, read on the forward strand.
AAATAATAAGCCATATATCACTGTTAAAATCGCATCCTCTCTCGATGGTAAGTCACATTACAACAATAATGAAAAAATTTTTATTACTACTGAATCATCCCGAAATGATGTTCAGTTAATAAGAGCGAAATATGATGCAATTCTAACTGGAGGAAATACTCTTAGAAATGACAATCCACAAATGAATGCCCGTGTTGATTTTTCGGTAAATCAAGCAAAAAAGATATTATTAACTCAAAAACCTTTTGATAAAAATTTAAATTTCTTTAAAAATGCATCTGTTGATGTTTTCGAAATTACTAATTTAATTGACATTATTAATTCATATCAAAAAAGCGAAATATGTTCAATTTTAGTTGAGTCAGGTCCAAGATTGGTAAATTCATTTCTTAAAGAAGGAATAGTAGATGAATTGATTATATACACTTCAAAAAAAGAGCTTGGTAAAGAAGGTATAAGTTGGTTTGATAAAGATAATGCTGTTGAAAGTTATGGTTTTAAATTAGAATCCACATGTAAAATTAACACTGATACAAAAGAGATATTTATAAAAGATGAATAAAAGTAATATTCTAGACATTATTAGAGACATCAAAGATGGGAAGATGGTAATAATCATTGATGATGAATCAAGAGAAAACGAGGGTGATCTTGTTTGTGCAGCTGAATTAGTTACTCCTGAAATTGTTAACTTTATGGCTTCAAAAGGTAAGGGTTTGATTTGTCTACCTATGAGTACTTCGCTTTGTCAAAAATATAATCTTCAAATGATGACAAATAATAACAGAGCTACAAATAAAACTGCTTTTACTGTATCAATTGAGGCTGCGGAAGGTATAAGTACTGGAATTTCTGCTGCTGATAGATCTCATACAATTAAAACAGCAGTAAATAAAAATTCAAAATCATCAGACATTGTTCAACCAGGACATGTCTTTCCACTCAAAGCAATGAAAGGAGGCGTTTTAAGCAGAGCCGGTCATACCGAAGCTGCTTGTGATTTAGCAAAATTAGCTGGATTACAATCTGCAGGAGTGATATGCGAAATTATGAATGATGATGGAACAATGGCTCGAAGAGATGATCTTCTAAAGTTTGGTCAAAAAAATAATATTAAATTAGGTACTATTGCAGATTTAATTGATTATAGATTGTCAATGGATGCTACTGTCGAGTCAGTTCTTGATAAAGATGTTGAAAATGAGTTTGGCGAATTTAAGCTAAATGTGTGGAGAGATAAAATACGTGATGAATATCATTTTTCTCTAATGAAAGGTAATCTTAAATCTGTAGAATCACCATTAGTAAGGGTTCAAACACAAAGTATTCTTCAAGATACTTTGGGAATAGATGAGCTTGGTAAAAATTGGTCTATTAGGAGTTCATTAAAAAGAATTGCTTATGAGGGAACTGGATTATTTGTGCTTATTAATCATAAAGATGCAAAAAGCTACTGGTTAAATAAACTTGAAGAGAAAGAAATAGAGCCAAAGAGTAATAGAAGAGTCATTGGTGTCGGTTCTCAAATTTTAAGGGCTTTTGACTTGAAAAAAATTTCTGTTCTTGGAACTCCAACAAAATATAACGCTGTTTCTGGATTTAATATAGAAATAACAGGATTTGTAAATGAGTAAAGTGTTAATAGTTCATACTGGATGGTATCGAAAAAGTGTTAAAAAAATGAATCAGTTTTCCATTGAAGTTATAGAAAAAAAATATACTTTTGATAAAGTGGAAGCACCTGGAGCGATTGAGCTTGCTGCTTTAGCTAAAAATAGAATACTTAAAAATAAATATATTGGTGTAATCTTCAATGGGATAGTCATTAGGGGTGAAACTTCACATTATGATCTAATATCAAATGAAACTTTTAGATCAATCGGCATACTTGCCGAAAATTTTTATGATATTGCTGTTATCAATAATGTAATTTGTGTTGAAAATGAAGATCAACTTAAAGAGAGGCTAGAAAAAAATACAAAGAATAATACTAAAGCTCTGATGCTTCTCATTGATGAAAAATCTTGCTAATTTCAAAATATCAGTAAGAACCAGGGAATGTTTGGTTCAAGCAATTTTTCAAATGCTTTTTGATGACCATAAAGCTTCCAAAGTAATAAAACAGTTTAAAGAGGAACATAAGACAAAAAAAATAGATTTCAAAATGTTCTCTTCATCTATAAAGTCAATCGAAAAAAATATGAAAAAAATTGAGGGTATTCTTGCTTCTATAGGTGTTAAAAACTCTAATATAGAACTCATTGACAAATCTATCCTTTGCTTCGCAATTAATGAAATGCTTTTTGGTGAGTTAGATAAACCCGTAACTATTGATGAATCAATAAGACTTTCAAAGAAATTTTCTAGTCCAGAATCCTATAAATTTATAAATGCAAGTTTAGATAAATTTCTCAAAAGCTTCTAAGTATTTCTTAAGATTGTTTGTTCTCTTGAGGGTCCTGTTGAAATAATAGAGGCAGAGCATTCTATGTAATCTTCAATATATTCTATATATGTCCTAGCTTTTAGAGGTAAATTGGAATATTCAGTGATTCCCTCAGTAGAAGATAGCCAGCCATCAAACTCCATATAAATTGGTTCATTATTACTATATTCGATGCAAACTTTGATAATTTCTATTTCATCAAGTACATCTAGTTTAGTTATACATAAATCTGTAACGGAATTTATGAAAACTGCTTTCTTGAGAGATACTAAATCTAGCCAACCACATCTTCTTGGTCGTCCAGTTGTAGCACCAAATTCGTTTCCTCTTTTTGCAAGTAGTTGGCCAGACTGATCAAATAATTCAGTAATAAAAGGTCCTTCTCCTACCCTTGTGGAATATGCTTTTGTGATTCCAATGATTTTATCTATGAATCTTGGACCAATGCCTAGACCAGTTGATACTCCTCCAGCAGTTGTGCTTGATGACGTAACGTATGGGTATGTTCCATGATCAATATCTAACAAAGTGCCTTGAGCACCTTCAAATAAAATAGATTTATTTTTATTAACAAAATTATATATTAGGTCTTGAGAATCAACACAAAATTCATCATACAAGTGGATATACTTTGTGATCTCACCAAATACCTCATTTACATCATGTGTTCTATCTTTATATACATTTTTTAAAAGTCGATTATGGTAATTAACAAGAAGTTCCACTTTTTCTTGCAATTTATAAGTATCTCCTAAATCACCAAGTCTAATTGCCCTTCTGGCGATCTTATCTTCATATGCTGGACCAATACCTCTTCCTGTAGTTCCGATTGATTCTTTTTTATCCCTAATTTGATCTATAGATATATGTGTGGGCAATATTAAAGAGCATGCCGAGCTAACAAAAAATCTCTTCTTGAAGTCAACACCTCTTATTTTTAGTTGCTTAATTTCTTTATCTAAGGCATCTAATGCTAATACAACCCCATTTCCAATTAAGCAATGTGAATTTTTGTGAAGTATTCCTGAAGGTATTAAGTGAAGTATAGTTTTTTCACCATTTACCTTTATGGTATGTCCTGCGTTATGACCTCCTTGAAAACGACAGACTAAATCAATGTCTTGACTGAGATTATCAACAATTTTTCCCTTTCCTTCATCTCCCCATTGGAGACCAAGGACAAGAGTATTTTGAGACACGAAATTGCCTATTCTTTATTAATTTTATCGTTTAGATATTTAAAAAACTCTGAATCAGAATCAATTAACATTACGTCAGATTTACTTTCAAAAGTTTCAACGTAAGCCTTCATGCTTCTTGTAAACTCATAAAATTCGGGATCTTTGGAAAACGATTCAGCATATATATTGGCTGAAAGAGCATCTCCTTCTCCTCTAAGTTGCTCAGACAACTTATATGCTTCAGCCAAAATTACAACTTTATCTTTATCAGCAATAGCTCTTATTTCTCTAGCAATCTCTTTTCCTTCTGAACGTAATTCTTCTGCGAGTCTTTGTCTTTCTGTTCTCATTCTCTCATAAACTGAGTTACTCAAATTTGATGGTAAATCAATTCTTTTAACTCTAAAATCAATAATTTCGACCCCTAAATCCCTGACTGAATCATTAAGTGACTTAAGCATAATACTCATTAATTCATCTCTCTCACCAGAAACAACTTCTTTGACCGTTCTTTTGCCAAAATTATTTTTTAATACAAATTCTGATCTTTGGCCTAATAAACTATTAAGACTATTAAAGCTTCCATTATTAGCTTTATAAAATGTTAAAACATCAGTGATACGATATTTTATAAAAGAGTCAACTAATAAATATTTACTTTCAACGGTAAGAATCCTGTCTGGTTCTTCATCAAGAGTTTGAATTCTTGCATCATATTTCTTTACATCTTGTATTACAGGAATTTTGAAGTGGAGCCCAACTGGTATATCAGGTCTAACTGCTTCACCAAATTGAAAAACTATTGCTCTCTCTTTTTCAGTGACTATAAAAAAACTATTTAATAAGAGTCCAAATGTAAGAGCCCCAAAAACTATATAAAAAATATTCTTATTCATCATCATCACCTTTTTTCTTATTTTCTTCCATTATCTTGTCTAGTGGTAGATAAAGTAAGTTATTCCCTCCTTCTACATCGACCATTATTTTAGTTGAGTTTGATAGAACTGACTGGAGTGCATCAAGATATAATCTGTCTCTAGTAACCTCAGGCGCTTTTGCATATTCCTCTAGAAGCTTATTAAATCTATCCACCTCACCCTCTGCTTTTGCCACTACCTCTTCCTTATAAGCCTCTGCCCCTCTAATTCTTGCCTGAGCTTGACCTCTAGCTTCTGGGACAATTGTTAATGCATATCTTTCAGCTTCGTTCTGAAGTCTTTCTTTATCTTCTCTAGCTGCAACAACGTCATCAAAAGCATTTTTTACTGCTGCAGGAGGGTCAGTTTTTTCTATATTTACCTGTTGTACTAATAAACCTGTTTGATAAATATCTAAATATTGCTGTAATCGTGTTTGTACTTCCTGTGCAATGTTTTCTCTTCCAACGGTTAATGTTTGATCAAGAGTATTATCACCAACAACATGTCGCAGAGCACTTTCTATTGCATTTCTGAGGCTACCTTCAGGATCTTTAACATTTAGAACAAAATCTTTGAGGTTAGCAATTCTATATTGAGCTGATACAGTAACATCAACAATATTTTCATCTTTGGTAAGCATGCTATTTGTTTGTGTATATCTTCTTGTCAATGAAACATTTTCAATATACCTTTCATCAATTCCAGCAAATCTAAAATTTAGGCCTTCTTCTTGTTCTTCATAAAACTCACCAAATCTCAAAATAACTGCTCTTTCAGATGCATCCAGCTGATAAATACATTGATAAGCATAAATTACTGAAAAACCAAACAAAGCATACATGAGTATTCTAGATGGAGAGATATTTAAATTATTTCCGCCGCCACCGGATCCATTAGATGAAGACTTTTTACCACCCAGAATGGATGAAAATTTTTTCATCAATTCATCAAAATCAGGGGAATCATTTTTATTTCCCCATGGATCTTTGTTTTGATTTTCCCAATTCACTTTTTTATCACCTCTTGAGTTTTACTTATTATAAACATATGTTGGGACTTATTATCATATTTAAAGTCTTGATTTTATTTTTTCAAGCTCCTTATCAAAAACACTAATTGTACTTTCTTTAATCTCTGTATGAATATCCCAACTTCTTTGCCATGTAATTTGTTTTTTTGCTAATTGTCTAGTTGCATACAAAGCTTTTTCAAAAAATGTTTTGAGATTACTGTTGCCGTTAAGATAACTAAACATCTGTTTATAATTTATAGATTTTCTTAAAGGATGATTATCTTTTATTGTATATTTAGAAAGCAAACTTTCTGCCTCCTTAACAAAGCCTTTTTCGAGAATTTCATTTAACCTTATTTCAATATTTTTATGAAGCCTTTTTCTGTCTTCAACTAAACCAAACTGATGAATATCATATTTATTTTTTAGAAGTTTATTTTGTTTTATAGAAAAAATATTGGTCATTAATTTACCAGTAGAATTAAAAATTTCAAGTGCTCTTATTATTCTAACTTCATCATTCATATTTATTTTATTGGCATAATCTGGATCAATCTCTTTCAACATTGAATGTAAGAAGTTTTTTTGATTTTTAGATTTTATTTTTTCAAGATTTTTCCGATACTCATTATCTCTTTTCGGCATATCATGAAAACCATTTTGAAGTAATTTAAAATACATCATTGTGCCACCAACAAATAATGGAATTTTTTTATTTAAGTGTGCTTTTTCGATTATTTTTTTTGAGGAGTTATAGAAATCGGCGACTGTAAAAATTTCATTAGGTGTAACGACATCAATCATTTTATGCGGATATTTTTTTAGAATATTTTTGGTAGGTTTTGCAGAGCCAATATTACAGTCTTTGTAGACCATCACAGAATCAACACTTATTAACTCCACTGGAAATTTTTTTGATGAATTTATTGCTAAATTAGTCTTACCAGATGCAGTTGGTCCGAAAAGAAATACAATTGGTTTCCTTTTGTTACTTTTTTTTATTGGAGCGCATCCTCATTACTTTCACCAGTTCTAATTCTAATCACCTCATCAATTGGAGATATAAATATCTTACCATCTCCAATTTTTCCAGAAGCAGATGATTTAATTATTGCGTTCTTTGCAGAGTCAACCATTTCATCTGATACAGCAATTTCTATTTTTATTTTCGGAAGGAAATCTATTGTATATTCTGCACCTCTGTAGAGCTCTGTATGACCCTTCTGTCTCCCAAATCCTTTAACTTCAGTCAAAGTCATCCCGGAAATACCAATTTTATCTAGAGCAGATCTTACCTCAGGAACTTTAAACGGTTTAATTATTGCTGTTATTAATTTCATTATTTATATATTTAAATTGAATATCAGAACTACCTTGATTTTCTAATACTACTTCGTAGGCATTATCTATTAAATTTGTTCTTAATTCATCATTATTTAATAATTCTTTAAACGCCAAACTTAATTCCGAGGTATCATTCAAAAGCATACATCCATCTCTAGACTTAAATAAATCTATAATATCTTCAAAGTTCTTATAGTAAGGACCGATAATAAAAGCACATTTATTAGATGCAGCTTCTATTATATTATGGCCACCATATTTACTGAACAAACTGCCTCCAATAAAAGATATATTTGCAATACTGTATAGTTTTTTGAGAATTCCAGTTGCATTTATAACAATAACGTCATTCACATCAAAAGCTTTTGGTATTTCATCGATTGCCTTTGAAAAAATGCCCTTTTTTTTAGAGATTTTTAGAATTTCATCAGTCCTTTCTGGATGTCTTGGGACAATAATTAATTTTAGATTTGGAACATCATCTTTAATATCTTGAAAGGCATCTAAAATTTTTTCTTCTTCTCCATAATGAGTGCTGGCTGCAAGTATAAATTTTTTATCTTGCAAAAATGAATGATCTGATGAGAAAAAATTTTCATTACTTTCAAACTTTGTTGAACCAACTATTTTAATATTTTTGCTTAAAACGCCCGTATCAATAAATCTTTTTTTGTGTTTATTGCTCTGGGCGAGGACAAGATTAATCTTTTTTATTTCATCTCCTATAAAAAACTTAATTAAATGATATTTTCTAAAAGAGCTCTCAGATAATCTTGCATTAGATATAATTACAGGAATATTTTTTTTATGGCAAAGATTTATCATATTAGGCCAGATTTCTGTTTCAAACAATATAAGAGAAATTGGATTGAATTGCTTTATGAAGTTGTCAACAAATAAAAAGAAGTCCCATGGAGCATATACAATAATAATTTTGTCTTTATATATTTTCTCAGCTTCTCTTAAGCCTGTTGGAGTAAAAACGGTTAATACCACATCATGATTACTTAGAATCTTTTTTATTATATTTTCTGAACTTATTACTTCTCCTAAGCTTACAGCATGGAACCAGACAAGATTCTTGTTTGGCTTTTGATCATAGATTCCAATTCTATTTTTAATATTTTTAGAGTAATCCTTGTCCTTTATACTTTTTAAAAATATCCTAAATACCATAAATGGTAACAAGACTATTACTAACACATTGTAAAATAATATTTTCATTAATAACTTCGAGAACTAATAATGTAATAATACATCTTAATATCTCATGAAATATGCTTTATTGAAAATTCTTATACTTTTTTGGCAAGTCCTAATGCTCTTCCCAGCTAGTTTCCATGAGGTTCTTAGAAAAATGTTTATTTATAATTTAGTAAGACTTTTTTTTAGAAGAAATAGGTATAGCAAAATTAATATTATTAATTGTTTCCCCAAACTTGATGAACAAGAAGTGAATAAAATATATAGGAAAAACCTATTTGAATTAAGCAATATTTTTTTTACTACTGGGGTTGCATGGTTTTGGTCAAATAAACGAATTCAAAAAAATATTCCATATGAGATTGATGGTATTAATAAACTTTTAAACGTTCAAAAATCTAAAAATGGAATTCTTTTGTTTTTTAAGCATTCTCTTCATTTGGAGTTAGATACTAGAATTCTTGGTATGAATGCAGAAATTTACGGAATTGAGAGAGAACATAACTCAAAAAATTATAACTTAGTGCAAAGAAAAGGGAGACTTAAAGGTTTAGTAGATATAGTAGATAGAAAAAATACTTTTACTTTTATGAGATGGCTAAAAAATGGAAAAACTGTTCTTTATGCACCTGATCAAGATTATGGATCCAAGAAATCATTAGATATAGATTTTTTTAATTTACCAGCAGCTACCATCAAAGCACCTTATAAAATTATGAGAAAAACAAATTGTAAAATTTTTTTCCTAAATTCATATTACAAAAAAAATAAACTTATACTAAATATTGAAGAGCTAGATATGTATCATTTATCAGAGCTAGAATTTTTAACAAAATTAAATAATTTTATTGAGAGTAAAATTGTACTTAATCCAAGCGAGTACCTCTGGCAGCACAGAAGATTTAAATCAACCTTAGGTAAAAATGGCATCTATAAAAAATGATAGATGAAATCAATCAATTAAAAGGATTTATGCCTATCAATGAGGGAACTGCTCTTTTAAAGTGGGCAAAAAAATTTTCTAAAAGTGGTCCGGTAATGGAAATTGGCACATATTGTGGTAAATCAACAATTTATCTTGCAATTGGAGCATTACATAATAATCAAACTGTTTATACTATTGATCATCATAAAGGTTCTGAGGAACATCAAATAAATGAAGAATATTTTGATTCTGAAATATATGATTTTACTCAAGAAAGAGTAAATACTTTTCCACTTTTAATAAAAAATATAAATAAATTATGTATTAAAAATATAATTCCAATTATTTCTGAATCTTCCAGAGTTTCAAAAAATTGGGAGACTGATTTAAGTATGCTATTTATTGACGGTGGTCATTCACTTGAATCTGCAAACAATGACTATGATTGCTGGGAGCCAAGAATAATTAAGGGCGGCGCCCTTGTAATTCATGATATTTTTGAAAATCCTGAAGATGGGGGTCAAGCTCCATTTGAAATATATAAAAGATCTATTGAGGATAATTACAAACTATTCGAAAGAGTCGATACAACAGTATGTTTAATAAAGGTTTGATTGCTTTTTAGTAAATAAATTTGAAGCATCTGTGTATCCAAATATAGTATCTGCTGAAATAATTAAGGCGGCAGATGTCCAAGCCGGTTTCTCATCAGGCCAAAACATATTCTCTTTATATTGCCAGCCCATAAAAGGTATATGTTTTTCATCAGAGATATTTACAATGTCAAAAAGAATCTTTTGTGCCTCACTTATTCTTCCAGCAATCATTAATGAAATAATAAACTCACATGTTTCTGCAACAGTTACCCATGGCTCATGTTTAACACATTTAACACCAATATCTTTTACATAGAAATCTTCGTAAATCTTATTAATGTAACAAATTATTTCATCATCATTTAAACATCCCGATATAATTGGATAGTACCAATCCATAGAAAAATGTTTTCTGTCCTTTGTTTTATCAAATTTACCTGAAGGATTTTTTATTGCATTTGATAACAAAATATAGGAATTTGACCAAGCAGAAATATTGCTTTGTTTATTTAAAATTTTTGATATTGCGATTCCACACTCAATACTTTTTAAAATTGAAGAACAGCCAGTTAATAAGAAATCATTTTCAATAACGTTATCTTTATCTACAGACCAAGGTATAGTTCCATTTTGAGATTGTATATTAATTGCAAAATTGATTGCCAATTCAATTGTTGGCCAAAGTATTTCTAAAAATTTAAGATCTTTAAAAATTTTATAATAGTGTAAAGCTGCTACAGATATATAAGGTCCAAAATGTGTGGGTCGATTTTTTTCAACAACTTTTAAATCCTTATACTTTGAATACCAACTTCCATCAGAATTTTGATTATTAACTAGCCATAAAAATGCCAGTTGAGAGGCTTTTTTTTCTTTTGCAAAATTTAAGCCAATGATAGATTCTATATGATCCCATGGGTCGTGAGATCCATCACAATTTGAAGGTATTGCTCCAGATTTTAATTGGACAGACTTTATATATAGAGCCATATTAAGAAAGAAATTTTTATTAAAAATATTTTCTTCTTTAAATTTTTTTAAGGGTAAATACATTTTTTTACGATTACAGCTTTTCAAAATACATAGAAAAACTTTTGCCTAATAATGGATTGAGCAATCTGTCGATTAAATTTAATAGGGCTGGTTTTTTTAGTATATGTCTCTCAAGGATCTTTTTATACATTTTTACTAATACATTTGAGTCCTGATTTTTCCAAAAAAAACATCTCAACCACCAATATGGACTATGTATTGAATGAAATCTATCTGAGGATAAAAATCTAAAGCCAGAATCTTTTATTTCATTAATTAATTGATTTTCATTAAAGATTCTTAAATGTCCACCTGGTTGATTTTGATAATCTGTTGACAAAATCCAGCATACTTTTTCAGGCCAATATGCTGGCACACTTGCATAAAACTTTCCACCTGGTTTTAAAACCCTGTGAATTTCTTTAACAGCATCATTATATTCATGAAGATGCTCTAAAACTTCAGAGCATACTATTAAGTCAAAAAAGTTATCTTCAAATGGAAGTGCATATGCAGAACCCTTAGTAAAATTTGCGCCAACATTTGACAAGGATTCAAAATATTCGTAACCTTCACGTGCTTTCTCAAGAGATTTATCATCCATATCTAAACCAGTGCATTTTATGTTGGGATATTCTTGCATCACGCCAAAAATATGCCTACCCTCTCCGCAACCAACATCTAGCATATTAATGGAATGCTCTAAGGAGTATTTTTTGAAATTAAATGTTAGCATTTCTGAAATTTTCTATAGTTTTATAAATGATATTTTCGTATTCGTTTGAAATTTTTATCCAATTAAAATTATCTATTATGTATTCTCTTCCAATCAATGCAACTTCATTATATTTATCATAATTTGAGATTATATCCTTTACACTATTAGATATTGCTTCAGCACTACCAGGCTCAACTAAAGTTGCATATTTCGATGCAAGTTCAGGTATTGATGAAACATTTGATGCAATAAGTGGAACACCACAGCTCATTGCTTCAATTACAGGATATCCAAATCCTTCATATAATGAACTAACAATAGCAATAGAACTTTTTGAATAAAGTTTTCTAATCTCTTTTCTTGTTAAATTAGTTTTAAAAACAACGTTATCATTTAAGTTAAGTTTTTTAATAAGTCTCGAGGTATGGCCATTTCTTTTTAAAGGTCCAATTACTACTAAAAATATTTTTGGATATTCTTTTTTTAGAGTATGTATTGCTTGAAGTATGAAATCTAATCCTTTTAGAGGAACATCAGCACTTGCAGTTGTAATTAACCTAAACTTGTCTCTTTCATTTGTGATTATTGGTCTAAATTGATTTGTATCTAATCCATTATTAATAACATGAATTCTATTTTCTTTGCATTTAAATTCTTTAATTATTTCTTTTTTAGAATTTTTTGATGGTGTAATTATAGTTCTAATTTTTGGAGCAACTTTTTTTTGCATATTCAAGAATGAATACCATCTGTGTCTTGATATTCTGTATTTAATTTTCTTGGAAGTTTGTAATTCATATTTATAATCGATAGTTATTGGATGGTGAATAATTTCAATAAATGGAAGTCGACTTTGTATCTCAATCATTCCATAACTCAAGGATTGGTTATCAATAATAATATCGTAATTATTATTATTATTAAGATATTCGTTAGCCCTGTATCCAAACGTTTTTGGCTCAGGAAATCCTCCCAATAGGACAGATAAAAATTCGTAATAATCTATAAATGACTTACTATTTTTTTTAAATAGCTGTTTTAATCTATAATTAAATGAAAAGGTTTTAAATAAATTTAGACCAGGTAATTTGATCAAATTTACCTTGTTACTAAGATCTGGATAAGGAGGGCCAGAAATAACATCTACTTTATGCCCAATTTGACTAAGTGCACTAGATATATCAGCCACATAAATTCCTTGGCCTCCACCAAATTTTGCGCTTCTATAACTGAGTATTGCTATTTTAAGTTTTTGCAAAGATTCTACTTAACGAGTGAGAGCCAGTCTTCATATGTTTTATCATCACCACATATGATTTTATTAAATTTTTCTTGAAGTTTTTTTGTCACTTTACCCCTTTTACCATTCTTAATTTTATGATCATCAATTTTTGTTATAGGAGTTATTTCTACTGCGGTTCCTGTAAAAAAAGCTTCATCTGCATTTCTTAGATCTTCATATCCCAAATTTTTCTCTTCAACATCATAATTTGAATTTCTTGCAAGTTGAATTACAGACTGTCGAGTTATTCCATTTAAGCAATGTTTGGTTGTTGGAGTGAATATAATGTCATTTTTGATTAAAAAAATATTTTCACCGCTTCCTTCTGATATAAATCCATTTTTATCCATCATAATAGCTTCATCCGCTCCTTTGTCCAATGCCTCGTGAAGAGCCATTGTATTGCTAAAGTAAGTGCCAATTATCTTGTTCCCAGAGTGAAGAGGATTATCATATTGTCTGTGAGATGACTTTACTACAGATATACCATTCATCTTTGCATTAGGATCCATATAAGATGGCCACTCCCATGCAGCAATTGCAACATTGACACTTAGATGCTTAGCACGCAATCCAAGCCCTTCATTCCCAAGATAAACAATTGGTCTTAAATAGCCCTCACTTAATTTATTTATTTTTAATGTCTCTAGTTGTGCTTCGTTCAGTTCGGACTTAGTATATGGAATTCTAATTCCTATTTTTGAAGCAGCATTAAAAAGTCTTTCTGTATGATCTTCTAATCTAAAAATTGCTGGACCACTTTTGGTTTTATAGGCTCGCACTCCCTCAAATACTCCAGTGCCATAGTGAAGAGTATGTGAAAGAATATGAACATTTGAGTCATTCCATTTCTGAAATTTACCATTTGTCCAAATTAATTTATTTTCAGTATTTGTAAACACATTTAAAGATATAATTAAGATAGAGTATTATTGCAAAATCACGCATATAACAAAAGAAAAAGATGGAAATAACAAAATCAATTTTTAGAGAATACGATATTAGAGGTATCTATCCAAACGAGATAAATGAAAAAGTCATTAACAAAATTGCTAAGTCTATAGCTATAAAATGTAATGAACAAAAAGTAGAAGAAATTTGTATAGGAAGAGATGGAAGAATATCTGGTCCTATTCTTTTAGATTCAATGTCAAAATCTTTATCAGATTATGGAATAAATGTTATTAATTTGGGTTTAGTAACAACACCACTATTATACTTTGCTGCAAAAAAAAATCACTTTAAAAGTGGTGTGATGATTACAGGAAGTCATAATCCAAAGGACTACAATGGGATTAAATTGGTTATAAATGATAAGCCCGTATCAGGAGAAGAAATCTATAATCTAATTAATGAAAAAGCTGATTTTAAGAGTGCTGGAGAAATATCATATAAGGATATTCGAGAAGAATATATCAATGAAGTAAAAAAGAACATCTCTTTAATTTTTGATAAAAGAATTAAAGTTGTTCTTGATTCAGGTAATGGTGCTGCTGGATGTATTGCACCAAAATTATTTAAAGATTTAGGATGTGACGTAATTGAATTGTATAGTGATGTAGATGGTAATTTTCCTAACCATCATCCAGATCCTGGAAAAGAAAAAAATTTAAAAGATTTAATTGATGCAGTTATAAAAAATGATGCTGATATAGGTCTTGCTTTCGACGGAGATGGTGATCGGGTTGGTGTGGTTACAGATGAAGGTGAAATTGTATATCCAGATCGGGTTTTAATTATGTTATGTGAAGAGATTCTTGCCATAAAAAAAGGCTCTGTTATTTTTGATGTCAAATGCTCTAATATACTACCAATGCAAATTAAAAAAATGGGTGGCGAACCAATAATTTCGCCCACTGGTCATTTTCATATTAAAAATGGAATCAAAAAACATAATCCTTTGCTTGCTGGTGAGATGAGTGGCCATATATTTTTTAATGATAAATGGTATGGCTTTGATGATGGTCACTACTCTGGTGCAAGAATAGTTGAGATGATTTCGAAATCAAATGAAAGCATCTCCTCGCTTAACAAAAAACTTCCTCAATCTTATTCAACTCCAGAACTTAATATTAGTGTGTCTGATGAAAATAAATTTGAAATAATTGAAAAATTTTCTTCAGAATGTTCTTTAAAAGGAGAAAAAATTACAATTGATGGTTTGCGAATTAATTTCACAAATGGATGGGGGCTCATAAGAGCTTCAAATACGACTCCAAATTTAGTTTTAAGGTTTGAAGGTGATTCTCAAAAAGATCTAGATATAATTAAGAGAAATTTTTTAGATGAACTTTCTCGCATTTGTCCAAATATTGATATAAATTTAGAGTGATAAATGAAAAAAGATAGAAAAAATATTATCTTACAATCACTTGCAAGCATGCTTGAGGAGAGGAATTTATCCAAAGTTACTACTGCAGCATTAGCCGAAAAATCAAAAATTACAGAAGCAGCACTTTATAGGCATTTTCCAAGCAAAAGATCAATCTATGCAGAATTATTTTCTTATTGTGATAATACTATTTTTAAAAAATGTAATGAATTAAAAAAAATGGATATCGCATCAAAAGAAAAAGCTAAAAGTGCTTTTATGTTTTTCATACTATTTATAGAAAAAAATAAAGGTTTTGCTAGATTATTATCTAGAGAGGCTTTATCTGCAAATGAGCAAAATGTTAGCGATAGCGTTAACCAGTTTTTTGAAAGATTTGAATTAGTTTTGAGGCAAATTCTTAAAGAGGATGAATCTAATTTATTTGCTCAGCCAGGGATTTCAGCTCAACTAATTATTACAACTCTGGAAGGAAATATAAGTAGATATATTCGTTCAAAATTTAAAGAATCCCCTTCAACATATATTGATAACATATGGTTAATTCTATCGAGTAGTATTTTTAAATCTTAATTTAAATTTTCGTCAATAAAAAGTTCAAAATAAAAGTCTTCTTTTGCATCTTTATCAACATTACCTGTAATTTTATTTACTTTCACAAATGATAAGTTTTCTGGAATAGGATCTTGTTTGAGAGATAAATTATTTAATTTATATTCCATGTAATTTAACCATATTGGTAAAGCAACAGTAGAGCCATATTCGTTTTCACCTAAAGATGAAAAATCATCAGTACCTACCCAAACTGTTGTAACTAAATCATTATGAAAACCGGAAAACCATGTGCTTACAGAATCATTTGTAGTGCCAGTTTTGCCACCGATATCATCTCTGTTCAAATATGCAGATTTTCTTCCAGCAACGCCATTTTTTAAAAATCCTTTTAAGATATCTTTAATCAAATAAGAGATCCGCTCATCAACAACTCTCTCACTGTTTTCAATTGGTTTTAGAATATAATATGGTTTACTAATATTCATTTCTGAAGTGTTAAGCCATGGGAAAGCATTTATTTCAGATTTATTTTTACTTAAGGAATAGTTTTCATGTGAGAAAATTATTTCACCTGATTTACTCATTATTAAATCAACAAAGTGCATGTTTGATATGAAGCCTTTGTTAGCTATGACACTGTAACCTCTGACCATTTCGGCTGGAGAGAAATTTCCTGATCCAAGGGCAAGAGAAAGATCATTTGGAAGTCTTGATACATCAAATCCAAACTTTGATATATATTCGTGTGATGATTTAATGCCTATCTCTCTTAAAAGTTTAATGGAAACTATATTTACAGATTTTATTAATGCATCTCGTAATGAAATAGGTCCATAAAATTCTCCAGTATAGTTTTGTGGTCTCCATTCACTTTCAAGATTTTTATCCTCAAAAACAATTGGGGCGTCATTTATCAGAGTCGAAACGTTGTAGCCATTTACAAGGCCCGAAGAATAAATGAATGGTTTAAAGCTAGAGCCAGACTGAGGATATGATAATTTTACTCTATCAAAATTGCTTTCATTAAAATTTTTACCTCCTATGTATGCAATAACTTCGCCTAAATTTGGATTAATAGATATTAGCGAAGATTCAGCAAGAGGTATTTGATCAATTTTATAAAACTCTTTGCTTGCTTTTAGGTAAATAAAGTCTCCAAATTTAAGAAAATCATTGAAACCAGATGGCTTTGGACCAAGCTTGTTAATGGATATTTTTTTTCTAGCCCAAGAATACTCATCACTCCATTTAACTGCCTTTAATCCGAAATTCTGGTCAATCAAAATTAATTCATCATCAGAAACTTTTATTACCATGGCTTTTTCATGCGTCTTATAATATGGATGTTTATCAAAGATGTTATTTAATTCATCCGCGATATTGTTAGTGAAGATGAAATCATTATTATTATTTGTATTATTAAAAAGAAATCCTGTTTCTAGATTTTTTAATTTATTGATCTCATCTTTTTTAAATATCTTTTTATAGTTTTTAGCTTCTCTCCAACCATGTCTCTTATCATATTTAAATAATTCCTCTAGAACGCTATCATTGGCAATCTTTTGAGATTTTGAATCTATAGTTGTAAAAACTGAAAAGCCATCTTTGTATGCACGAAGGCCATATCTTTTTATGACTTCCTGTCTTACTAATTCCGCTAAGTGACTTGCTTCCACTTCATACAAATTTATATTATTTGTTACCTTAAGTTCTTTCGAATGGGCACTATCATATTCCTCTTTATTTATAAATCCTAAAACCAACATCCTCGACAAGATCCAATTTCTTCTCTGAAGAGTTCTTCTTGGATTACTTACAGGATTAACTCTAGATGGAAGTTGAGCAATTGCCGCTATTGTAGCCGACTCACTTAAATCCAAGTCTTTTAGATTTTTATTAAAATAAGTATTAGAAGCTGCTTCAATTCCGTAAGATCTGTTGCCAAGAAAAATTCTATTTACATACAATTCAAATATTTCTTCTTTTCTAAGATTGCTTTCAAGCTCAAGGGCCAAAAAAATTTCTTTAGTCTTTCTTGTTAGTGTTTTCTCACTTGTTAATAAGTAACCCCTTACAACTTGCATTGTAATGGTCCCTCCTCCACCTTGACATCCTGATCGACTCAAGCACCTTATGAAAGATCTTATTAGACCTAAGTAACTTATTCCCTGATGATCGAAAAAATTGTCATCCTCTGCAGCAAGAAATGCATTTTTAATATTATTTGGGATATCTTGATATTTTGAAGGTCGCCTTTTGATTTCACCAAACTCACCTATAAGAATTTTATCTTTTGTATAAACTCGTAAAGGCATTTGTAATTCAGATTCATTAACAAGTTTAATTTCTGGAAAAGTGGGTTTCATAAAAAAATATAATGAAAGAATCAAAATTATTCCAAGGCAACAGATAAAAATACCTGAGAAAAAAGAAACTTGCACAATTCTACGCATACTATATTTTAAATGTTTAATTTTAGAGAATACATCATTTAGAATTTAAAAAGTGTAATTATTATCTAAGGTGTTAAAATCCATCAATATATAATTATGAATATTTTTATTGTTGGTCCAATGGGTTCTGGTAAGTCTACCGTAGGTAAAATTATATCTAATGAATTATTTCTTAATTTCTATGATACCGACGATGAAATAGAATCAAGGACTGGTGCATCTATAGATTGGATTTTTGATTTGGAAGGAGAGAAAGGATTTAGAAAAAGAGAAAGTTCAATTCTTACAGAGATGGTTAAAAAAAATTCAATAGTATTATCTACAGGCGGAGGTATAATACTTTCTTCAATTAATAGAGATCTATTGTCATCAAGAGGAACAGTTTTTTACTTATCTACACCCATATCAGTTCAAGTTGAGAGAACTGCAAAGGATAAAGATCGTCCTTTACTTAAAGATGGAGATCCATTTGAGATACTTTCTAAACTGCATGAGGATAGAAAAAATTTGTATGATTCTGTTTCTGATCATATTATTGAAACTGAAAAAAAAACTAGCCATGAGGTTGCAGATGAAATTATTAAATTAGTCAAAAATTTATAATGAGTATCATTTCTACAGGAAAAGGATTAAATAAGTATGATGTTCATATATGTGGAAATACTATTCCAACTTCTCAACTAAATAGACATATTGGTTTAAAAAATAAAGTTTTAATAGTCGCGGATGACGGCATTCCAAAACAACATATTACTAAATTAAAAAAATTAATAAAAAATAAAAATGTAAAGGTTTTTATTTTTAAACAGGGTGAAAAGTCTAAATCTTTCAAAACATATCAAAAAATAACCAATCAATTATTCAAATATAACTTTGACAGATCTGATATTTTAATTGCTTTTGGTGGAGGGGTAGTTGGAGATTTAACAGGTTTTTGTGCAGCAACTTTTTTAAGAGGGATTAAATATATACAAATTCCTACTACCCTTTTGTCTCAAGTTGACTCTTCTGTTGGAGGTAAAACTGCTATTAATGTTCCACAAGGAAAAAACCTTATTGGCTCCTTTTATAATCCAAGCTATGTTCTGATTTCAACTTTTTTTTTACAAACATTATCAGATTCTCAGTATAAATCTGGCTTAGGTGAAGTAGTTAAATATGCTTTCATAGGCAATAAGAGACTTAAAAATATCATTCAAAATAATGCCAATAAAATAGTTTCTAAAGATGAAAATATTCTTAAACTCATTATTACAGAATCCATCAAAACTAAGTCAAAAATTGTAACTTTAGATGAAAAAGAGAGCGGAATAAGAGCAATATTAAATTTTGGACATACCTTTGGTCATGCTATTGAGGCACATCACAAATACAAAGATATTTCGCATGGCGCTGCGATCACTTTAGGAATGATTATCGCCGCAAGAGTGTCTTTTTATGAAGGACATATTTCTGAAAAACAACTTAAAAACGTTATAGAGATAATTGATTCATTGAATTTGAATTCTGATTTCAAAAAATATAAATACTCAGGTTTAAAAAAATATATGGCAGCAGATAAAAAAGTTTCCAAAGGAAAGCTTAATTTAGTATTAATAGATAAGAATTTTAAGGCCTTCAAAACTTCAAATTTTAATAATAAAAATATTCTTAAAGCTTTTAGTTAAGCTGCGCTAGCTGTTGTTGCTTTTAACAAGTCTTTTACATTTGACGCTGCTGGCATAACCAGCCAAAAATTTGGTTCAAAAGTATCAAAGTCTTCTAAAATTTCTTTAGCTTTTTTACTATTAGTATATTTTGCATGATTTGAAATAATTTCTTTCAAATATTTTCTATGGGGCTGCATATCCTCAGTAGTAATTCTCTCTAAATTAACAAGACTTCTGTTGCATTTATCAAAGAAAGTTCTATCTTCATCAAGTACATATGCAAAACCTCCTGTCATTCCTGCGCCAAAATTTGATCCAACCGCACCTAGAATAGTTACTTGTCCTCCAGTCATGTATTCGCAACAATGGTCACCAGAGCCTTCAATTACTGCATTTGCTCCAGAATTTCTAACAGCGAACCTTTCTCCAACTGATCCTGATATGAATACTTCACCGCCTGTAGCACCATATAAACAAGTATTTCCGGCTAAAATTGTTTTTTTATTATTTACTAAATAATCAGAAGAATTTTTAATTATGATTCTTCCACCATTAATTCCCTTCCCGACATAATCATTAGCGTCACCATCTAAATTTAAATTTAAACCTTTAGCATTCCAACAACCAAAGCTTTGGCCAGCCGAACCAGTAAAGTTAAGATTAATTTCATTCTTTAGACCATTCTCACCAAATTTACTTGCAATATATCCAGATAAATTAGCGCCAACTGATCGATCAGTATTTGAAATTTTAAAATTATATGAACTTTTTTTATTTCTGAGAATATCTTTTTTAACCTTTATAAATATTTGTTTGGAGAGAGTTGCTTTATCCCAAGGATCATTTTTTTTGACTTTACAAAAATGTGGTTCTTTGATTTTTTTATCAACATATAGAATTTTTGATAGATCAATAGACTTTAAATAATGATCGATTTCAGAAAGTTGTTCCAAATAGTTAGTTTGTCCAATAATATCTTCTAAACTATTTACTCCAAGCTCACTTAGATATTTTCTTACATCGTCTGCAATAAAATAAAAATAGTTCATTACTTTCTCTTTTTCACCAACAAAGTGTTGATTAATAAGATCTTTTCTTTGTGTTGCAACTCCAGTGGCACAATTATTAAGATGGCAGATTCTTAAATATTTGCATCCCATAGCAATCATAGGACCGGTACCAAAACCAAATGACTCAGCTCCGAGCATAGCTGCCTTGATAACATCTAGACCAGTTTTCATGCCCCCATCGGCTTGTAACCTAATTTTATGCCTCAGTCCACTATCTCTCAGGCTTTGATGTGCCTCTGAAAGACCCAATTCCCACGGAGATCCAGCATATCTAATTGATGTTAATGGACTTGCTCCAGTTCCTCCATCATGACCAGAAATAGTAATAAGATCTGCATATGCTTTTGCAACACCTGAGGCAATAGTTCCCACTCCAGGTTCTGAAACAAGCTTTACCGAAACCAAAGCTTTATTGTTAACTTGCTTTAGGTCAAATATTAACTGTGCTAAATCTTCAATGGAATATATATCATGATGTGGTGGAGGTGATATTAAAGTAACTCCAGGTGTGGAATACCTTAATTTTGCAATCAAATTATCTACCTTACCCCCTGGAAGCTGACCTCCCTCTCCGGGTTTAGCTCCTTGTGCAATTTTAATCTGAAGTACTTCTGCATTAACAAGATAATGAGGTGTTACACCAAATCGTCCTGACGCAATTTGTTTAATCTTGGACATCTTAGGTGTGTTGTATCTTTCTTTTGCTTCTCCACCTTCTCCAGAATTAGATCTTGAACCCAAACTATTCATAGCTTCTGCAAGAGTTTCGTGTGCTTTTGGAGACAAAGCGCCTAAACTCATGCCAGCTGAGTCAAATCTCTTTAATATTTGTTTTCTTGATTCAACGTTATTCAGATCTATTTTCTTATCGTATTTTATTGATAGAAGATCTCGCAACATTGCAGGAGGTCTTTTATCTACAAGTTCAGAATATTCTTTATAAATTTCTTTAGATCCAGAGGAAACCGCCTCCTGAAGTTTCTTAACTATTTCAGGATTGTATGTATGGTATTCTCCGCCATGAACATATTTAAGCAATCCCCCTACACTTATGTCTGAGAGGTTTGATCTTGCATAGGAATCCAGGTTTCTCATTTCCTTATCGAGATTATCTAAACTTTTACCTTGTATTCTTGTAATAGAGTTTGTAAAACACAAATTAACCAATTCATCGTTCAATCCAACTATCTCAAATAATTGTGATCCTCTGTAACTTGAAATAGTGGAAATACCCATTTTAGAGATTATTTTTAGCAGTCCTTTATTTATGCCCTTTCTATATCTTGCACAGTTTCCATGAGGTGTTCCTTTTAACTCATTCCTTTCTGATAAATCGAGGATAGTCTGATAGGCTAACGATGGATATACTGCTGTTGCACCAAATCCAATAAGACATGCTATTTGATGGGTATCCCTAGCTGAAGAGGTTGAAATTACAATATTAGCATCTGATCTTAACCCTAATTTAACCAATTTTTGATGGACAGCACCAACTGCTAATAAAGCATTTATGGGTAGTTTATTTTTTTGCGGAAGCTTTTCAACTAAGTGAATTATCACATTTCCATCTCTTACTTTTTTAATAACTTTTTTCTGAAGATTTTTAAGTGCATTTGTTAAGTTATCTTTCTTTGAATAACAGAGCTCAATTTCTACTGTCTCAAAATGTTTATTTGTAATTATTGACTGAAGTTTCTTAAAAGATAAAACTGGTGATGAGGTCACAAGTCTTTTTGCATGTTCTGGTGTTTCATCAAACACATTAAGTTCTGGACCATAACAAGTTTCTAGTGACATTACACTGGCCTCTCTTAATGAGTCTATAGGTGGATTAGTAACTTGTGCAAACTGTTGCCTGAAAAAATCATATATTTGTCTATGCATTTTACTCATAACTGCCAGTGCAGTATCGTCACCCATCGACCCTGTTCCCTCATTTGAATCTGTTGCTAGAGGTTTAATGACTGAGGTTCTTTCTTCTTTATGAAGTAAAAATAACTTTGATAAAACATTTAGGTCATTATTATTAATTTTTTTTAATCCTGGACCTTCATATTTATCTAAGCTAGATTCAATATATACTGTCTTCTCTTTGAGCCATTCTCTATATGGAAATTTAGATTTTAAATCATTGTCAATTTGATTTTGATTAAGAATTTCACCTGTAAAAGTATTGATGGCAAATATGCCGCCTGGTGAAACTCTACCTTTTTTAACAATCTTCTCATTTGAAATAGGATTCACTCCTGTCTCAGAGGCAATAGTAATATTGTTATTTTTATCAATTTGGTATCTTGCAGGTCTTAGACCATTTCTATCTAACATGCATACAGCCCACTTTCCATCAGTCATAACTATCCCAGCCGGTCCATCCCAAGGTTCCATATGCATTGAATTGTATTCATGAAAACTTCTAATGTCAGGATCTAGTAAGTATGAGTTTTGCCATGCAGGAGGCATGACCATTCTAATAGCTCTAAACAGTTTTACCCCACCATTAATTAAGATCTCTATCATATTATCAAGTGAGGAAGAATCTGATCCTGTTTCATTTACTAATTGTTTAAACTGATGAATTTTTGGTATTCTTGGACTTTTAAACTTTGATGATCTTGCTTTGACCCAGTTTCTATTTCCTCTTATAGCATTAATCTCTCCATTATGTGCTAACAATCTGAATGGTTGAGCAAGATGCCATCTTGGATGAGTATTTGTAGAAAATCTTTGATGGAAAACACATATAGAAGCAGTAAATTTTTTTGATTTTAGATCTAAATAAAAATCTTGAATGGCATTTGGAAGCATTAAGCCTTTATAGACAATAGTTTTTGAAGAAAAACTACAAAAATATAGTTTTTCATCATCTAGATATATTTCTTCAATAAACTTTCTAGCTTGAAATAAATTTGTTTCAAATTTATCTTCGTAAAATGTTGAATCTGTAGATTCAATAAATAATTGATAAATTTTTGGTAAACATTTTGCGGCAATTTCTCCAAGTACGCTAATTTCAATAGGTACTTCTCTTATGGCTTTTAAAGTTAAATTTTCGTTTTTAAGAATTTTTTTAATTTTCGGAAGAAAATGTTCTAATTTTTCAGAACAAAACATTTGACCAATTGCAAATTCATTTTCTAATTTTATTTTTTGCTCATTTAAAAGAATATTTTTAAAAAAGGTTTTATCTAAATCAAGAAGTATTCCACAACCGTCTCCAGTCTTTCCATCTGCGCCAATTGCTCCCCTGTGAGTCATACTCTTTAAGGCATCTATAGATTTTATTAGAATTTCGTGCGATCTATCACCATTTGCATTAGCAATAAGTCCAAATCCACAATTATCTTTAAAATCTTTTTTTGAAACTAATTTTGTCATTTATGTTAGTTGCAGCTTTAATAAAAATAAGACTATATCACACAATCCTATCTTTTCAACAAAAAAAGTGTCATACTGTGTCATACACTTTTAAAACTATGGCCAATAAAAACAAGCAATATAAAATTGAAAAAGGTCTTTTGTTATTTACACAACCAAGGTCACCTTATTTTTATGGAAAAATAAGATTAAAGGGCAGATATCTTACTAAATCATTTTCCCCTATTTCTGATTTTAATCTAGCAAAAGAAAAATTATATCAATGGAAAGAGGAAATCATTGCGAAATCAGATATTCAAGAAAATCAATCACTTGATAGAAAAACATATATTGATGTTGAAAAATTAGATAATAATTTTCAATTTTTAGATGTTGGGAGATTCGATCCTGCAAAAAAATCAGCCAGTGAAAGAAGAATTAATTTCGTTGAGATTTATGGTGAATATAATCAGACACAAGCTACTAATCAAGCGCATAGATGTCTTGATTGTGGAAATCCTTACTGTGAATGGAAGTGTCCTGTCCATAATTACATTCCAGACTGGCTAAAACTTGTAAATGAAGGAAATATTTTAGAAGCTGCTGATTTATGTCATTCCACTAATAGTTTGCCAGAGGTTTGCGGAAGAGTATGTCCCCAAGATAGATTGTGTGAGGGTGCTTGTACGCTAAATGACGGATTCGGTGCTGTCACAATAGGTTCTATCGAAAAATATATAACTGAAAAAGCTTTTGAAATGGGATGGAAGCCTGATTTATCTAACAGAAAATGGACTAATAAAAAGGTTG
The DNA here is from genome assembly GCA_902582355.1 of uncultured SAR86 cluster bacterium. Classification (GTDB taxonomy): domain Bacteria; phylum Pseudomonadota; class Gammaproteobacteria; order Magnimaribacterales; family D2472; genus SAR86A. The sequence continues at coordinate 28,088 of CACHRR010000002.1, forward strand.
CAATAGTTGGCTCAGGACCAGCAGGAATAGCATGCGCGGATATCTTAACAAGATCTGGTGTTCACAGTCATGTGTTTGATAAAAATGAAGAAATTGGAGGATTACTTACCTATGGTATTCCTGAATTTAAATTAGAAAAATCTGTTGTCAAAAGGAGAAGGAAGGTTCTTGAAGAAATGGGAATCAAGTTCCACCTTGGAAAAGAAATTGGTAAAGACATTCCATTTAAAAATTTACATGATAAATATGATGCAATATTCTTAGGCATGGGTACTTATACTTCTCTTGAGGGTGGATTTAAAGGTGAAAAACTACCAGGAGTCTACAAAGCAATTGATTACTTAATTTCTAACACAAAAAAATTATTAAATATGAGTAATGGGAAATCAGAATTTATTGACTTCAGGGGAAAAAATGTAGTCGTTTTAGGTGGCGGTGATACTGCAATGGATTGCAATAGAACGGCTATAAGACAAGGAGCCAAATCAGTTACATGTCTTTACAGAAGAGATGAAAAAAACATGCCAGGATCAAGAAGAGAAGTTAAAAATGCTAAAGAAGAAGGAGTTATATTTGATTTTAATATTCAACCAATTGATATTCTTGGTAATGATAAGGTTGAAGGAGTTAAAACTGTTCAAACTGAGTTAGGAGACCCTGATCAGAATGGAAGAAGAATACCTATTTCAGTTCCAGGATCAGAAAAAATTTATAATGCCGACGTAGTAATTGTTGCTTTTGGCTTCAGGGCAAGTCCCGCACAATGGTTTAAAAAATTTAATATTCAGACCAAAAAGAACGGATTAGTGATTGCAGATGAGGATCAAAAATTTAAATTTCAGACTTCTAATAAAAAGATTTTTTCTGGAGGAGATATGGTAAGAGGTTCAGATTTAGTTGTTACTGCGATATGGGAAGGAAGAGAGGCAGCAAAAAGCATACTAAGATATATCGAATAACATGGATAATTGTAGACCTCTTTTATTAAAAGCATTAAACAAAGAAAATCTATCAACTCCTCCAATTTGGTTCATGCGACAAGCTGGTAGATACATGCCTGAATATAGACAAGTAAGAAAAAAGTTTAAAAATTTTTTGGATATGTGTAAAAATCCAGATGTTTGTTGCGAACTTGCCTTGCAACCAATAAAAGCTTTTAATCTTGATGCAGCAATATTATTTTCTGACATACTTACAATCCCAGATGCTTTCGGCTTGAAAGTAAAATTTGAAGAAAATAAAGGCCCGATCTTTCATAACCCAGTAAAATCAATAGAAGATATAGAAAATTTAAAGCCTTTTTATCCAAAAAGTCTAGCCTATGTATATGAAGCTGTTTCAAATATCAAAAATTCTTTACCTAATAATATTCCACTTATTGGATTTACTGGAAGTCCTTGGACTTTAGCCGCATATTCTATTGAAGGAAGTACATCAAAAAATTTTAATAAAACAATTAATTTTATTAAAAAACATAAGGAAGCCTCTCATATATTACTAGCTAAATTTACGGATGCTTGTTTTTTATATGTCAGAGAACAAGTTAAGTCTGGAGCTGATGTAATACAAATTTTTGATTCTTGGGCAAATATTTTAGATGAAAGTAATTTTTCAAGCTTTTCTCTTCAATATCTAAGATCTTTAATTTCTGCTCTCAAAAATGATATAGTTACCAAAAATATTCCAATAATTTTATTTTTGAGAAGTCCAAAGTGTTCAACATCTGAACTCATAAATACATCAACCGATTGCATAAGCCTTTACACTGCGATGCAGAACTTTGATATTGATGTTGCCTCAGGAAAGGTTGCAATCCAAGGAAATCTTGATCCAAAAATTCTTCTTGAATCAAAAGATGTTATTAAAAAGGAATCTCATAAAATTTTAAATAAGTTTAAAGACTATCCTGGATATATTTTTAATCTTGGACATGGGATAACACCGAACATTAATCCAGATAAAGTAAAATTTTTAACCGATACCGTCAGAGAATTCTAACTATCCCATAACCTTATAAGGCCTTCTTGAGTACATGATGCAACTAAATCACCATTCTCTGAGAAAATAGAACCTCTAGAAAAGCCTCTTGCATTTCTTGAAATCGGACTTTCTATACTGTACAAAAACCATCCAGTTAAATTTAATTTTCTATGAAACCACATAGCATGATCTAAACTGGCATTTTGAAGGTTCTTTGTTAAAAAATTTACTCCAACAGAATTATTTGCAGCTGCAAGAAGACCCATATCAGATATATAAAGCAAAAATGCTTGTTGAATAACCTGATCGTCTGGTATAAGTTCACCTATCTTTATCCAGGTATTTTTATATGGTGGCATTCTTTTTGGATTAAAGTAATCTTGTTCTTCAACTGGACGCATTTCAATTTCTTTTTGTTTAATAAACATTGGCATATCATCTTTATTCATATTTAACTTTTCTAATAATGCTTCCCTGAGCTCTATTTCACTTTTTAATGATTCTGGTGCTGGGACATTTGGCATATCAATTTGATGTTCTAGTCCCTTTTCTTTCTTTTGAAAAGATATTGAACAATTAAAAATTACTTCATTATCCTGTATTGCTTTTACTGTTCTGGTTGTAAAACTTTTCCCGTCTCTTATTCTGTCAACAGAAAAAATTATTTCTTTTGTCATATCACCTGGTCTTAAAAAATAAGAATGAAAAGAATGAGCAAAATGTTCGGTATTAACTGTTTTATATGCAGCAACTAATGATTGTGCCATTACCTGTCCACCAAAAATACGTTTATAACCGACGTTTTTACCAGACCAAAAAAATGTATCTTTTGAAGCTTTTTTTAATTTAAAAAGACTAAGAGATTTTTTTAGTAATGAAATGTCGCTCATGTTAGGTTGCGCTTAACCCACCATCTATCAGAATTTCTGTTCCAGTTATAAACGAAGATTCATCTGAAGCTAAAAATACTGCAGCATTTGCAATATCTTTTGGCTCAGCTAATTTTCTAATTGGTATTTGCTGTATTAGCTTTTGTTCAATATTTCTTTCAGGAGCGGCATCTATCATGCCTTGAACCATTGCAGTTCTTGTAAAAACAGGATGAATTGAGTTACAACGAACTAAATTAGTGGATTTAGCACAATGTAAGGCAATTGATTTTGATAAATGTCTGACTGCAGCCTTAGATGAGTTGTATGCAGAAGTATTATGTGATGCAACAATACCAGACATTGACGAAATATTAATTATTGAGCCATTGCCTGAATCTCTCATAAGAGGAAGAGCTAACTTGCATCCTAAAAATACAGAATCTAAATTAACATTATGAACTAATTTCCATGTATCTAAATCCATAGATTCAATATCGCCTCCATTGCCAATGCCAGCATTATTAACTAATATATTTAAAGCACCTGACTTCTCTCTAATATGATCAATTACTTTTTGCCAGTCTTCTAGATTTGTCACATCATGAAGAATGAAAGAACATGAAAGCTCTTTAGCTGTTTCATTCAACTGTTCTTTATTTATATCACTTATATATACTTCAGCACCCTCAGCTATCATAGATTTTGCCATCTCCTTACCAAGGCCTTGAGCTGCTCCACTTATCAAAGCGACTTTATCTTTTAGTCTTTCTGTCATAATGAATATATAATGATAAGCATAACATCTTACATTGTTTACAAAAAAACTAGAACTTTAAACTTCCAAAAGGTAGGATATGCATCTTTGAAATAATTCTTTAAAAATGAGCAGTAGACAAATAGACCTTTCAAATAAACCAAATTTAAAAGTTAGTGTTGCAGACACATTTCATATTGATTCAAATCTGAAAGTAAAAGCCTTTAGAGATAAGACTGATTGGGTTCCTGAAGTTGACAATTCTTATGTGTTTGATAAACAAACTACTCTTGCAATTTTAGCAGGATTTGAACATAACCGAAGAGTTATGATTCAAGGTTTTCATGGAACTGGTAAGTCAACTCACATAGAGCAAATTGCTGCAAGATTAAATTGGCCATGTGTTCGAATTAACCTTGATAGCCATATAAGCAGAATTGATCTATTAGGAAAAGACGCTATAAAGCTTAATGAAGGCAAACAAATAACTGAATTCCAAGAAGGACTGCTTCCATGGTCAATACAAAATCCAGTTGCTCTAGTATTTGACGAATATGATGCAGGACGTCCCGACGTAATGTTTGTTATCCAGCGAATTCTTGAGGTTGAGGGTAAATTAACACTTTTAGATCAAAACAAGGTAATTACACCGCATCCCTCATTCAGGCTATTTGCAACTACAAATACAGTTGGTCTTGGAGATATGACTGGTTTATATCATGGCACACAGCAAATCAATCAGGGTCAAATGGACAGATGGCATGTTTTATCGACACTCAATTATCTTAATCCCTCGCTTGAATTTAAAGTAATTAACTCTAAATTAGGCAACTTAAAGGGCGCTAAAAATATAGAGATGATTAAAAATATGATTAAACTTGCTAATTTAACAAGATCGGGTTTTGCCAATGGCGATATCTCAACACTTATGTCACCAAGGACAGTAATTTCTTGGGGTCAGAATTATAAAATTTTTAAAGATATAGTTCGCTCTTTTGAGTTAACATTTTTAAATAAATGCGATGATATTGAGAAGTCTATTGTTAAGGAGTATTTCCAAAGATGTTTTGATATTGAGATTGATGAAGCACCAAAAAATTAGTTCCAATGCCTTTAATTAGAAATAGAGAGCAACTTCATGAGGCAGCAGTCTCAACTGTTAAAGCAATCTCACAAAATAAAAAAATTTCATCAAATACTGGCCTCCCACAAAGACCGCCTATAAAAAATAATATATTAATACCAGCTGCTCCTAGGTCTAAACAAGATTTGGATAAATGGAGAGGCGAATCAGATTTTCAAGCTTTTTGGCATTTATTCCATAAATCAATCGAAGAGGTGCAGTTAATACTACCTGCTAAAATGATTTTCAATGAATTAGAAATATCAAGAGTTGAGTTACTTGGTTGTAGGGAATATAAAGGCTGCAAGAAAAATATATCTAGCTTTACTAATAAACTAAGTGGCGACCTAGAAGACCATAAATCACTTAACTTTATTTCATATGGTGCTAATTTGTGGTTAAAAGAAGCAGCAAATTTTAATTTAAGTGAGCAATCAAAATATGTTTTAAGCAAATTTATTGAAAGATACAAAATTGATAATTCTTTGAATCCATTGAAACAAAAACTTATTTCGAATGCAAATAATCAAAAAATATTTCAAAATTTATCATTAGAATTACTTAGAAAAATAAATTTAGTTAATGAGATAAATGAGAATGAAATAGATCAAGAAGAAAATTTTGATGATTCATTTGGAACAACAGATGATATTGAGAATGAAAATAATCAAATCGATGAATTATCTGAAGATAATGTAGACGTTGATATTAATAACATCAATCCTCAAGTTATGGAAGACACGCAAAATCGAATTGAAGGAATTGATGATTTATCTATTCAAGATGAACTTGAATCCATAAGTTATCCAAAAGACGAGTATAAAAATTTTGTAAAAGATTATTCTATATATACAACAAATTTTGATGAGGTTGTTGAAGCAAAAGATCTTGTGACTGTTGAAGAATCAATTAGGTTGAGAAATCAACTCAATAATCTTATCAAACCCCATTTGCCAACTATAGGAAAGCTTGCAAATAGACTTCAAAGGTTACTTTTAGCAAAACAAAATACAGATTGGACTTTTAATCTAGAAGAAGGTGTTTTGGATAACTCTAGACTTAATAGAATTATTACAAATCCCAACTATCCCCTAAGCTTTAAACAAGAATCAGAAAATAATTTTAAGGATACTGTTGTAACACTATTAATAGATAATTCTGGTTCTATGAGAGGAAGGTCAATCAGTTTAGCTGCCATTTGTGGTGACATAATCGGAAGTACTTTGGAAAGATGTCAAGTGAAAACAGAAATATTAGGTTTCACAACAAAACATTGGAAAGGCGGTGATTCAAAAAAAATGTGGATTATAAATGGTAATAGCTCAAATCCTGGTAGATTAAATGATATTAGACATATCATATACAAAAGCGCAGATAATAGTTGGAGAAGATCAAGAAAATACTTTGGTGCAATGCTTAGAGAAGGTCTGCTTAAAGAAAATGTCGATGGAGAGGCTCTGGCATGGTCTCACGAAAGACTAATCAAAAGACCAGAGGAAAGAAAAATACTTATCGTTATTTCAGATGGAGCACCTGTAGATGATAGTACCTTGTCTGCTAATAGAGAGGATTTCCTTGATAATCACTTAAAGGAAATAATTTCAAAAATAGAAAATGACAGTCCTGTTGAATTGCAAGCAATTGGTATTGGCCATGATGTTACAAAGTATTATAAAAATTCACTTACAATTAACAGAGCTGATGAGCTTGGAGAGGTTCTCCTAGATGAGCTAACAAGACTTTTCAATGACTAGCAATTATTATAAAATACATAGTTAATTTAAAAACAAAAATACAATAATTATGAAGATTCGTAAGCAAAGCGGTCCTCCAAAGGATCTTATATATTTCGATGAAGATATCAATCTTACTCAAAATCAAGTTGAAGATGTTGTTGAAATATTTAATACTCCACTAACAGGCTCATACAATTGGGACTACTCTATATCAGATAACCGAATTAAAAAATTATATGAATTAGGTAAAGAACTTAATTGGAATGGATCAATTGATTTAAATTGGGAATATACACATCCTGCAGACGAGAGAATTGTTGAACCAGATGAAGAATTACCTCATGAAACACTTCAAGCATACGAGAATCTGACTGAAGAAGAAAAAATTCTGTTTGATAGGCATTCTACAGCTGAGTTAATGAGTCAATTTTTGCATGGTGAGCAAGGTGCATTATTAGTAGCCTCTCAACTTGCCTCATGTGCACCTACATACAATGCAAAGCTTTATGCTGCATCTCAGACTTTTGACGAAGCACGTCATGTTGAAGTTTTTAATAGATATTTGCAAGAAAAAATTGGTATACATTACCCTATTAACCCATCTTTAAAATTATTACTAGATAAAATTCTCACTGATGAAAGATGGGATTTAAAATTTATTGGAATGCAAATAATAATTGAGGGTTTGGCTTTAGCCGCTTTTCAAATGTTAAAGTCAATAACAAAAGATCCACTTCTTAAACAGTTACTTCATTATGTTGTCCGTGATGAAGCAAGACATGTAACATTTGGAATTAATTACTTAGAAGAGTTTATTAAGACACTTTCTCCTGAGGAAATTGAAGAAAGAGCTCAATTTGCCTATGAAGCATGTGTTATTTCTCGTGAAAGATTAATTAACACAAAATCAGAGCAAAGATTTTTAGGTATGTCAGAAGAAGAAGCAAGAAAGTTTCAAATGGAAACAAAGTCATTTGAAATGTTTCGAAATTTTTTATTCTCAAGAGTTATTCCAAATCTATCAAGAATTGGCTTACTAACAGAAAGTGTAAGACCAAAATTTGAAGCTTTAGGATTGCTTGAATACGAACATGCTCCTGATGACTTTGAGTGTGATTGGGCTGAAATGAAAAAACCACTAGAAAAATTTGGTCAAATACCTACATCTTTATAACTTTAAATTTATTTTTTGATCATACATTAATATTATGATATTTGGTAAGGAGCACATATATGTCTAAACACGCTGCAATAAATAGATTTGGAAGGTCTGCAAATCCTGCCTTCACTAGAAACTTTAATGGATTTTCAAGAGATGTTCCTTCAAGTGAAAGAATGACACTGGATGGTGCTGTCAATAAAACGGGCATATTACTATCTCTTTGTTTTGGTGGAGCTTTTATTGGATGGAACATTCCTATGCTTATGTTTCCAGCTATGATAATTGGTTTTATTCTCGCATTAGTAACAATTTTTAGAAGCCCTTCAAAAGCTGGGTCTACTGCACCACTATATTCTCTTGCTCAAGGTATTTTTCTTGGAGGAATAACATTAATTTTTGAAACTCAATTTCCTGGAATTGCGATACAAGCACTTGCTTTAACTTTCGGAATACTCGCAACGCTCCTAGTTTGTTATAAATCTGGGCTTATATTACCAACACAGAACTTTAGGTTGATGATTGTTTCTGCTATTGGAGGAATATTTCTTTTATATTTTGTAAATTTTATAATGAGCTTTTTTGGTTCAACCTTGAACTTTCTGACCTCAAACTCACTAACCAGTATCGGAATATCTATAGTAATTGTTGGTGTAGCAGCTTTGAGTCTTGTGCTTGATTTTGATTTTATTGAAGAAGGAGCTGAAAAGGGTTTGCCAAAATATATGGAATGGTATGGAGCATTTAGTTTAATGGTTACTTTAATTTGGCTTTATCTAGAAATACTCAGACTATTGGCAAAAATCAGAAGCAGGTAATACATTGAATTCAATCTTTTTTGGAGTTATAGCAATATTATCCTTATATGCTTTTTTTAAACTTGCAAAAGTTAAAGCATCAAGCAAACAAACGAATAGATCAAACAGGATTAATAGATTCGGTAATCAAGAATCTCATAACATCATTGAAGGAGAATCTGAAGATATCACTGATGAAAAAGAGAAATAGACTATGAAGAATAAAAATAAAATTATCACACAACTTTTATTTTGTATTATTTTTATTAATACATCATTATCGGTAAATGCTGATAATAGCGCCCCAATTATTCAGCCAGGAGCTCCCGGCTATCCATCAAAAGTTCTAAATGAATTAGAAGCAACAAATATTGCAAATACATCTTATATTAAAGCTGATGTTATATTCCTACAAAGAATGATAGTTCACCATGAACAAGCAATATTTATGTCTGAAATGGCTGATACCAGAACAAATAATGAAACAATTCTTGATCTAGCTAAAAGAATAGATGTGTCTCAAAAAGATGAAATTAATTTTATGGAAAGCTGGTTAAAAGATAGAAACGAATTTCAAAATATATCTAATATGGATCATCAAAATCATAAAGTGCATTCATCCATGAAAATGGAGGGAATGGCTACTCCAAAACAACTCAATGATTTGAGTTATTCTAAAAGCACTAATTTCGATAGATTATTTTTACAACTAATGATTAATCATCATGATGGTGCACTTGAAATGGTTGAAGAGTTAAAGAAATATCCAGGGAATACATATGACCCTATTTTAAATGAATTTGTTTCTGATCTCATAAATGATCAGGGTGTTGAAATAGAAAGAATGAACGCCATCCTTACTGATCTGTCTGATGATCCTAGGTCTGGATTAGCAGCTGGTTTATTCATTGCTGAAGAGGCTATTTTAAATATGGAGCTAGTAACATCAATGAAAAAACCAACAGGTTTTTTTGATCCAGCAAATCCAGCTGAAAAAGGATCGGAAGATTTAACTGAAGATAATGAAGATAAAACAACTGCAGAAATTTCAAGATCTTTAAGATCGCCTATGCTGTCTTTTGCCAATACTGATATGGCTTTCAAAGATAATATTCTAGTTGCTGGTAGCTATCATGGATTTAATATTTATGAACTTAGTGATAATGGAATCCCTAATCTCGTTTCGTCAGTTGTTTGTCCAGGCGGACAAGGAGATGTTTCAATTGTTGGAAATCTCTTAATTATGTCAGTTGAAGAAAATAGAAGTAGAATTGATTGTGGTTTAGAAGGAGTAAATAGGGATTCAAGTCCTGAAAGATTTAGGGGAATAAGAATTTTTGATATTTCTAACTTAAGTGAGCCAAAACAAGTTGGAGCAGTCCAAACATGTAGAGGTTCTCATACACACTCTGTAGTATCTTCATCTAAAAAAGAAGGCAAGATTGTTGTTTATAATTCTGGTACAGGTCGCGTCAGAGATAATGAAGAAAAGAATGATTGTTTTGGTTGGGACGGTGGTGGTTCTTCATATTTCTCAATTGACATTATTGAAATACCAATTGATGACCCTTCTAAATCTAAAATTGTAAAAAGTCCAAAAGTTTTTATGGATTTAGAAACCGGTAATATTGCTGGTTTATGGCGTGGAGGAGACCATGGTGATGATACTCAAGATACAAATACAACTAATCAATGCCATGATATAACAGTATTTCCATCCTCAAATCTTGCAGCAGGCGCTTGTTCAGGAAATGGGATTTTATTTGATATTTCTGATCCATATAACCCTGAAAGACTTGACGTTGTCACAGACGTTGGTTTTGCATATTGGCATTCAGCTACTTTTAACAATGAGGGAACAAAGGTAATCTTCACAGATGAATGGGGTGGTGGAGGCCGAGCCAGATGTCGCGCGTGGGATCCACTAGATTGGGGTGCGGATGCAATCTATGATATTGTTGACAATAAATTAATTTTCAAAAGTCATTACAAAATGCCTGCTCCCCAATTAGAAACAGAAAATTGTGTTGCTCATAATGGTTCCATTATTCCTGTTCCTAACAGAGATATTTTTGTTCAAGCTTGGTATCAAGGTGGAATATCTATAATGGATTTTACAGATTCGTCTAATCCAATAGAAATTGCTTACTTTGACCGTGGTCCTATTTTGGAGGATATCTTAATCACAGGGGGTTACTGGTCTACATACTATTATGACGGATATATCTACGGAACCGAAATCACCAGAGGGCTTGATGTGTTTAGATTAGTTCCAAGCGAATATATAACTGCAGAAGAGATTGAAGCAGCGTCTGAAGCATATCCATCAATTGGTGATAGTGTTTTTAATCCTCAACAACAATTTCCAATGTCTTGGCCTGACATTTATTTAAACTAGACTCTGTATGCTTGCAGCTTTTGATTTTGGGATCACAAATACTGATGTTATTATCAACAGTGATAATAAAAATACGTACTATACATTTCCATCTGAATCAATAAATAATCAATTTATAGATAAAATTTTTAATTCTATTAATGTAAACGTAAGTGAAATTAAAAAAATTTCAGTAACAGGTGGAAAATCTAGTAATCTTGATAATAAGTATAAAGGCGTTCCTATAATAAAGATTAATGAAGTAGAGGCAATTGGACTTGGTGCAATTGCCCTTTATGATATTGCTAAAAAACCATTTGTTGCAGTTAGCGCTGGAACAGGAACAGCTTGTGTTTACCATAAAAATGGTAACTTTAATCATTTAGGAGGAATATCTGTTGGTGGAGGAACTTTACAAGGATTATCAAAACAACTTATAAATACAAAAAAACCCAAAGATATTGAAGATTTAGCTAAAAATGGTAATAGAAAAAAATTAGATTTTTTGATAGGAGATGTCGTCAATGAAATTGGTTCATTGTATCCTGATATTACAGCTTCTAACTTCGCTAAAGCTAGAAATATTGATAGTCTGTCAGATGAAGACATCGCCGCATCGATATCAAATATGATTGGTGAAGTGATAGGGACTATATCTTACTTAAATGCTATGCTTTGTGTAGAATCTTCAGTCTACTTTCTTGGACGAGTATCCTTAAATACTGTTGTTAAGTCTGGAATTGAAGATAGATTAAAACTTGCAAAAATAGATGGTCTATTTAAAGAAAATAGAGAATATGGTAATGTGCTTGGTGCGTTGGGGTGTATACAAAGATAAAAATCTTTATAATTAAAAAATGGAAGTATTAACTGATAAATCAATAATTATTACATTAGCAGTTCCTGCTTTTTTTGTTCTTATAGTTATTGAATATTTTTATGGGGTATTTATAGGCAAAAACACATATAGACTGAATGATACTCTCACGAGTATTTCTCTTGGCATGATAAGCAGATTTCCAGTTATGTTAAATCTTGGTGTTCAAAGTTTAATTTTTATTTATATAAGTAAATATATAAATCTTGGACTTCTTTCTGTAAAAAATCCTTTTACATGGATAGCTGCGTTCCTCTTGTATGATCTTTCATACTACTGGATGCATAGAATGCATCATGAAATTAAAATACTTTGGGCAACTCATAGCGTCCATCATCATGGCGAAGATTATAATCTTGCTACAGCTCTTAGACAGACTAGCACTGGATGGCTTTGGAAATGGATTTTTTATGTACCGATGATGTTGATTGGAGTACCAGGTGAGGTATTCGTAACTGTTGCAGGTATTAATCTTGTATACCAATTTTGGGTTCATACAGAACATATTGGGCATCTAGGTTTTTTAGAAAAGATTTTTATTACTCCTATGAATCACAGAATTCATCATGCTAAAAATAAGGAATACATAGATGCAAATTATGGTGGTGTTTTTATAATTTGGGATCGTATGTTTGGAACATATACTCCACAAAGAGACGACTTAAAGCCAGTCTATGGAACGGCTACACCCTTAAATAGTTGGAATCCAATTTGGGCAAACTTTCAAGTTTATTCAATTATGATCAAAGATACTATTAAAACAAAATTATGGAGAAATAAGATTAAAGTTTGGTTTTCTGAAACATATTGGAGGCCCGAAGATTGTGTTGAAGAAAAAGATCCAAAAGAGTTCTTCAAAAAATATAATCCCAAAATTACCTTAGATGTAAAATTATTCAGTTTAGTTCAAATATTATTTACGACTACTGTATTTAATGTTGTCTTTATTAATGCGTCATTAATTTCTTACAATGAGATTATATTATTTGGCATTTCATTAGTAGCTTTAGCATCTTTGACTGGATTTTTAATGCAGGGAAATAAAATTGCATATCAACTAATTTTACTAGTTTCATTTGTGGGTATTTTTGGGATATACAGCTTTGAAATATTAAATATTAGTCTCTTGTCAACAAAATTACTATTGGCTCAATTTGGCAGTAACATTATAGTTATAACTGGGATACTTCTATCCCAGTCAATATCAAATGTTAGGACATTAAAAGCCTAGTTTTTACTGAACGTCAAATCTGTCAGCATTCATTACCTTATTCCAAGCTAGAATAAAATCTTTTGAGAATTTTTCTGAAGAATCATCCTCAGCATATACCTCAACGATGGCTCTTAATTGAGAATTGGAACCAAATACTAGGTCAGACCTCGATGCTGTTCTTACTTTTGCACCACTTGATCTATCAAAAGCTTCATATGAATTACCTGTTCCGTTAGGTTTCCACTGAACGGACATATCAAGTAAAGTTTTAAAATAATCATTACTTAATTTATTAGAATCTTCTGTAAATAATCCATAACCATTCATGCTTATGCCCAAAGATCTCATGCCACCAACAAGGACAGTCATTTCAGGTGCAGTCAGACCTAATAACTGAGCTTTATCCAGCATTATTTCTTCAGGTGGAGTATTAACACCATTTGCATGATAATTTCTAAATGCATCTGATTTTGGTTCTAAAACTTGGAATGACTCAACATCGGTTTGATCTTGTGTAGCATCGCCTCGCCCTGGAGTGAATGGAACTTCAATACCTGATGCCATTTCAATAGCTACATTTCCAGCCAATACAATGACATCAGCAATTGATGCTCCTGTTTCAGAAGAAATAGACTCATAGATTTCCAAGACTTTGGATAATTGACTTGGATCGTTTGCTTCCCAATCTTTCTGAGGAGCTAGTCTTATTCTTGCACCATTTGCTCCACCTCTCATGTCAGAACCTCTGAAAGTAGATGCACTTGCCCAAGCTGTTTCAACCATTTCTTGAATAGATAATCCTGAATCAGAAATCAACTTCTTTGCTTTATCAATATCAAAATCAAAATTTCCTTTAGGTATAGGGTCTTGCCATATTAGTTCTTCTTCAGGGACCTCTGGACCCATATATCTAGTTTTAGGACCCATATCTCTATGAAGAAGTTTAAACCAAGCTCTAGCGAATGCATCAGCAAATTCTTCAGGATTCTCATGAAATCTTTTAGAAATTTTGTTATAACTTGGGTCAACTCTTAATGCCATGTCAGCAGTGGTCATCATAGTAGGAACTTTTTTCGATGCATCCTCAGCATCAGGTGCCATATCTTCTTCTGTCTGTCCAACTGCATGCCATATATATGCTCCAGCAGGACTTTTTGTTAATTCCCACTCATAGCCAAATAATAAATCGAAGTATCCATTATCCCATTTTGTTGGATTAGCAGTCCATGCTCCTTCAATACCACTTGTTATTGTGTCACTTCCAACACCTGAGCCATAGGTACTTGACCAACCAAAACCCATTTCATGAAGTGGAGCACCTTCAGGTTCTGATTGAACGTTATTTTCAGGACCAGCACCATGAGACTTACCAAAAGTATGACCTCCAGCAATCAAAGCAACAGTTTCCTCATCATTCATAGCCATTCTTCCAAACGTTTCTCTTATATCGTGAGCGCTTGCTTTTGGATCAGGATTTCCATCAGGTCCTTGTGGATTTACGTATATTAATCCCATTTGCACTGCAGCTAATGGATTATCAAGTTCTCTTTCACCTTTATATCTTTTGTTATCTAGCCACTCTGATTCAACACCCCAATGAATATCTTCTTCAGGACCCCATATGTCAGGCCTACCTCCACTATATCCAAAAGTAGTTCCACCCATTGATTCAATTGCGGCATTGCCAGCCAATATAAGAAGGTCAGCCCAACTTATTTTTTTTCCATATTTTTGTTTTATTGGCCAAAGCAATCTTCTAGCTTTATCTAAATTTCCATTATCTGGCCAACTATTTAGAGGAGCAAACCTTTGAGCACCAGTTCCTCCACCACCTCTTCCATCAGTGTTTCTATATGTTCCAGCAGCATGCCAAGTCATTCTGATGAAAAAAGGTCCATAGTGACCATAGTCTGCAGGCCACCACTCCTGAGAGTCTGTCATCAAGTCATATAAGTCTTTTTTTAAAGCTTCATAATCAATTTTTTCAAATTCATCTCTATAGTTATATCCATCGTCCATAGGATTTGATTTTCTATCATGTTGATGCAAGATGTTGAGATTCAACTGATTTGGCCACCAATCCTTTGTTGATGTTCCTGATGAACTGTTAGTAGTCATTGCTCCATGCATCACAGGACATTTAGCTTCTGTTTGCTCAGACATAATTTTTAATTCTCCTAGTTTTAAATTGTGCAGTCTTTGTAATAAAGACACAGTTATTTTATCAAAAAAAAGAAAAAAAAATACAATAAATTATTATTTTTATATCTATTTTCTATTTAGAAATTATAATTGATTTAAACTTAATTCTTTTGTTAGGATATTCACTATGAAAAAACCAAATCTATTTAGAAGATCTATTATGTTTATAGTTGATAGTTGGAGAGTCTTCATGGATGTTAGGTATAATCCTTTGAAAAATATTCCTGATCCAAGCCTTCAAACATATTTTATGCTTGTTCTATTTTCTATATGGAGTGTTGCTTTTGGTATTATTGCCATATTTTGGCTTGGTTTCATTAATTATAATATTATTACAAGCATATTTGTTCATCTATCAATAATTATCCCGATTGTTTTTACGAATGCGGTATTTGTAGATGCCGAAAGGGACGGAGCAAATTGGCTTAAAGAATGGCGTGAAGAACAATCAAGATATAGGTTAATTATGAATAGGCTTAAGACTAAGAATTTAGTTTTATGGGACCCAAATAAAGAAGCATAATTTTTTGTAAAATCAAAGTAATAAAATAAATGGTGGAGCTACGCGGGATCGAACCGCGGACCCCCTGCTTGCAAAGCAGGTGCTCTCCCAGCTGAGCTATAGCCCCACACTAAGTTGAAATATTGTACTTTAATGAATGATTTTTTGTATATTTAATCTAAATTCTTTTTGTTATTTATTGGGGCTAATTTCGAGGGATGCAAGCTATTATTTTCTATATTATCAATATTGGATCCAGAAGCATTTTGATGGATATTTTTTTTGATTTTATTCACTACTTCAAAAAGAATATAAAACCAAAAACCATTAATTAATGGTTCAACAATAGCGTCAATCGCAGCTAGATTTAGTGGTGCGCCTGTTAAAAGTCTATTACAAGTCATTGCTATGAAAACGTGACCAATGGTATAGATTAAAGCTAAGTAGATGCCTACATTGACAAAACTCAAATTAATTTTATTTACCAAAATTTTCTTTAAATATACAAGCAGAAAGTAGAACCAAAATCCATTTATTATTGGCTCTATAAATGCATCGGCAGCTGCCATATCAAGTGATGCCCCAGTAATAATTCTATTGCATGTCATTGCAATTAAAATATGACCAATGGTATATATAATAGCTAAGGCAAAATTATCATATTTGAAAATTTGTGTATCATCATATTTTAAATAATCTTTCATAAAAATAATTTAAACATAAAAAAAGGGGCAATGCTATGTTACCCCTTTATTATAGGGGTATTTTGCACCCCTCTCCCTGAAATATTAAAAATTATATGAAAATCCAAATTTCATCGTTCTTGGTTTTTGTGACCTAGCGCCTTCGCTTGGTGCTCTCGAAATTAAGTCTTCATCATCAAGAGTATTTTCAAGAATAACATATACATCCATTGAGCTATTGAGTGCCTTTCTAAGACTCAGATCTAAGTAGCTATGGGAATCAATTTTATTATAGGTGCCGCAGGCTGCAATTGAGCATGAACCACCTACATTTACCAATCTTGCACTTCCACTTAAACCATTATCTTTAATAAAACCAACAACTATTGAACTCTGTGAGTCTGGTATGTAGGGTAAATCATCTCCCTTAGCTACTACTCCAAAATATTCACTTTCTGAGCTATTACTAAAAGTAGCATCTGTGCTAGTGTAACTAACTGCAATTGGATATGTAATTCCATTTCCACCATCTAATACAAATGATCCAGTAAGTTCTATACCTGATACTTCGGCCTCACCTCCACTAAAGACTTCTGATTCATCTGGATTACAAGCAGCTCCGCTTACTAAAGTACATTCAGCAGCAAGTCTTGAATAGTCACTTGCAAAATAGAAAGCATCAATATTTGTAGTGCCTTCAGAATATCTTAAACCAAGTTCCATATTATCTGCCTCCTCAGGATCAGATCCAAACATGGGTGTCATTCCTTCATGAAATCCAGCTATTAAAGTTATACCATCACTGAGATCATATGTTGCAGCAATGCTTGATGTAGTATGGTCATTGTAGGCCATTGTATCTCTAACATCTGCATTTCCACTTCCATCAGCACCAAGTCTTACTTCTGTTAGATTTGGTCCTGCAGGATCTGACCATCTTCTATGGCGTTGTTCATAATCTTCCGATCTAAATCCAATTGTTACAGCAAGTTTACCGAAATCCATTGTATCCTCTAAGTAATATGAAGTTGCGCTGGACTCTCTAAGTCTATTATTACTTCCACTTAAACCAACATAACCATATAAAGCTGATAGAGAACCATCTGCTGCTTGATCAGCATATTCGTGAGCCTGAACTCTGCTCTCTGAATCTTCCATATCTCTGTAGCCTAGAGTAAGAGAATGGATCCCAATTTCTGTTGAAACACGGAACTGATAACCTTCATTTGTATAGAATCTATTATTATGTTTGTACTCTATTTCAACAGGTAATTCACCATCAAGAATAGCCTGAGCATTTGCGCTACCGTTGTTTGCATCACTAATTAGTTCATTAATATCATCTCTCTCGCCATGTTCTGAGTCATTATTAAAATCACTAACTTTAAACCAATCTCTATGATAATCGTTTTGCCATGACGTAAATACAACATCGAAATTATCAAAATCTCCAATGTATGTAAAAGATGTTTGTTCTCCATCATTCATCATTTCGTCATATGCTGTAGCACCATACCTCTTTCGTGGATTAGCATCGAAGCTTGCTTGTGATAATCCAACGTAAGATTGATCTGATGTTTCATCTAGATCAACTCTCTTAAAAGCTAAAGAATGATTACCAACACTATATCTAGCTTTTATCATCAAATCTGACTTATCAAAACCAGTATCACCACCTACATTAGCAATTGAATCAAAACCATCGCTTGAATGTTCATGAACTTCAACTAGTACACCAAAGTTTCCACTGTTAACTCCATAGTAAGCATGAGTTCTAGCCATTGCATTCTCACCAAGTTCTTGTATAAATTTACCAGAATTAACTTCAGGAATTGGAGTACTAATCAAATTAATAGCACCTCCAATAGTTTGAGGACCTTGTGATACTACTGCTGGGCCCTTAAGAACCTCAACTGAGTGTATTCTCCCTCTAGTTGGAAAATAATATGCGGATGAAGATGTGTAAGGAGAAGGAGCAACCAAAACGCCATCTTCCATAATGGTAACTTTGGCAGATCTTTCTATTGCAGTTCCTCTTATAGATATATTTGGTCTTAGGCCATAACCTTCTTCTGTCCTCATATAAACTCCAGGCACAGCTGTAAGAATTTTTTGAATGTCAGTATCCATTGCATTTTGAAGATCATCATTTGAAATGATTGCACCAGATCCTGCTAAATCATTTAAATTTTCTTTTGATCCAATAATTGTTACTGATTCTATTTCTTCAACATCATTATTTTCTTGAGCACTGATACCTATAGCTATTGATGAAAAAATCAAAACTACAATAAATAATAGTGGAGAGATATTATCGTATATAGATTGTCTAATTTTGTTAATTTGTTTTTATCCTCTAGTTAATTAACAGAAAGCTATCTTTGTTCGCCTAAAGATTTTTGATATTTAAATCATAAAACTGCACACTTTTAGGGGAATGACCAATAAAGATAGCTTTCTTAAATGAGAATGATAATGATTCTCATTTAGATTTACAAGTATTTTTTTAATAATTTTTTATAATTAAGAGTAAAGTTAGAATTTTAGAAGTTTAAAAAGGTTATTTGTTACCTTTAATCGCAAAGAATAATCCAAGCAAAAATAAGAAAATTTGCTCACTCATAAAGAGTTTTTTTGTTACTAGCCAATCTGAATGAGCAATAAGTATTGCTCCAATCATTATGACAACAACTGCCCCACCAGATAATCTAGTGATTAAATTACCCAAATGATTATTAATCAGTCCACCTAATATAATCCCGGCCCCAGCACCAACCTCTCCAAGGGCAACCAAGCTTGTAACAAATTCAGGATACATATACCCCATGCTTTCAAACCATGTAACCATTTTTTCAGGCGGAAGAGGAAATTTACCTAAGCCATGGAGTATAAATGAAGTACCTAGGCCCAGTCTTAATAACCATGATGTAATTGGATAAAAACGCTCCGCAATTGATTCTAATATGGCATCTAGTTTCTTCATGTGAGTATTAAATTATATTTGATTCCAAAATTATATCCTCATCTTTGCAAAGTTCAAATCCTTGTATTTCTATAAACTTATTAAGTTCCTCATTGCCAATATTGATGTTGGCTAGCATTTTCCCACATTTAGAAAATCTCTCCTCCACAATGCATCCCATATCAAATAAGATGGATCTTATGTTTCCTAAGTTATTTTCCATTGAAATCCATCCACTATAAGTTCCATTAAATAATTCATTGTTAATTTTTGTTTTTAGTTCAGAAAATTCATTTTGGTTATATGCAGAAATGAATATCTGATCATTTTTTTTATTTTTTAAAATCTTCATTTTTGTGGCATTAATTAGATCAATTTTATTATTTACAATAATTTGAGGAATATTTATCAGATTAAGATCTATAAGAATATCATTCACTTCATTGATTTTAGCTTTGTAGTCGGGATCAGATAAATCAACCACATGAAGCAATAAGTCTGCCGATTTCAGCTCATCCAGAGTTGCTTTAAATGATTCAATGAGTTGAGTTGGCAGGTCTGAAATAAATCCAACAGTATCTGAAAACAAAATTGGTCCGTATTTAGGATTGTTATTTTTTCTTGTAACTGAATCTAATGTTGCAAAAAGCTTATTCTCAGCTAGTTGAAAACTATCTGTTAATTTATTAAATAATGTTGTTTTTCCAACATTAGTATACCCAACTAAAGCAACTAATTTATTCCTACTTTTTTTTCTAGAGTATCTGTTAATTTTTTTTTGTTTATGGCATTTAAGCAGACGTAAATTGAGCATCTTAATTCTTTTGCCAATTAGTCTTCTATCTGTTTCAAGCTGTGTTTCTCCAGGACCTCTAAGCCCAATGCCACCTTTTTGCCTTTCTAAATGAGTCCAACCCCTTACAAGCCTCGTTGATAGATGTTTAAGTTGAGCCAGTTCAACTTGTAGCTTACCAATATATGATGAAGCTCTTGAAGCAAATATATCTAAGATCAATTCTGTTTTATCTATAACTCTTTTATTAAAAAATTTCTCCAAATTTCTTGTTTGCGTTGCGGATAATTTATGGTTTATAACTACTAATTCTATATCTTTGTCTTTTAATGTATTTTTAATTAGATCTAATTTTCCCTTTGATATAAATGTATTAATTAAAGGAATCTTTTGTGAATGAATAAGTTTATCTTTTACAGATAATCCTGCAGAAACCGCTAAACTCTGAAACTCATCAAACTCATTTTCTAATTTGTTTGTATTAATGAAAGATTGGATATCAATAAATAGTAAAAATGCATTTTGTATTTCTTTATTATTACTTATCATGTATTGCGTTTGTTACTATTGAGCTAAGATTATTTAAATCTTCACTATATTTACTTGCTTGAACATTTAAGCCAACAGCTTCACAAAAAAGCGAGAATCTTTTTTTAATCCTCGCAATATTTATCTACTCAGCAAAATCTTTACCTTTAGCTGCCTCTACTTCTCGTTTGTTAGGATTAACAGACTCCCTAAATGGTACTTCTACAACTTCACCCTCTACAGGCTCACCAGGATTTACAGAGTATTCATCAGGTAATTTGACAAATAATTTTGTTCCAACTTCTGACGAGGACCATGGAACCCATGCTAGCGCGATATTTGTTCCAAGTTCTGGCGACCACCAAGGAGAAGTAACATATCCCATATCCTCACCATCGGTATCAGTAACTAACCAAAAGTCAGATGCATAATCTGTAATTTCTTTTCCCCCAAGTGTAATGCCTACCATTTTCATCTTAAATGGCTCTTTACCGTCGTCAATAATGGATCTTTGTCTTTCAAGCTCTTTTTTACCAATATAATCTGCCTCTTTGTTTCTTGGCACTTGATAACTCAAATTAACTTGAAATGGAGAACTCTCATGATCCAAATCTTGACCCCAAGATAAAATACCTGCAGCAATTCTTCTATGGTGAGCAGGCGCAATAACCATAAGACCAAATTCCTCTCCATCTTCAAGAACTTGATTCCAAACTTTTTCTGCATTTTCATGGGTATCACGAACATATATTTCATAGCCTTTTTCACCGGTAAATCCAGTCTGACTTATAACGCAATCTGCACCATTAATATTTGTTTCCATAAGACCATAATATGGGACATTTCTTAATTCTTCTCCTGCCATCTTTGCCATGAGGTCTTCAGAAAGTGGTCCTTGTATTTGAAGAGGACAAACGTCAATTTCATCAATTTCAACGTCAAATTTTTTTGTCACATTCACGCCTTGTAACCAAAATAAAAGATCGCTATCAGATATTGAAAACCAAAATTCATCTTCTGACAGTCTTAATAAAACTGGATCATTTAATATGCCGCCCTTTTCATTGCATAAAATTGCATACTTGCCATGCATTGGTTCAATCTTAGTTGCATCACGAGTTATAACAAAGTTTGTAAAATCTTCTGCATCAGGACCTTTTACTCTTATTTGTCTTTCTACAGCAACATTCCACATTGTTACTCTATTTACAAGTGCTTCATATTCAACCATAGCTCCACCATCTTCAGGTTTTACATAACCCCTAGGATGATAAATTCTGTTGTAGACAGTAGCTCTCCAACAACCAGCTTCATGTGACAGATGCCAGAATGGAGATTTTCTTACTCTGGTTGAAATTAATAATTCTGTTGGTGTTCTTCCACTTTGCCGTAAATTAATTGGAACTACACGATCACTTTGGTCAACATTTGGATGATTTGGATTTGTCATTCTACCTCCCCGAAAACTATGACATTATGTTTGATTAAACGACATTTTTATATATTTGTAAATCAAAATTTTGATATGATGACACCATAAAAATCTTATTGATTATTCTCTTGTTTTTTTAGTTTTTTTTGCAAATTCTAATGAAAGGATTATTGGAAGTGAAAAATTTTTGTTCAAATCAAATGCAGGAAAATCTATAAGATAGACTTATTGTTTGATGAAAGGTTTTGTTTTCCTTATTATGACAATAATTAATACTAGAACAATTACTAATCCGATAGATATCCACCAAATATACTCTATAAGCAATCTTTTTAAAGTATTTATAGACATTTCTTTTGCCCAAGAATAATCAATTGGCAATTCAATTACCCCATTTAATTCAACATAATTTTTGTAGTCTGATATTAATTCGTTTAGTTTGTCTGGCATATCCTCTGAGAGATTATTCGTTTCACCAGGATCAATAGTCAAATTATATAACTCCCATGCATTTGATCCATGTGGAGGTCTATTACGAACTATTTTATAATCTCCTTTAAAGAGCGCAGAATTTCCTGTAACCTCCAAGCCAACAGCATCTGTATCAAGATAGTTTTTTTCTTTAGAGCCTTGTAAAGATTTCTTCAGTGATTTTCCTATGATGTTTTCTCGAACCGAGCCATAAACAACATCACTTAATGTGGCTGCAATATCTGTAACAAACGAAAAATTATCATTTTTTCCACTTTCAAAATTCGGTCCTTTAATTATTAATGGTACTCTTAACCCTCCTTCTGACATATGAAATTTAAACAGATGACTTGGACTTGCCATTGCTTGTGCAAATTCAGTTCCAATATAAACATAACTATTTTCATCTCCCAAATTTTCATAGTCACGGTCATAAATAGAGGTCTCAAACCATGCCCGCCATGCTTCATGATCACTAGGATTATTGCCTTCAGGTCCATTATCAGCAGTTACAATGAATATTGTATTTTCATATTGACCTGTATCTTTTAAGTAAGTTACAAATCTTCCAATGTGGAAATCCATTGCATCAAGCATGCCAGCAAAAACTGCCATACTTTTAATTAACATTTTCTTATCAGCTTCATTTACAGATGACCAGCTTTCTAGTGATGATAGTGAATCTACAATTTCTTTATTAGGTGGGAATATACCTTTCTCAATAGATTTATTTTTTCTTTGCTCTCTCAGAACATCCCAACCTCCTTTGTAAGTGTCCATATATTTATCAATAAAGACTTGAGGGACTTGGAGAGGAATGTGCTGCGCTTGAAATGAAAGATATGAAAAAAAAGGAGCTTCTGAACCTTTATCTTCCTCAAGGAAATCAATCATCTGATCAACAAAAAACTTACTTGAATAAAACTCTGTAGGTAGATTAGTTTTTACTCCATTTTTGAACCAAGGTGATTCTTTATAATATGGCAAATAAGAATGATGATTAAAATTATTACCTCCTGTGGCATCTAAAATAAATGTTTTATCGAAGCCTCGGTTAAAAGGTAAAGCAGCTTTTTCTTCCCCACCAAAAGCAAGATGCCACTTACCAGTCATATACGATCTATATCCTGCAGGTTTTAGAATTTCAGCTAATGTAAATGCATCGCTTCTCAAATATCCTTCATATCCAGATACTTTATGATATTTCCACGGTAAAACTTCTGGGATCATTGGTATGCCAGTATTATGATTATCCATACCAGTAAGCAGCATTGCTCTCGATGGTGCACATTCTGGGGTAGTATGATAATTTGTAAAAATCATGCCTTCATTAGCTAAAGCATCTATATTTGGAGTACTTATTTCTCCACCAAAAGATTGGAGATCTGTTAATCCCAAATCATCAATAAGAATGAGAACTATGTTTGGTTTTTTTTCCTCGCCTACTAATGACAAACAAAAAATTAATAACAAAATTGAAAATCTTTTCATTTAAATCTCATAATAATTTTAATTTTCTAAATAATCTTTTACGGCCTGTTTATCTGCTTTAGCATCAGCCATTAATGCATTAAGAATTTTTTGTTTGAGATCTGGCATTTTCCCATCAGCCATTCTTTTTATTTGTTGATAAAACCATGACATTGATCCAAAAGCATTTATAGCCTTTATTATCAAAAATGGGCTTGAGGGAGATAAAATCCATGGACCTAAAGATAAAGTTTTTTCATATTTGGGCAATGTTTCTAATTGGCCATTTAACATTTTCTTAATACATAATGGATCAGCACATAATGGCCTTCCAATACCAATCATCTGGCAAACTCGACTTTCAAGGGCATTTTCAATTCCTTGCTTAGTCCTAAATCCTCCTGTTACCATTAGTGGCAAAGAGACAGCCTTACGAATATTTTTGGCATACTCAAGAAAATATGCTTCTCTTGCAATTGTGCTTTCTTTTCTAATTTCACTTCTTGTAGGATTAATACTGACGTTGTCAACGCCAATTAATCTAGGTTGTTCATATGTTCCGCCTGATATTTCAATCAGATCAATGCCAGCGTCCTCTAATTTACTGGCAACTTGAATACATTCTTCTGCACTGAATCCACCCTTTTGAAAATCAGCAGAATTTAATTTAATTGAAATTGGGAAATCAAAGCCAACTTGTTCTCTACATTTTTTAATTATCTCCAAGTGAATTCTTGACCTATTTTTTATATTTCCACCCCAAGCATCACTTCGAGTATTTATATCAGGAGATAAGAACTCTGATAAAAGGTAGCCATGTGCAGAGTGAATTTGAACACCAGTAAAGCCAGTATCTCTAGCGACTTTTACTGTAAAAGCAAATCTATCAATTACATCTAAAATATCTTCCTCTGTCATAGGCAATGGAGTTCCGTAATTTCTTCCTGGAATTTTTAATCTCACATTTGATGGTGCTAATGGAGATGAATTAACCTCGCCAGGAGTTTGTCTTCCAGCATGAGATATTTGCATCCATAATTGTGTATTATTTTTAGTTCCTGCTCTAGACCAGGCTTTTAAAGATTCGTATTGCTCTTTATAGTTGTTTTCATCAATAACTACATTTGCTGGGCCCTCAACATGCCTCCTATCAACTTGAACGTTTCCAGTTAGCAACAAACCAACATCTCCCTCAGCCCAAGTTTTATATAAATTAATATGGCCTTGATTGGTTAAATTATTACCTTTTGCAATCCTTTCTGTCATAGCGGCTTTACAAATGCGATTTTTTATAATTTGGCCAGATGGCAAAATAAATGATTCGCCCATTAGGTATGGCATATGAATACTCTCCTGCTTTAGTGTTTATAACAAATATAATAAAATATAAATATGAATATAAAAATACTTAGTGTCTTAATTTTTATGCTGTCTTTATACATAGAGTCTTCACAATCAGAAACTCAATTTGTTAAAAATGATGAGCTGTTTAAAGTATATAAAACATCAACATGTGGATGTTGCAAGGAATGGATAAATCATGCGGTAAAAAATGGGTTTAACATTACTTCAAAAGATTATCAAAACTTAGACGAAGTAAAACAAAAATATGGAATTCAGCCTCAGTATAGATCATGTCATACAACAGTATCTTCAAATGGCTTTATTTTTGAAGGACATATCCCAAGCAAATATATAGATCAATTTCTTTCTGAAAGTCACCCTGATGCAGTCGGTTTATCTGTACCAGGAATGCCATTAGGTTCACCAGGAATGGAAGTCGGAAATCGTTTTACACCATACAACGTTCTAATTCTTTTTAAAGATGGGTCTAGTAAAGTTTACGCTGAAGTAAATACAAAATAATTTATACATCAACAAATTTCGTTATCAGGTATTGACAGGTCTGCTATTATTTAAATAACACTATTTGGGATTTAAACATGAATAATTATGCTAACAGGTTACCTGTTACTGTGCTATCTGGATTTTTAGGAGCAGGTAAAACTACAGTTCTTAGTCATATACTTAACAATCGTGAAGATAAGAAAGTCGCTGTGATTGTCAATGACATGAGTGAAATAAATATTGATGCATCACTAGTAGAAAATGAAGTTACTTTAAATCGCAGCGAAGAGAAACTCGTTGAAATGAGTAATGGATGCATATGTTGCACTCTTAGAGAAGATTTGTTGATTGAAATAAACAAACTAGCAGAAGAAAAGAAATTTGATTATCTTGTTATTGAGTCAACTGGAATATCAGAACCTTTGCCTGTTGCTGAAACTTTTACTTTTGAAGATGAAAAAGGCATTTCACTTTCAAATGCAGCAAATCTTGACACAATGGTAACCGTTGTAGATGCAGTAAATTTTGTAAAAGATTATGAAGAAGCAAAATATTTGCAAGAATCAGGTGAATCATTAGGCGAGGATGACGATCGAAGTGTGGCTGATTTGTTAGTGGATCAAATTGAATTTGCTGATGTAATTTTAGTGAGTAAAACTGATTTAGTAGATAAAAAACATATTGATAAGCTTGAAGCTATTCTTAAAACATTAAATACTCAAGCGGAAATTATTCCCATATCAGGTGGAAAAGTTGAAATTGATAAAGTATTGAATACTGGTCTATTTGACTTTGATAAAGCTAAGGAGGCTCCAGGATGGCTGAAAGAAATGAGGGGCGATCATATTCCCGAAACTGAAGAATATGGAATTGCTAGTTTTAGCTATACAGCAAGAAGACCTTTCCTACCTGAGAAGTTTTATAATTTTCTTCACAGCACAGAGCAATATGGAAAATTAATAAGATCAAAAGGTTTTTTCTGGCTAGGTTCTCGTCTTGAATATGCTGGACAGTGGAGTCAGGCTGGTGGTATTGCAAGATATGGATATGCTGGACTATTTTGGAGATCTGTTCCAAAGAAAGATTGGCCTACTGACGAACAAGCCCTGGCTTCAATAAAAGAAAATTGGGTAGAACCCTTTGGGGATATGCGACAAGAACTTGTATTCATTGGCCAAAATCTTGATGAAACTTCAATGAAAAAAGATTTAGATGAATGTCTTGTATCTGAAGATGATATGCTAAAAGGAGAAGACTTCTGGACTAATCTAAATGATCCATTTCCACCTTGGCAAGAAATTCAATAATGGTGGGCCCGGGAGGACTCGAACCTCCGACCAATGGATTATGAGTCCACTGCTCTAACCAACTGAGCTACAGGCCCTATGTTCACGCGAACAAAAGAGCGATAATTATATAAGAATTAATTTTTTAAGGAAGTCTTTAAATAAACCTGATAGGCTATTGTCTTATTATGATTGATTTAAATGGCATAACTCCTTTCGCTGAAGGTGGTAACAGAATATGTTTTGTTCATCCTAATAATTCTGATAGATGTCTTAAGGTTATTCATAAAGGATTGCTCAAAAAGATAAAAAAAAATAAACCTTGGTATAAAAAATTTAGATCATTAGAAAGCTTTGATGATAACTCAAGAGAGAGAGATGGTTATAATCAAAAAGCACTAAAAAAAAATGATCCAGAAGTGTGGAAGCATTTAGCTATATGGTATGGAATGAAAGAAACTTCTATTGGTATGGCATCAGAGACTGAACTAATTAGAAATGGAGATGAGATTGCAGAGACACTTGAAAGTTATCTCTTAAAAAATGGGCTTACAATTGAAATTAAAAATGCAATTAAAGATTTCCAATCCTGGTTAAGAAAACATTTAGTTTTAACAAAAAATCTCCTTCCTCATAACCTAGTTTTAAAAAAAGAAGATAATAAAATTATTATAAAAATAATTGATGGTATTGGCTCTCATGCTTTTATTCCGCTGCCGGTCCTCTTCAAGTTCTTTGCAAAAAGATATGTCGAGAAAAGGATTAAATTATTATGGAGTAGAATTAATTGGGATTTATCAGGTAGAAAAGGAAAGTGGAAATAAATTCTACTCGTCTAAAAAACTTTTCAAATGACTTGATCTACTAGGATGCCTTAATTTTCTTAACGCTTTTGCTTCTATTTGTCTTATCCTCTCTCTAGTAACATCGAATTGCTTACCAACTTCTTCAAGCGTATGGTCAGTATTCATACCTATTCCAAATCTCATTCTTAAAACTTTTGCTTCTCTAGCTGTGAGTGAAGCTAGAACATCATCAGTTGCAAAGTGCAAGCTTTCTTCTGTTGCATTTTCCAAAGGTGATTCAATCACAGTATCTTCAATAAAATCACCTAAGCTTGAATCTTCATCATCTCCAATTGGAGTTTCAGTTGAAATAGGCTCTTTAGCTATTTTAAGAACTTTCCTAACTTTATCTTCTGGCATATCGAGCTCTTTGCTTAATTCCTCAGGAGTAGGTTCTCTTCCCATGTCTTGCATCATTTGACGTGAAACTCTATTGAGTTTATTGATTGTCTCAATCATATGCACTGGTATTCTAATAGTTCTAGCTTGGTCTGCAATAGATCTAGTGATGGCTTGTCTAATCCACCATGTAGCATAAGTTGAAAATTTATAACCCCTTCTATATTCAAACTTGTCAACCGCTTTCATCAACCCAATGTTACCTTCTTGAATTAAGTCAAGAAACTGAAGCCCCCTATTTGTGTATTTCTTAGCAATAGAAATAACTAGTCTTAAATTTGCTTCAACCATATCCTTTTTAGCTCGACGCATTTTAGTCTCGCCCATTGACATATTTCGATTGATTTCTTTTATGTCTTTGACAGTTAAGCCAATTTTATTTTCGAGCTCAATAATATCTTTTTGTGCGATTACGACATCTTGTTTTACTGCTTCTAAAAGATCTTTTTTGTATTTCTTCTCTTTCATTAAACTGTCTACCCACCTAACTTTATTTAGATTTTCCGGGTACATTTGTAAAAATTCTTTTCTAGGTATCCGAGCATTTTTAACAAGTTGTGTTTGAATGAATTTTTCTTTATCTCTTAAAACATTTAAGCCATGTCTTGCAATAGCAGTAATATCTTCAAACATTCTAGGACTAAATTTTAAAAATTGGAAAATTTGTCCTAGCTTTTTAAATTCGGCATTGGCCTCTTTAGAATACCTTCCTTTCTTTTCAATAACCTTAGTAGTTTTGTTAAATTGACGTTTAAGATTTGTCATCCTTCTTTGAACTTCCTTCATATCAGGTCCTGATGACGTTTCTTCGTCAGACGACTCTGCAGCTTCAGCTTCTTCTTTTGCTCTTTGACTTCCTGGTCCTGCAGATGGCACTACTTCCATTTCTTCTAAAAAGCCCGTTAAAAAATCACTGATCTTCTTCTCGCCATCTTTTACTAACTGAAAATAATGCAAAACATAATCAACTGTTTTTGGGTACATTACACTTGCATCAAGGAGATCTCTCATTCCCTCTTCAATTCTTTTTGCAATTTCTATTTCACCTTCTCGTGTTAAGAGATCAACTGTGCCCATTTCTCTCATATACATTCTTACAGGATCAGTTGTTCTTCCAGTTTCACTCTCTACTGCTGCCAATGCTTCAGCAGCTTGCTCAAGGGCTATGTCATCTGAATTTTCAGACTCAGCCAACATTAATGTATCTGCATCTGGAGCTGTTTCATGGACCTGAAGACCTAAATCATTAATCATTCCAATAATTTCATCAACTTGATCCGGATCAGAAATATCATCAGGCAAATGATCATTAACATCAGAATAGGTTAGGTAACCTTGCTCTCGACCTTTTTCAATAAGCTCTGCTATTCTTGAGCCCTTTTGATTTAATTTATCCACAAATTCAACCTCTTATGTATCACCTTTATGTAATGATTAATTATAAAAAATCAATCTACGTAGAGCTTAATTTTTTAATTAATGCTTTATCATCCTGCGACATTTTAGCTTTTTTTAGAATTATTTGTTGTAATTCTCTTTTTTCAGATGACGAAAGCTCATGCATTGTATACTTTTCTCTTAAAAGTTCCTCTCTTTCAGAGTAAGACTGACAAATTAATTCAATACAATCTTTCATCATTGCTAGTGCATCTGGTTCAGTCATCTTAATTTCAGATACAAGAACTTCACCGAAAACGTTTCTAATTTTTTCATTTTTAATTTTATCTAAAATCATTGAATTAGATAGATCAGGGTTATTTATAAAGATCTCTTTTATTTCTAAAAGAAAGGAGAAATTCGAATCTGACTTAATAAGATTAAATAAGTTACTTTTAGATAATTCTGGATATTGAATCAATGAAGAAAATATTCCCATAACAGCTTTTTTTAAAATAGATTTCGAATCAGCTTTCACTTTCTCATCGCTTGGAATTGCTCTAGCTTTATTGCTTTGCTTTCCCTCAATCAGTTTTGCAAAATCAATATTACAAACTTTTGAAACTTCATTTATATAGGCCTGCTTTAACGTTTCATTAGAAATAGATTTGATAAATGGAAGTGCAAATTTTGACACTGAAGTTCTTCCTTCGATGCTAGATAGATTATCATAAGATTTGATAGTTTCAAAAAAATAATCGGATAGAGATTTTGAATTTTTTGCAAGGTTAAAGAATGCCTCTTTACCATTATTTTTTACATAGCTATCTGGATCCTCTCCATCTTCTAAAAAAATAAAATTAACTCTCGTATCTTCTCTAAGAATTGGCATAGCATTTTCTACAGTTCTCCATGAAGCTTTAAGACCTGCTTCGTCGCCGTCAAAGACAATATAAATTGTATTAGTGTAGTTAAGAATTTTTCTTAATTGTTCCTGTGTAAAAGCTGTTCCTGAGGATGCAACTGCATTTTTAATTCCGTGTTGATGAAGACTTATTACATCCATGTAACCTTCTACAACAAAAATTGATTCTGGTCTTTTGTTATTTTGTCTTACTTCATACAAGCCATAAAGTTCATACTTTTTTTTGTAAAGTTTTGTTTCAGGAGAATTTAAGTATTTAGCCTGATTTTCTTTATCAGAGAGCAGTCTCCCTCCAAAAGCTATACAATCACCTTTAATATTTCTTATAGGAAACATTAATCTATCTCTGAATCTATCATAAGAATCTCCATTCTCATTCTTGCCAAATAATCCTGATTCAGTTAATTCATTTACACTAAATTCTTTTGATAGCTTACTAAAAAGATTTGGACCTTTTACATTTGAATAGCCAAGGTTAAAAAATTTTGCAGTTTCTCCTGAAATACCTCTTTCTTTAAGATAAGAAATAGCTCTTTTACCAATATTTTCTTTTAGTTGCGAGTAGTATATTTCAGCCGCTAAATTATTAATGTTCTTCGATTTAGTAGTTTCTATTTTTTGTTCTTGTTTTGGAATTTCCATGCCAACGTAAGATGCTAATAATTCAACAGCTTCAATAAAATCTAAATTATCATGTTTTCGAAGAAAACTTATTGCATTTCCAGATTCTTTACATGTAAAGCAATGAAAGGTTCCAGTTTCCTCATAGATTTTCATGGATGCATTTTTTTCCTCGCCACCTTTATGAAAAGGACATTTGGCCATATAAGCTCCACCTCTTCTTTCAATCTGTCTTCGTTTTTGAATTACTTCAACAATGTTTATCGAGTTTAGTAGCCTTTCAATAAATGATTCAGGTATATACATAAATTATTTTTGTCTATTAATTTCAAACCAGTTTTCTATGAGTATTTTTGCTGCATTTGCATCAATATTATTATTTTTATTTTCTGCTAATATTTGTTTAGCCTCAAATGTAGTCAATCTCTCATCAATATATTCATATCTTGCATGATGCAAACTTTTAAGTTTTTTAAAAAATCTATCAACTTTTTTCATAATTTCACTATCTGTGCCATCCATATTCAACGGTTTACCAACTATAATTAATTCCGGTTTCCATTCATTTATAAGTTTATTAATTTCTTCCCAGTTTACCTTACCATCTTTATTTTTAATTATTAGAAGTGGAGAAGAAGTGTATGTTGAGGTTTGACCAACAGCAACCCCTATCTTTTTTATACCGAAATCAAATGCAAGAATCTGCATTTAATTTGATGAAAAGTTCCAATCCCTTACTATTTCAAGAACACTATATTCATTCGACATAGTTTCATTAAATGGAGAAAAGGGAGCAGCATCCTCCAATATTTTAATAGCCATATTATCAATTATTGCATTTCCAGAAGAAATTAAAATTTTTGAATTTACAAGATTACCGTTCAAATCTATGGATGCCAGTATTTGTACTTTTCCATTCAATACATTTTCTTCATTTGAAATAACATTATCACCAGTGGATTCAATTTTTCTCTGCCACAAATTTAAATATATAGCTTCGTCACTGTTAACTATGGAATTTGATTTAAGTTTTTTTATTTTGAACGACCTAGAAATATTATTTGATTTTTTATTATTTTCAATATTCATTGATGTTAGGTCTTGATTTGATTTTGAGTCAGCTAGATTATTTGTTTTGATAACAGAGTCTTGATTTGAGTTCGCAAACTTAACATTGATAATTTGTGATTCTTTAAAAATAGGTAATTTATAATATGTTGTTATTGAAATACCAAAAATAATTAACAGATGAATTATGACTGAGATGATGAAAGATTTATTAAAAGTAAGAGAGCGTCTGCTTATATTATGATTATGTGACAAAGAGCTCATAAATCTTTGAACAATTCTGAAATTGGATTTAAATTCGTTTGATCATATATTTCTCTTGCGCATGTTGGACTTGTTATATTTATTTCAGTTAAATATTCTCCAATCACATCAATTCCCGCAAAGCTAATTCCATTTGTCATTAAAAAAGTCCCTATTTCTTTTCCTAACTTTTCTTGAAAGTCAGTTATATCTTTAGCAATACCTCTCCCACCTGCTGCTAGATTACCTTTGAAGTTACCTTTTTGAGGAATTCTTGCTAATGTTTTCCTAAAAGGCTCGCCATTAATAATTAAAATCCTAACATCACCACTATAAACATCTTTAATAAATTCTTGGCAAATAATCTTTGTTAGGCCTGACTTTGTCATTAATTTAATTAAATTGATATTTTTATTATTGAGTTCATCAATCTTGTATATCGAATTACCCCCCATGCCATCAAGAGGCTTAATTACCATACTCTTTTGTTTCTGAAAAAATTTTTCTATTTTCTGTATATTTGATGTGATTATAGTTTTGGGTATATATTTAAAAAAGTGAACAGCAAAAACTTTTTCATTAAAGTTTTTTAAAGCATTCGGTTTATTATATATATTGGCGCCATGACTCTCAGCTAGTCCTAATAAATGAAGTGCATTTATATAATTTTCATCTACTGGTGGATCTTTTCTCATAAAGCAAATTTTGAAATCTGTTATATTTAAATCAAATTTGTCATTTTCAGCTACAAATTTTGATTTATTTTGAACAATATTTTTGGAACTTGCATATACTTTGGCATTTTCAATAAATAAGTCACTAGTTTCACATTGAAAAACCTTATATGAATTTTTAAAAGACTCTTCCATCATTAATATTGAAGTGTCTTTTTTTGTGTTTAGATCATCAAATGGATCAGTAATAAATAAAACTTTCTCTGTCATCTCTGCATTTTACCAAAATGATTTTTAACTAGTGAAGAAACATATATTGGTGCTGTTTCAGATCTTAATATGTTTTTGCCAAGATATCTCAACTTAATTTCTTTATTATTAATAATAGCTATTTCTTTTTCGGAGAAGCCTGATTCTGGTCCAGTTACAATTGAAACTGATGATTTTTTATCTAAATCCTCTTGAGTAAAGTATTTAATAGCTTCGGTATCAAAAATATATTTATCATCACCTTTATTTATTGCATTTAATGCAATTTCTAGACTTTCACATTGATAAATTTTTGGTATAAAGTTGTTTCCGCATTGCTTGCAAACAGCAATGAGTATGTCTAAAGATTTGTTTAAAAATTTTTTAAGATCATTTTTGGAAACACTTTGATCTAATAGATCAGGTTTATAAACTATAAAAGTATTTACTCCAATTTCTGCTAATTTTTGTAACATGAAATTAAAATTATTTTTTTTTATAAAAGGTACTACAACTGACAGTTTTCTTTTTGGTAATTTTTGTTTTATTTGTGTGCCTAGCCTCTCTAATGAGCATTCTTTTTTTGAAATTTTTAATATTTTACATATACTTGTAATGCCTTCTCCATCAAAAACCTCAACTTTATCGCCTTCTTTTAATCTAAGGGCTTTTATTAGGTGATGTGATTGGATATTATCTAAATTAAACTTTTTTTCAGACTTAGATACAGACTTACAAAATACTCTATGAATTCTCACCTTAATATTATAGCTACTACAGCAAAATAAATGTCACAGATTGAAATTATATTTGTTAGGCATGCTGAAGCAGATGGATCTTGGGGTAATCTATCAGATCCAAGTCTAAGTGATAATGGATATTTGCAATCAACCAATCTTCTAAAACATAAGGAACTTCAAAATTTAGAAGATTTTTCTTTCGTATCTAGTCCTAAATCTAGAGCAATTGAAACAGCAAAACCACTTGCAAAAAAATTTGATAAAAAATTAAATATTGATGAGGTGTTTATAGAGATACCCTCAAAAGATATCACTCAAAATCAAAAACAGGAATGGTTAAAAAAAATTATTAAAACCAAAAGAGATAAACTTCCTAATATTATTAAATCTTGGAGCAATAAAATTTACTTTAAATCTAAGTCATATAAAGAAAATACGATAATTTTTACTCACTTTATGGTTATTAATGCACTTTTAAGTAAGTTAGCTAAGAAAGATACTATTATGTATTTTTATCCTAACTATACTTCTGTGATTAAAATATGGATCAAAGACAATGAATTTAAATATTTTTCAACTGAGTACAGTGAAAAAACATCTATAAATCTCTAAAAATCTATTGAGCAATTTTTAAACAACTGTAAACTTAGTCTTCTTTACATTAATTATTTATTTTGGGAAATAAAAAGAAATCTTTTGATAGCTATTCTAAAAAACCCCTCAGGGATGAGGTTAGAAAGGCTATGAAGAGATACTTTAATCAACTTGATCAGAGCAATATTCCTATTGATGTTTATCAGCTGGTATTAAATGAGGTTGAGCCACCTCTTTTAAACTCGGTAATGAATTTTTCTAATAATAATCAATCAAAAGCAGCAAAAATTTTAGGCATCAATAGAACAACTCTCAGAACTAAGCTTAAAAAATATAATATTGGTAAATGAATATTGTTAATCCTAAAACAGCTTTAATAAGTCTTTCAGACAAGAGTAATCTAGATCACATTATAAATTTCTTAATCAAGAGAAACATAAAAATATTGTCAACTGGTGGAACTTATAACGCAATTAAAAAGATAACTAATTCTGTAATCGAGGTATCTGAATTTACAGGATTTAATGAAATGATGGATGGAAGAGTTAAGACTCTTCATCCGAAAATTCATGCAGGTATTCTTGCAAGGCGTGATTCTGATTTAGAGCTTTTAAAAGAAAAAGGTTACGAGGCAATAGATCTTGTTATTGTAAATTTATATCCCTTTGAAGAAACCATAAAAAAAGATTGTTCCTTTGAAGACGCTATAGAAAATATTGATATTGGAGGGCCAACAATGATAAGAGCGGCTGCAAAAAATTTCAAAGATGTTGTAGTGTTATCAGACCCTAATGACTATGAAAAAATTACTGGTGAGTGGGATTCAAATAATGGAATTTCGTATGAAACTAGGAAACATTTATCACAAAAAGTCTTTAAACTGATGGCGAATTACAATAAATCTATTTCGACTTATTTACAAGGAGATATTGAAAAAGTTCCTAATTATAATTTTTTAAAAAGTACCGCCTTGAGATATGGAGAAAATCCTCATCAATCAGCTTCTCTTCTTACATTTGATAATCTTCAAAATAAAAATATTTCAAATGCAGATATTCTTCAAGGTAAAGAATTGTCATATAACAATATAGTTGATGCAGATGCTGCATGGGAGTGTGCAAGACAACTCAAAAATTCAGGTTGTGTTATTGTGAAGCACGCAAACCCATGTGGTGTTGCAGAAGCAAATTCGATTGTTGAAGCCTATGATCTAGCATATAAAACTGATCCTACCTCTGCCTTTGGTGGAATTATAGCTTTCAACCAAACTGTAGGATTTGATACAGCTAAAGAAATAAATCAAAGGCAATTTGTAGAAGTTATTATTGCGCCTGATTATGAAAAAGAGGCAGTTGAAGAATTCTCTAAAAAAAAGAATATTAGAGTTTTAAAAGTTGATCTCAAACAAGACAATCCCTATCCAGGAACAATAAAAAAAATCTCTGGCGGTATTTTGATTCAAGATGATGATTTAAAAAATATAAGTTTAGAAGAGCTAAAATGTGTTACTAAAAGAAATCCATCAGATCATGAAATAGAAGATCTCTTATTTTCTTGGAAAGTGGCTAAATTTGTAAAAAGTAATGCAATTGTATATGTAAAAAATAAACAAACTATTGGGATTGGTGCTGGCCAAATGAGTAGAGTTATTAGCGCTGAGATAGCAAATCTTAAAGCTAAAGAAGAAAGCTTAGATGTTAAAAATGCCGTAATGGCATCTGATGCTTTCTTTCCATTTAGAGATGGAATAGATAAAGCTGCCTCTAGCGGAATTGCAGCAATAATTCAGCCAGGCGGCTCAATAAAAGATGACGAAGTTATAGCTGCAGCTGATGAGCATGGTATGGCTATGTTATTTACTGGAGTAAGGCACTTTAGACACTAATGAATATTCTTATTATTGGTTCTGGTGGACGAGAACATGCAATAGCTTGGAAATGTGCTCAAGATGATTTTGTAAAACAGGTTTATGTTTGTCCTGGAAATGCAGGAACATACCTAGAAAATAAAGTTAGTAATATTAATATTGATACAACTAATTTTAGTTTGATTGAAGAATTCTGTGTAAATAAGCAAATAGATCTTGTTATTATTGGTCCAGAACAACCTCTTGTAGATGGCATTACTGATTATTTGCAAGGTAAAGGCATTAAGACTTTTGGTCCATCAAAAAATGCAGCTCAGCTTGAGGGTTCAAAGACATTTTCAAAAGATTTTTTTGTTAAATATAATATTCCAACAGCTGAGTACAAATCTTTTGAGGATTTTGAGAGTTCAGTTGATTATCTTGACAAAGTAAGCTTCCCAACTGTCATTAAAGCAGATGGCCTGGCTGCTGGTAAGGGTGTAATAATTTGTAAAAATAAAGAAAGTGGAATTGCAGCCCTTGATAGTATTTTTAACGATAAAGCTTTTGGGAATGCTGGTAATAGAGTAGTTGTTGAAGAATTTCTAAATGGAGAAGAAGCATCTTTTATTGCAGTTGTTAGCAACGACGAAATTATTCCATTAGCAACTAGCCAGGATCATAAAGCTGTTGGAGATGGTGATGTTGGCTTGAACACAGGTGGAATGGGTGCATATTCACCTGCGCCAATTGTTACTGAGGAAATGCAAAAAAAGATCCTGGAAAAAGTCATGTATCCAACTATGAATGGCCTTATTAAAGAAGGATTCCCTTATTTAGGGTTCCTTTATGCTGGATTAATGATAAAAGATGGTGCTATAAAAGTGCTTGAATTTAATTGTAGATTTGGAGACCCTGAAACTCAACCAATTTTAATACGACTAAAGTCAAGCCTTGTTGAGCTTTGTCTAGCTGCAATTGACAATAAATTAGACTCCTACTCCATAGATTGGAGTAATAAACATTCTTGTGGAGTTGTAATCGCTTCTAAAGGTTATCCAGAAAGTTATGAAAAAAACAAAGAGGTAAAAATTAAATTACATGAAGACGATGACTTGAAATTATTTCATGCGGGTACTAAATATAAAGATAGCAAAATTATTACAAGTGGTGGAAGAGTTTTTTGTGCTACAGCTCTTGGAAATGATTTGAAAGAAGCTCAAGAAAAAGCATATAATCTTGTCAACAATATTGATTTTGAAGGTTCTTTTTTCAGAAAAGATATTGGTTTCAAAGGAATTAAATGAGTATTTTAAATAACATAATTAATGAATTCGATATTGCGTTAAAAACTTTATCAGATAAAAAAGCTGGCACAGATAGGGAATATCCTCCGGCTCCAATTGATAAAAATACAGATAAACTATCAAAAAAAGAAAAAGATTTATCTATTCAAATGATGAGAGTAAATCATGCTGGAGAAGTTGCTGCACAAGCTCTATATAGAGGACAGGCTTTTGTATGCAAAGATAAAAAAATTAAAGAACATCTTATCCATGCTGGTAATGAAGAAACTGATCATTTGGTATGGTGTAAAAAAAGACTAGATGAGCTTGGAGGAAATAGTTCAATATTAAACCCATTATGGTATGCGAGTTCTTTTACAATTGGTGCTATTTTTGGTGCCATGGGAGAAAAAACTAGTCTTGGGTTTGTTGAAGAAACAGAAAAGCAAGTTGTAATACATTTACAAAAGCATTTAGACAAAATATCTAAAAAAGATAAAGAAACCATCGAAATTCTCAAAACTATGCAAGAAGATGAAGATCTCCATGCCGGACAGGCAAATGAGTCTGGCGCTGAGGAGCTTGAGTCTCCTACAAAAAAAATTATGGAATTCACTGCAAAGGTAATGACTTCAACAAGTAAATATATATGATGCGAGTATTTATTTTATCATTCATTTTAAGTTTCAATTTAACTGCTGAAAATTCCATTGAAGCATTAGAAGAGACACTCTTCGCGTTCTGGGAAGCAAGAAACAATCAGGATTTTGAAATGATCTTTTTTTATGAGAGCAAAGTTGGTGCGATAACTGGTTCTTCTTCTGAGAACTTCTTCTTTGAAGATCCTCCACCAGACTTAAAATCTGTTGTTGATTATTACTCATTGGTCGAATCAGATGTTAAACCCTCTAATATTAAAATTATTCAGTTATCGGAAGAGGTATATTTGACCTTATATTATCTTACTGGAAGCTATAAATATTCTAATGGCAAAGTAAATACTGAATATAAAACAAGGGCTTCAAATATTTGGTTTTACGAAGATGGTGGTTTTAAGTTGTATTACAAGAACTTTACAAATCTTAAAAAAGAACTTGAGCCAACAGATATAATTGCTTATCCGATGGATTGATTTTTAATGATCGGGCAACAGAATAATCAAAAAAAATCTAATATGCGCAAGGTTGCATTGACTGCATTAGCAGGCACAAGTATCGAATGGTATGACTTTTTTCTGTATGGTGCTGCAGCAGCTCTAATCTTTCCGT
Source organism: uncultured SAR86 cluster bacterium (assembly GCA_902582355.1). Lineage (GTDB taxonomy): Bacteria > Pseudomonadota > Gammaproteobacteria > Magnimaribacterales > D2472 > SAR86A. The sequence goes on from CACHRR010000002.1 coordinate 67,288, forward strand.
CAGCTTTTTTTGGAGAAATTCCAGAGACAACTGCATTAATATTATCTTTATTGACATTCGCAGCAGGTTTCATAGCAAGGCCAATAGGTGGAATTATTTTTGGTCACTTTGGAGATAGAGTTGGAAGAAAAAAAACGCTAATTGCGGCGCTAATGCTAATGGGGATATCTTCAACACTAATTGGACTTTTACCGACTTATGCCATGATTGGAGTGACAGCTCCTATTCTCCTTACCCTTCTAAGATTTGCTCAGGGTCTTGCAATTGGGGGTCAATGGGGAGGTGCGATGCTTCTGGTAACTGAAAGTGCGCCTTCTAATCAAAGAGGATATTACGGAGCTTTTGCCCAAGCAGGCGCTCCAATTGGTGTGATTCTTGCAAACTTAGCATTAATAATTACAAGCGCATTAGTCTCAGAAGAATTCTTTAATACATGTGGTTGGAGAATACCATTTCTTGCAAGTGCTGTTCTGATTCTAATTAGCATGTATATTCAGCTCAATCTCGAAGATACCAAAGCATTCAAAGCATTAGCAACAAATTCAAATAACAAATCAAATGAACAAGTTCAAAGATCTCCAGTCTTAGAAGCTATAAGAAGATATCCAAAAAGAATTATGCTTGCTGCTGGTGCTTTTTTATCAGTTCAAGTTACTTTCTACATTTTAATTGCCTTTATGTTGGCCTATGGTGTTTCAAGCGCAAATATGGAAAGAGACGAGATGTTGACTTCGGTACTTATCGGATGTGCAATCATGGTTCCACTTCAATTTATATTCTCTTCTTATTCAGATAGGAATGGCAGAAAAGGTATTTTTATGCTGGGAGCTATCTTGTCAGGAGTTTGGGCATTTGCAATTTTCCCATTAGTTGATACTGGAAACTTTTGGTTGATAGTTCTTGCTTTAACCTTTGGGCTAATTTTTTTAGCAATGATGTATGGTCCACAGGCAGCTTTTTTTACAGAATTATTTAGTACAGAAGTAAGATACTCTGGTGCAACTTTAGGCTATCAATTTGGTGCGATAATTGGTGGTGCTTTTGCACCAACAATAGCAGTTAAATTATGGTCAGATTTTGATATTTTTTGGGTATCAGTTTATATAGCTTTTGCTTCGATGCTAACACTTATTTCTGTAATGCTCTTAACAGAAACGTATAAGTCAAACTTAGACGAAAAAATATAATTTAGAAATTACTTAAACTTAATTATTTTATAAATGATTGATATTGTTATTTTGAACAGAAACTTAAGGCTTAATGATAATGCTGCACTATTCTATGGTTCTTTGAGATCAGATTATATTGTTGTTTATTTATATGATGAGAACTATTGGAAAGCTAATGGTAAATCTTCAAGGCAGCTAAAGTTTTCTAATGATTGCCTTGAAGAATTGGATAATTCTCTTAAAAATATAAATTCAGAAATTAATATCTTTGAAGGTTCTTTTAATGATCTACAAAAATGGATTGAAACAAGTTTCAATGATTATTTCATTCATATGAATCACTGCACAGATATTAATTATTTTAGAGAAGGATTCGAAAAATTTAAGAAACATTTTAATAAAAAATTAAGAGTATATGACGATTTTGGACTTCAATTAAATAACTTTAATAGAGATGCATGGTCTAAAAATTGGAATTATATTATGCATGCTGATTTACTAGAATCTCCTGTAGCAAATAAAAATATCAAAGAAATTAATCTCATAAAGTTTAATGAATTTAAAAACAAAATAAACAAAAAATTTACTGGTTTAGTAAATATTCAAAAAGGTGGTACATCTATTGCAAATGAACTCCTAGAAAGCTTTTTATATGACAGATGTGAAGGTTACAGATCAAAAATGTCTAGTCCAGGTCTTTCTGAGGATAGTTGTTCAAGGCTCTCCCCACATTTTACATACGGATCGATATCAATCAGACAGGTGTATCAAAAGTTAAGTGAGCTGCTTCCATCCTTAAAGAATCAAAAAGATCTTTATTCTTTTAAAAAGAGACTTTATTGGCATTGTCATTTTGTTCAAAAACTTCATACAGAACCAGAACTTGAATTTCATTCTATGCATAGAATGTGTGATGAGTTGAGAACTGAATACGATTACGAAATGATTGATAAATGGATAAAGGGAGAAACTGGATTTCCTTTTTTAGATGCATGCATGAAATTTTTACAAAAAAATGGGTGGATTAACTTTAGAATGAGGGCAATGATAATGTCATTTGCATCTTACAACATGTGGCAGCCTTGGCAAAAAACTTCACCACTTTTAGCTGAACTCTTTACAGACTATGAACCTGGTATTCATATCAGTCAGGTACAAATGCAAAGTGGTGTTACTGGCATAAACCTACCAAGGATATATTCAGTTCCTAAACAAAGCATAGATCAGGATATAAATGCCGAATGGACAAAAAAACTTTTACCTCAACTAAATGATTTTGATCCAAAATTAATACACAATGCAGAATTAGAGGATTTATATATTCCTAAAATTGTTGACCTCAAGGCTTCTGCAAAATTTGCACGCGATGAAATATGGGGGATTAGAAAAAGCAAAGTGTTTAAAGATGAAGCAAGAAAAGTATATCTTAAACATGGAAGTAGACGAAAAAGGAATGTTAATTAATAAATATCAAATTTTCAGGACTTCCACTTAATATTGCATCCCATTGATGGAAACTGCTCATCAGAAATGGGCTTATTATTCTGCAAATTATTAATGGCTAATCTTAAATCTCTTCCTGAAGGCTCATAGTTTGAACTTGGAGATGTATCATCTATTCTTCCTCGATATACAAGTTTTTTGTTTGAATCAAAAAGATAAGATTCAGGAGTGCATTCAGCTTTATATCTTTTTGCTATTTCTTGAGTGTCATCAAATAAGTATGGAAACGACAGGCCAAGTGAACTCCATAATTCTTTCATTTTTTCAGGATTATCTTGTGGGTAATTAATTATGTCATTCGAGCTAATGGCAACCATGTTAATATTTTTTCCATAATCTAGTTCAAGCCTGACAAGCTCACCGTGATAATGAATAACATATGGACAATGGTTACATATAAACATAATTAATGACGGCTTATTGTTATCAAGCAAATCTGAAGAAAAATTAGTATTTGAGAGTGAATTTAATAAATTAAATTGAATCAGATCTGTTTGAAGATCTAACATACTAGAATACGTCAAAGCCATAGAGATATTATAGACTCATTTGCTGCCACTTAATTGGCACGCCCTCTAATTTATACCTGTTCGATTCTTCTCGTAGTTTTTCGTATTCTGTTTTAGATGAATAGACAGTAACGATCAAAGCATTTTCTTTATTTGCGGTAATTCTAAGCACCCTACCCATTCTCTGTATCCTTTGCCTCTTCGATGAGGATGCACTTAAGATCATTGCTCCATCCGCTTCGGGCATATCAAAACCCTCATCAAGTGCTGTGCAACTAACTAAGACATTTAATTTTCCTGCTTTAAAGTCCTCAAGATTCTCTTGTCTTTCGTCGTCCTTAAGATCTGTATTATAGATACCCGACTTAAATCCTTTTTTATTGATGATTTTATTAAAGTCTTTTGCCTGTTTCTTATTTTCAGTAAAAACTATCCAACTTTCTCTTTTATATTTTTGAATGAGTTCAACTCCGTAAGGAATTCTATTTTTTGAGTTTTTAACTAATCTTGCTCTGTTGAAAATTAACATTTTTAAAGGGTAATCATTCATATCTTGACCACCTATGGTTGCTGCTCTTCTCTGAATACTCTTTGTAAATTTCTGATATTTTTCTTCCTCTTCAGGCAGCATGGCTGCATAGCCATATAGTAATTTAAAATTAACAATTACTTCATCTTCTCTTGCATCAATATAGTCATAATCAAAAATTATGTCGCCGAGGATCTTTGTAATTATGGTGTAAAAATTATCATCATAATCCCTTTCTGGTGTTGCAGATAATCCAAGTGTTGCGTGCCAATTATTTGTGAGCATATCTCCTCTTTTTTCAGTACCTATCTTGTGACACTCATCAACAATAAGTAATGTATTTTGACAATCAACTTCATCAATAACATTTTTTAAAGAATCTATTGTAGATATACATATTTTTGTAAGTTTGTTCGTTTGTTCTCCTCCACCATTTAGGGAGATATCTTTATTACTATATTCTTGAGATAGGCTCTCATACCATTGATCAAGAAGTGCAATTGAAGGGACAACAATTAAAATTAATTTTTTAGGATTTGCTTCTAAGTATTTTTTTATACAGTGAATAGCAAAGAATGTTTTACCACCGCCTGTTACAACTTTAATGATTCCTCTTTTTTTGACCCACCAAAGGGGGAAAGCTTTCTCTTGCCATTCCCTAAGTTTCAAAGAAATCTCCATTCATTAAACTTTCACCTATTAAAAAAACATTAATATTATGTTGTTGAAGTATTTCTATATCTTTAAAACTTTTAATACCTGATTCTGCTATAAAAATGTTGTTTCCTTTAAATATTTCTTTCAATTTAATAGAGTTATTTAGATCAACTTCAAAAGTTTTTAAATTTCTATTATTAACCCCAATAAGTGCATTTGAAAATTGTTCTACTCTTGAAAGTTCATTTTCATCATGCACTTCAATGATGAAATCTAAGCCTAGTTTTTCTGCTATTTCAGAAAATGTAAACAACTCATTGTCATTCAATATAGAAGCAATAAGTAAAATACAATCGGCTCCAATTAATTTTGACTCATAAATTTGATATTTATCAATAATAAAATCTTTTCTTAATATAGGCAGATTGGTTATAGCTTTTACTTGTTTAAGATATTCGATACTTCCTAAAAAATAATCTTCTTCTGTAAGAATAGAGAGAGCTGAAGCACCAGATGATTCATACTCTTTAGCTTTTGAAATTGGGTCAAAATTTTCACTAATTACTCCTGCACTTGGGGAAGCTTTCTTTATTTCAGCGATGATTGCTTTAGATTTATTTTCGAGGTTTTTCTTGAAATTACTTTGTTCGATATTCTCAAGGTTAATTTGTGAGAGTAATTCATTAAAAGGAAGACGTAATTTTTTTTCTTCAAGTTTAGTTTTTGTATTTAAAACAATCTCCTCAAGAATATTCATAATTCGTTAGAGACTCTTACATAACTATTTAATTTTTGTGCTGCTTGACCGCTATTCATCAAATCAAATGCCATCTCTACACCGTCACTCATTGAATTTACAATATTGGCTACGTATAAAGCTGCTCCACTATTTAAGGCGATCATATCTTGAACTGCAGATTTTTCTCCTTCAAATGCTCTATTTACATGAAGAAGACTTTCTTGAGATGAACTTGCAGAAATTTGATCGAATGAAGAGATATTTAATCCAAAATCTTTTGGTGATATTTTATATTCACTTATTTGGCCACCCTTAAGTTCTGAAATAGTGGTTTCTGAACAAATTGAAATTTCATCAAGGCCATCGTCTCCATAAACTATCATGACATGTTCCATTTCAAGGTTTTTAGCAACACTAGAGAACATATTGATTAATTTTTTCTCATAAACGCCCAAAACTTGTCTTCTTGCATTACAAGGATTTGTATGTGGCCCTAACAAATTAAAAATAGTTTTATCAGCAATTTTTTGTCTTGCCGGCATAACATATTTCATTGCTTCATGATGAAGTGGCGCAAATAAGAACACAAAACCAATTTGCTCAAAAATTGATTCTAATTTCTCTCTTTCATGGCTTATATTTGCTCCAGATTCTACAAGAAAATCTGCGCTACCTGATTTACTGGATATAGCTTTATTTCCATGTTTTGTAATTTTAGCTCCACCCGCAGCAGCAACAAATGAAGATGCTGTAGAACAATTAAAGGTATGAAGACCAGTTCCACCTGTTCCGCATGTATCTATATGAGTTCCATCACCTAAATTATATTTTAGTGACTTCTCTTTCATTACAGTCGCTGCAGCTGTAACTTCAGTCTCAGTTATACCTTTTGCATTTAATGCGATGAGAAATGATTCAATATCAGAATCTCCCACCATACCAGTCATTATTAAATTTATAGCTTCTTGCATTTCTTCAAAATTTAAATTTTCTTTATTACTTATTTTATTTAAGAAATCTTTCATGCTTTTTTTATAAAGTTCTCTATAAGCCTCATGCCATTATTTGTATCAATTGATTCAGGATGGAATTGAACACCATAAATTGGTTTTTCAACATGTTCAACTGCCATTATTATTTCTTCATCATCACTTAAAGTTGCAGTTATCCTTAATTCATTTGGAAGAGTTTTTTTCTCTATTATAAGACTATGGTATCTAACAACTTTATAGGAGCTTTCAATTTGATCAAAAATTAAACTTCCATCATGATCTATATTTGAAGTTTTTCCATGAAAAATTTTAGGTGCCTTAATAATATTTCCACCGAAAGCTGCTCCAATTGCTTGATGTCCCAAACAAACACCTAGTATTGGAACTTTTGCTTTTTGTATTAGTTCAATCGATACCCCTGCTTCTTTTGGTGTGCAAGGTCCTGGAGATATAACTATCTTTTCAGGGCTATGATCAATGATTTCAGATGCAGTCATTTCATCATTTCTTATGACTTTAATATTTTTTTCGATCTCACCGATATAGTGAACCAAGTTATATGTAAAACTATCATAATTATCTATAACAACAATCATGAAATCATCTCCATAGCATCCAAGAACACTTTTGATTTTTGTATACATTCCTGCCATTCTTTTTCAGGATCTGAATCTGCAACTATTCCAGCACCTGCTCCAACATGAATAAGATTATCTTTGATGACAGCAGTTCTTATTGCAATGGCTGTATCAATATTTCCATTCCATGAGATATAACCTATTGCACCTCCATATATTCCTCGTGAACTTGGTTCAAGTTCATTGATTATTTCCATAGCACGAATTTTTGGGGCGCCTGAAAGTGTTCCTGCTGGTAAAGTAGCTTTTAAAGCCTCAATAAAAGTAAGGTTTTTTGAAAGCTTTCCAACTACATTTGAGACAATGTGCATTACATGAGAGTATCTCTCAATTATCATTTTTTCAGTCAGCTTTACACTTCCAATTTCTGAAACTCTACCAACATCATTTCTACCAAGATCAATCAACATTAGATGTTCTGCTAATTCTTTAGGATCACTTAATAAGTCAAGTTCGTTTTTTTTATCTTCATCCTCATTTGTGCCTCTTTTTCTTGTGCCTGCAATAGGCCTTAAAGTAATTTCATCGTTTTCTAGTCTCACCAATATTTCTGGGGAAGACCCAACAACCTCACATTCATCAAGATTTAAATAATACATATAAGGTGATGGGTTGAGCATTCTTAAGGCAGAGTATAATTCAAAAGAGTTACCATCAAATGACGTGTAAAAATCTTGGGCTAATACAACCTGCATTACGTCCCCTTCTTTGATGTATTCCTTAACTCTTTTAACAGCACTTACATATTCATTTTTTTTAAAATTTGATAAATATTGTATTTTTCCTGAAATATTTGAATGAGATATTTCTTTGTAATGACTTGATAAGTCAATACTATTTTGAATTTCATCAATTTTTTTTATCGCATCTTCATATGAGGTTTTTTGAGGATTAGCATTGTAAATCGCTTGCATTGTTTGATTAAAATTATCATAAACAATTAACTTTTCAGATTTTACTAAATAAATATCCGGCATATCCTCCTCAAATTTTGAGTCTTTTTTTGGAAGATCATTAATTTTTGCTTCAGCAAATTTAGCACTTTCATATGCAAAAAAACCTACATAGCCACCATAGAATCTTGGCATATCTTTCAAATTTGGTGACTTATGAATTCCTATTATTTTTTTTAATTCATTAAGAGGCTCGTTTGATTCAATTTTACTAATTCCAGATTCAGTTTTAATTTCAATTTTTTTATCAAAAACTTTTATAGTATCCTTGCAGTCCAATCCAATTATTGAGAATTTTGCCCACTTCTCACCACCTTCAATTGATTCGAGTAAAAAAGTATTTTGTTTATTCTTAATTTTAGAAAAAACTTTTATTGGTGAATCTAAACCAAGATCTATAGTTTTTATCAATGGGATAATATTGAAACCATTTTCACTATATTTTATGTATTCTTCTTTACTTATCATTAGATAAAATTGTTTTAACTTTTATTACGTCTCCGATTTCAATTTTGTTTTCTTCAAACCAACCAAGATTTACTTCTAGTGCATATTTAGCAGCCTTATTTGAGCAAACTGAATTTTTTGAAAGTGGAACCATATCATATATTCCAATAATTTTTCCTGTCTTATTTAAGTAACCTATGCTTAAGGGTACTAAAGTATTTTTCATCCACACACATTGTTTTTTTTCATATGGCCAAACAAATAACATTCCATAATTATCAGGAATTGATTTTTTGTACATAAGTCCTTTTTTTCTGTCTTCAAATTTTGAGACAACTTGAATTTCGTCTAAATAATTATAAATATCAACATCTTTTGATGCATCAAGATAATTTATATGAAGTAAAAATATTATATATTTAAACGATTTTTGAACGAAGTTCAGATATTGTTTGCTCATAATTTTCTGTATTGAATATTGCTGAGCCGGCAACAAATGTATCCGCACCAGCTTCTGATGCTAGGCCAATTGTTTCATTGTTTATTCCACCATCAACTTCAAGGCGAATATCCCTACCTGAATTGTCTATCATCTTTCTAACTTGAGCTATTTTCTCCAAGGAATTATGAATAAATGATTGCCCACCAAATCCAGGATTTACACTCATTATTAAAACTAAGTCTAGATCATCTAATACACTCTCAAGAGTATTTAATGGTGTTGCAGGATTATAAACTAGCCCAGCTTTACAACCTTTATCTTTGATAGCATGAATTGATCTGTGAATATGTTTGGAAGCTTCAGGGTGAAAACTTATCAAGTCGGCACCAGCTTTTATAAAATTTTGAGCTAAATCATCAACTGGATCAATCATTAAGTGAACATCTATGAACTCTTTTATTCCATATTTTCTTAGTGCTTCGCAGACCATTGGACCGATTGTTAAATTTGGAACATAGTGATTATCCATAACGTCAAAATGAACCCAATCTGCTCCAGCATCAAGAACATTCCTTACTTCTTCACCTAATCTTGCGAAATCTGAAGCTAATATAGAAGGCGCGATTATGTAATTTTGATCACTCATATGCTAATTCTCTTCGTTATGAAGAGTATTGGCAAGCTTTAAACGATCTTGTGTGCCAACATCGATCCAGAATTCAGACGATTTATGAGCAGTAACTTTTCCATTGTTTATGTACTTTGGTAAAACACCTTTCCAAATGTTAAAGGATTCAACATCAAAGACATTTTCATTAAAAATAATTGGATTTATTAAAGATATGCCGCTCCAAGTAAGTTCATTTAATCCATCTTGCACTTCAACCATATTCTCATTTTTTATTGAAAAGTCTCCATTCCTGTTATGATCTGGATTTGGAACACCTATCAAATGTGCTGCTTCAGTTTTTTTTGGCATGTTCGTAAAGCTAATGCAATGATAGATGTCAGAATTTATTAATAAAAAAGGTTCGGATCCCAAAATATTTAGGGCCTTTAAAACGCCACCACCAGTTCCAAGCGGCCTTTCCTCAAAAGAAAATGAAATATTATTTTTTGGGAATTTTTCTTTAACGTGCCCTTCAACTAACTTTGATAAATGAGAAACATTAATAACAATCTCTGAAAACCCACTTTTAATTAAATTATTGATATTTCGCTCTATCAGAGTTTTATTTCCAACCTTAAGAAGCGGTTTGGGAGTATCTTTGGTAAGAGGTAAAAGCCTTTTGCCATAACCTGCAGCTAAAATCATTGCTTTCATATTTCTGAAACTCTTATTGTCAGTTTTGGGCTAATCGCATTTATTAAGTACTCTTTAGAAGCATGATTTTCAGGAATCATTTGAATTAAATTGAATAAAATCATTGATAAGTCTTTTAATCTAAAAGTTCGATTTTTTGTTAAATATAAATTTGATAAGGTTCCAAGGATTCTTAAGTTTCTTTGAATAGTGCCCCATCTTAAAAACTCAAAGAAATCATTTTCAGAACAGTCTAATTTAACTTGTTTTGAATAGAATTTTAATAAGTCTTTTGTAGCACGAAGGTCTACCTCATGATAGTGGTCAACCAAAATACCAGCCAGATCTATTCCAATTGGTCCAATTCTCATATCTTGGAAGTCAATTACAGTTAATTCATTTTTGTTATCTAAAATAAGATTCCTCCTCTCAAAGTCAAAATGACAATTTACCCATGGATGCTCAAAAAGAGAATTGGATGTTGTAGTAATAAGATTATCAATTGAGGAATCAACATTCACATTTAAAAAATCACTACAAAAAATATCTTTGAATAAATTCATCTGTTCCACTAATTCTTCATTTGTAAATCTATTTATATTATCAATTTTAGAATTTTGAATTTCTGATAACATGCGAAGGGAACTTTTTAACAATTCAAACTTGTTATCCTCATCTAATACTGAAAGTAGATCCCCATCTCCCAAATCATTCTGTATGGTTACGCCTAAGACTTCGTTATGATGAACTATTTTTGAACAACTAATATTGTTTTTAATGAGTTCTTCAGAAATTGCAATAAAGTTTGAATGATCTCCCCTCGAAGGTTCTAAATAACATAACACCATGGAATTATTATCTGCATCGATAATTCTCCAATACTCTCGACCACTAGCTTCTTGTTTTAATGAGGATGCTTTAACAGCATGAAAGTTACATTGTTTACTAAGAATTATTACTTCTTCTTCTTTCAACTAACTATTTTTAATTTCCTCAGGCAATGGTGTATCGTCTGGAACAAAAAAATCTGGCATTAACTCTCCAAATGGAGCAGAAGCATATTTTGAAAAATCTTTCACTCCGGCTTCATACAAAACCATATCATCGATACAGAAATTTCCAGTGAATTCTTTAGAGCTCTTTGTAAGAATTTCATATGCCGAGTCGGCCATAATATTTACGTTTCTAGATAACTTCATTATCTCATCTCCACCTAAATGATTTTGTACTGCAGCTGTAGCAATTGCAGTTCTTGGCCAAAGTGCATTAACTGCTATGCCGAATTCTTTAAATTCTTCTGCCATACCAAGAACACACATGCTCATAGTATACTTAGCCATTGTGTATGCAACAGTCCCTGAGAACCACTTCGAATGCATATCAAGCGGTGGTGCGAGATTTAAAATATGAGGATTAGAGGCTTTCTTTAAATGCGGTAAACAATATTTACTTACCATATAAGTACCTCTACCATTAATTTGATGCATTAGGTCATATCTTTTCATTTCTGTATCAGTTACATTTGTTAATTGAATTGCTGATGCATTATTAATGCATATATCTATACCACCAAAATGGTCAACAGTCTGATTAATAGCATCTCTAACGTTATCTTCATTTCTTATGTCACAAATAACAGGTAAGGCTTCGCCTCCCGCTTCAACTATTTCATCTGCTGCTGTATAAATAGTTCCAGGTAGCTTCGGATGAGGTTCAGCTGTCTTAGCAGCTATAGCAACTTTTGCACCATCCTCTGCAGCTTTTTTGACCATGGCAAGACCTATTCCTCTGCTTCCACCAGATATAAAAATAACTTTATCTTTTAAACTCATATTTATTCCCTCATGATTATTTATTAAAATTTTTCCATGTATGGACGTAAGTCTAATTCATGCGTCCAAGCATTCTTTTCTTGTGTATGCACAAACCAATAAGCATCTGCAATTGCACTAGGTTGTAGAATACCGTCTTTTTCTTTCAGAGCATATATATCTGGAAAATTTTCTTTAATGAATGCCGTATCAATTGCACCATCGATTATAAAATGTGCCACATGGATACCGACAGGGCCAAGCTCTCTTGCCATGCTTTGACTTAATGCTCTTAAAGCAAACTTCGCACCTGCAAATGCCGAAAAACCTGAACTACCTCTTACAGAAGCAGTTGCTCCAGTAAAAAAAATAGATCCTTCATTGCGTTTTTTCATATATTTTGTTGCCTCTCTTCCTGAAAGAAAACCAGCAAAGGCAGCCATCTCCCAAACTTTCTTATAAACTCTTGAAGTAGTATCAGTAATAGGAAAATAAACATTTGCTCCTGGATTAAATATAACAACGTCTATAGGCGCAATTTTCTCCTCAACATTTTTAAATAATTCTTCAATTTCACTTTCAACTCTTGCATCTATTCCAAAGCCTCTAGCCCATCCTCCTGTATTATTGATTTCATCTGCTAAAAAATTTACCTTCTCAATATTTCTTGCCCTTCTAACTGGACATACTTTATAACCCTTGCTTGCAAATTTTTTTGTTAATGCAGATCCTGTTGCATCACCAGCGCCTATAATAATTGCAGAATATTTTGAAAAATCTTTCATAAAAGTGTTTAATTGCTTTACTTTACAAAATTGTGAATAGAAATGATAGTAGACTTTATCTATGACGTTGCAACACCAAATGGTTATTTAGCGCATAGAGTTGTTCCATGGTTTGAAAAAAGAACTGGAACTAAATTTAACTATATTCCATGTCTTGCTGGAGGTATATTTAAGCTCACTAATAATACTCCTCCTCTTATAGCAACTGCTAATGTTAAAAATAAAGCTGATTACTTTTTTATTGAAATAAATAGATTTATCAAAAAACATAACCTAACAAAATTCAAAAATAACTCTAACTTTCCTCAAAATTCCTTAAACATACAAAGGGGAGCAGTTGCAGCTGAGAATTTAGGCATCTTGAAAGAATATGTAGAATCAACAATGAGTGCTATGTGGGAGAGGGATTTGAATATTCAAGAATTAGATATCTTGGAAAAAGTACTAAAAGATGACGGTATCGATCATAAAAGCATTTTAAACATGATTCAGACTAGAGAATGCAAGGATAAACTAATCGCAAATACCTCATGGGCTGTTGAGAATGGAGCATTTGGTATTCCTACATTTTTAATTGACGATCAAATTTTCTTCGGCAAAGATCACTTATATCAGCTTGAAGAGTATATAAATTCCAAAAAATAAAAGAACTTTTGAGCTTTTATTCTTTCAAAATACTAAGGTATACAATAAGTAAATGCTAAAAACTAAAAAAATTTTTATTTTATTCTTACTAATCAACCATAATTTCGTTGATGGTGACTTACTTGAAAGCAATGTCATTACAAAGAATTTGACTCCTAATAAGTCTTGTTTTTCATATCAACCTAATCTAGGTGGTGTAGATGATATTGATAGTTTAGATATTAAATCAGACAAGTTTGAAATAACTGATCAAAAAATTCTTATATTAAATGACAATGTTGAAATTGATTTTCCAGATGGCCTACTCAAAGCTGGTAAAGCAAGATTAGATCAAGAGAAGGGAGTACTTGATTTCAAAAAAAATGGAGATTTATTTTTAGAAGGCTACTTTTTTAGATCAACTTCTGGATCGTTTAATACAAAAGAGTCTTCAATAAATCTTGAAAAAGGTAAGGTATTTTTGAAAGAGAGAGGTCTAATATTAGATTTTGATAATCTTAAGGGAAATATTGATGATCAAATAACAATTAATAATGTTTCAATGACCTCTTGTGCAAATACTTCTAAAGGATGGGAAATAATTGCAGACAATATTACTCTTAATGATGAATCAAAAAGAGGCTACGCGAATAAAGTAAAAGTGAAAATGTTTGGGAAAAATTTTTTGAGATTACCAATTTTACCTTTTGCAATTTCTAAAGATAGAATGAGTGGCTTTCTTGAGCCAAAAATATCATACTCAACAGATGGATTAGATTTTATAGTGCCCTACTATCAAGTGTTAACAAATAAATCAGATATTACACTTGCCCTAAGAAATATTTCTGACAGAGCTCTTGGATTAGAAGGAAATCATAGGAGTATTCATGGCGAAAAAAATAATTTTAGAAATATAGATTTTATTTATTTCAAAAATGATAAGGAGTACAGTGATATATTTCCATCTAAATCTAACACCAGATGGGGTTTTAGTCTAAAAGATACGTTTGGTAATCAAAAAAAATTTTGGGTAGATTTAGATTGGTCAAAAACATCAGACGATCTGCTGTTAAGAGATATACCAGGAGATATAACTTCACTTGGGAATCAAAGAAAACAAAATTTAAAACAAAATATAAAAATTAATGGTGTTTTTAAAAATTTTAATTTTCAAATTTCACATGAGGGTTATCAGACGTTAAATCCAATTTTAACAAATGGATATAAAAAAGTTCCTTCTATAGATCTTAAATATTTTAAAGATTTTAAAAGCTTTGCTATTCACGAGCATCTAAATTACACCATTTTTCATGCAGATGATGTTCACGGTTTTTTTGGTCTTCAACAAGATAACAATGGATATTTGATAAAGATGCCAAAACCTAAGGAGGGCTCAAGATTGTTTCATAATTTTGAAGTGTCAAAATTTTTAATGCTAAATAGATATGAAATATCAACATCAATTGGACTAAAAAAGTATTAGCTATGATCTTAATGATTCAGAATCTATCTCAAATTCTGTAACAGTCCCAAGTTTTAAATTGGATATAAGTAGTTTATTTCTAAAAAAAGATGATGCGTCCTTTCATATTTTGCGACCAAGAATTTTTTATGGTTATGTTGGATATGAAGAACAAAAAATGAATCCAATTTTTGATACTAATAAAATCACAATGATGAACCAACTATTCAGTACTTACAGGTATTCTGGAATGGACAGAATTGGCGATCAAAATTTTTATACTTTTAGTCTTGAATACAGAAAACGTGAATCAAATATGGATAAATTATCAATTATTGTTAGTCGCAAATTTCACAATGGCGATAAAAAAATTTTTGTGGATCATACTTTGATGCCAATGATGGAGACTCAAATGTCACAAAATTCTTTGGTTACAAACTCTATGGTGTCAATGATGAATACAGACAAAGATCCATTAATGATTATGGGTAAATTTATGCCTAATAAAAATACTAAACTAATGTTTTATGGAAGTTACGAAGATAACAAAAAGAAATTTCCTATGGCAGGAATTACTGTGAATCACAAATTTAAAAAAGGAACAATCGGCTATGCTAAAAGATATAATAAAGTAGCTGGTGATTTTAATAATGTGCTTAATTATTCAGAATTCTTCGTAAATATTAATTTGAATGCTGGACTTAGTATTATTACAAAAATTAAAAGGGACGATCATTCTCACTCAAAAATAGAATCAATTTTAGGTATTGGATATGAGAATTGTTGTTTTGCTTTCAGGATAACGTCTTCAGATAAAAATCTTTCTAAATATATTGATGGATATGATCAAAATACATTCATGTATCTTAATGATGCATGGGATAATATAATTAGGATAGAAAATAAAAGTAGAATTAATTTTGAATTTGAATTAAAAGGTTTAAACTCTTCTTTTGAAAAAATTAATCGTTTCATAAATAATTCTGTTTTTAATTACTAAAAGTTGATTATATGAAAAAAATTTTAACAGTATTTTTAATATTTCCGATTATGTATTTACATTCTAAGATTGAATTGTTAGATCGTATTGCAATTATTGTAGATGACGGTGTTGTTATGGAATCTCAAATTAATAAATCTTTTGATGACTTAAAGAGAAACTATCAAAGTCAGGGAATGGAAATGCCGCCAAAAAATATAATTTTAGACCAGATTAAAGAAAAATTAATTATAGAAGAACTTCAACTTCAGATGGCTGATAGGGCTGGAGTAAAAATAAGTGATGCTGAGCTAAATTCTGCTTTAACGAGATTGGCATCTAATAATCAAATGTCTTTAGAGGAGTTTATTGCTTTTATAGAAAATAATAATGATTCATACGAAGATGTTCGTGAGCAAGTAAGAAAGGAAATGAGTATACAAAGAATTCAACGAGGAAAAGTAAATTCAAATATAGATATTACTGAAAAGGAATTTGAAGCTTTTCTAGCCAACGACGAAACTCTTGAGGGCCTTCAACCTGAAATTTTAGTAAGACAAATTTTAGTCAAAGAAAAATCCCTTGCAGACCAAATAGTAAATTTAATTGATCAAGGTTCAGAGTTTTCTGAGTTAGCACAAAAATATTCAAAAAGCTCAAATGCTTCATCTGGAGGTCTTATGAATTGGCGTAAAGCCATCGATATGCCTAGGCTTTTTGAAGAAGCCCTTAAAAGTCAACCTATTGGTTTTATTTCAAGTCCATTGGAAAGTGGTTCGGGTTATCATATTTTAAAATTAGAGGATAAAAGAGGCAATTTTGTTAAATATGAGGATCAGTGGCAATCAAGGCATATTCTGTTGACTCCATCAACCATAAGAAATGATGAAGATACCATAAATCAGCTTAATAATATAAGACAAAGAATTATTGATGGGGAGGATTTTTCATCTTTAGCAGATCAATTTTCAGAGGATCCTGGTTCTGCAAAACTTGGAGGCGATCTGGGCTGGGTTGGGCTTGGTGTTTTTGCGCCAGAATTCGAAAAAATGATGCTTGAAACAAAAATTAACCAAATTTCAGAAGTTTTTGAAACACAATTTGGATTTCATTTTTTACAAGTTCTTGGGAAAAGAAATCATGAATTAACAGAAAAGCTTATTAAAGACCAAGCATATGCCATTTTATATGACAGAAAGTTTAGTGAAGAACTAGAAAATACTCTCAGAACAATGAGAGCAGAAGCTTTTGTTGAATTTAAAGTTTTAGATTGAAAAAAATCATTTACTCCCCTGGAGAACCAGCTGGTATTGGACCAGATTTAATTATTAAAATTGCTTCCTCTAAATCATGGGAAAATTTAAAAATTCCAATTGTATCAATCGGAGATCCAAATCTATTTTTAGGAAGATCAAAATTACTTAATAAGAAGATAAATATTAATGAGATACAGTCAATAAGAGATATTAAATCAAATCGTAAAAATGTTTTGCAAGTAATAAAACTGACTAAGTGTAAAAACATCACGCCAGGAAAACTTTATGAGTCAAATGCAAAGTATGTACTAAATAATTTGAATTACGCAATAAAAGAAGCCATTAAAGACAAAAAATCTGCCCTTGTAACTGGACCTTTAAGTAAAGAGAATGTTATTTCTATAGATAGGAAATTCTCTGGGCATACTGAGTATATTCAAAAAGTTACTAATAGTGATGATGTTCTAATGATGCTTGCATCTAATAAATTAAAAGTTGCATTAGCAACGACCCATATACCCCTTAAAGAAGTGCATAAAAAGATAAAAAAACAACTTATTATTGATAAAGTGAAAATTCTCAATAGAGATCTTAAAGAAAAATTTAAAATAAGTTGCCCTAATATAAAAATTCTTGGTTTAAATCCTCATGCCGGTGAAAATGGGAAAATTGGATTAGAAGAAGTAAATGAGATTAAACCTGCTATAAAAATTTTAAGAAGGGATAAAATCAATGTATCCTTTCCGATTTCTGCAGATACTGCTTTTTCTAAAAAAGTTTTAAAAGAAACTGATGCATATCTTGGCATGTATCATGATCAAGTTCTTCCAGTCTTAAAAGCTCTTAGTTTTGGTGAATCAATAAATATAACATTAGGAGTTCCGATTATTAGGACTTCAGTTGATCATGGTGTAGCGCTTGATATCGCAGGATCAAAAAAATCAAATATATCTTCACTAGAATTAGCAATAAGAACGGCAAAAAAGTTAATTAGATGAATTCTCGAGACATCAGAAGAAGATATGCACAGAATTACCTAAAAGACCCAGCTATATTGTTTGAAATGGCTAATGTCATTACTCCAAAAGAAAACGATAATTTTATTGAAATTGGGCCTGGACAAGGAGCCCTCACAAATCAAATTAATAGGGAACACGTAACCATTATCTGCATTGATATCGACTCAGATAATATCGATATAATGAATAATAAATTTAAAGGGCCTGCAAATTTTAAATTTGTAAATCAAGATATCCTAAAGTTTGAATTGCCTAATATTGATTCGAAATTAAGAATAGTGGGTAACCTACCATATAACATCTCAACTCAAATTATGATCAAGTTTATTGATGACTTTGAAAAAATTGAGGATATGCACTTTCTTGTTCAAAAAGAAGTTGCTCAAAAGGTAAATGGAAAAGTTTCAACCAAAAATTGGGGAAAGCTAGCATTAAAAATTGCAGCCTTCTTTGAAACAGAAGTGCTTTTTGATGTGCCACCAGAGGCATTCGACATTAAGCCAAAGGTGAACTCTAGCTTTATTAGATTTATCCCTAAGAAAAATCTAAATTATGATATTTCTATTAAAGATAACTTATTTAAAATAATAGACTTAGCATTTAGTTCAAAAAGAAAAAATATTAAAAATAATTTAAAAAGTTTAAATATTTCATGGAATTCATTTGAACTCAATCCAGCTTTAAGGTCAGAGGATTTACCTTTAGAAGTATTTATAAAGATCGCTAGGGAATACACCATTTAAATGTCCCATTATGTTGTAGGTGATGTCCAAGGTTGTTTTGATGAACTTCAATTACTTTGTAAAAAGATTAAATTTAATCCCAACAAAGATAAATTATTATTTGCTGGCGATTATGTTAACAGAGGTCCGAAATCTTTAGAGGTATTAGATTTTTGCTTAAAAAATAAAAAATCTATTGAAGGCGTCCTTGGTAATCACGACTTCTATTTGTTATATCTTATTGAGTATAAAAAAAAGAAATAAGTCTTTAAATGCGGTTCTTGATGCTAAAAATGTTAATGCAATCTATAAATGGTTAAAAAAACAACCTCTTCTTAAAAAAGTAAAAATTAAAGAAACAAAAGAAACTTTTTGGATAGCGCATGCAGGCATTCCCTATATCTGGAGTTTAGAAACTGCAAAGCAACTTTCTGATGAATTTAAAAAAGTCTTTAAGAAAGATTCATATAAGATTTTAGCTAATATGTGGGGAGACAAACCAGCAAAGTGGAAAAAAAATTTAAGTGGCTATAAAAGATATAGAACAATGATTAACTACTTCACAAGAATGAGATACTTAGATCAAAAAGGCTCTCTTTTACTTAAAAAGAAAGATTTAAAACCTCAGAAAAATCATATTCCATGGTTCAAACAAACTATTTCAAACTTAAAGCCAAACGAATATATAATTTTTGGTCATTGGGCAGCACTTGAAGGAAACACAAATTTAGATAATATAATTGGCCTAGATACTGGCTGTGTTTGGGGTAAAAAACTTTCTGCTATGAGATTAGAAGATAAAAAAATTTTTCAGGTAAAGAAAAAATGAAGATTTATAAGGTTGGCGGAGCAGTAAGAGATTTTTTGCTTGAAGTAAAAGCATCAGATAATGACTGGGTTGTCGTTGGATCATCTCCTGAGGAAATGATTAATGAGGGGTTTAAACCCATAGGAAAAGATTTTCCTGTATTTCTTCATCCTGAAACCAACGAAGAGTATGCGCTTGCAAGAACAGAAAGAAAATCTGGGACCGGCTATAATGGTTTTACATTTTATTTTGGAAGAGATGTCAGTCTTGAAGAAGATTTATCCAGAAGAGATTTTACAATCAATGCAATAGCAGAAGATGAAAATGGTGAAATTATTGATCCTTTTAATGGGCAAGAAGATTTAAGTAATAAAATCTTTAGATATGTTTCAGATACATTTTATGAAGATCCGCTGAGAGCTATAAGATTAGCTAGATTTTATACCTATGATCATTTAAAAGACTTCGCTATCGATAGTAAGACTTTAAATGGAATAAAGAAAATTATTTCTTCTGGAGAATTAGCAGAACTGTCACCTGATAGAGTATGGTCAGAAACATCTAGAGCTTTAAAGAGTTCAAATCCTAATCTTTATTTTGAAAAAAATAATTTCACTAGGCCTTTTAGATCCATTTTTTTCCAAATTAAAGGCACCTAATTGTGATAGTCATGTTGATCAAGAAGTAAGATGGTCAGAACTTCAAATTAATAATAATTTTGATTTGGGACAAAATTTACCAATTCCTAATGTGTGTAAAAATGCTTCTAATATATTAAAAAATATTTCTCAAATTACAAAAAAAAGCTCTGAAGAAGATTTGTTATCAGTTATCAAAAATTCTCATTTCATAAGAGATGAAAAAACAATCACAAAATTATGTTCATTACCAAATCTTAACAAAAATAGAGATTACATCTTAAAAATATCAAAAGAAATACAAAATACTGATTTTTCTTTTCTTTCAGATACTCCAAATGAGAAAGTTGAAGCAGAAAAGATTAAAATATACAAAGAAATTATTCACAAATGTAAATGAACAAGACTATATTCATAACTGGAGCTGCTAAAAGAATTGGTAAATCAATAGCTCTTACTTTCAAAGATTTAAATTGGAATATTATTATTCATTACAATTCATCTAAAAAAGACGCAGAACAACTAGCCAACGAAATAAATAAAGATAATCCAGACTCAGCTCAAATTGTTCAGGGAAATCTTGATAAAGAAGAAGACATAAAAAAGATATTAAATGATATTGACGGTATCTTCCCTTCTTTGGATCTTTTAGTTAATAATGCATCTACTTTTTACCCTACTCCCATTGAAGAAATTTCTGAAAACCACTGGGAAAAACTTATAGGAAGTAACTTAAAGGGTCCTCTTTTTTTAATACAAGGTTTAAAAGATAGATTGAAAGCTTCTAATGGTTCTATCATCAATATAACTGACACAAACTTATCTAAGGGAGTTCCAAATTATTCAATATACTCTGCTGCTAAAGCAGGCCTAGAGGCAATAACTAAAGGACTTGCAAGGGAACTTGCTCCAGAAATAAAAGTAAATGCAATTGCGCCTGGAGCGATGCTTGAACCACCTGATGTGACTTGGACTGAAGATCAAAAAGATAAAATAATTGAAAGTATACCTCTCAATAGAATGGGTTCAGAGCAAGATATTGCAGAAGCTGTAAAGTTCCTTGCTCATTCTGAATATATTACTGGCCAGATAATAAAGGTTGACGGAGGAAGATCTTTATAGTGGAGCCACTTGATGATACAAAATTCTCTGGTACAAAAGAAGTTGCTGAACATCTATCAATTGAAGTATCAAAATTGCAGCCATGGATTGATGAGTTTGTCTCAGGGGCTGGAAAGATTATTTCAATCGAGCAGTTTAAAGGTGGTCAATCTAATCCAACATATAAAATTATTACTGAAAATAAGAATTTAGTTTTAAGACGTAAACCTCCTGGAAAGCTATTGCCATCTGCGCATGCTGTAGATAGAGAATACAAGGTTATAACTGCATTGTTTGAAACTGAAGTTCCTGTTCCAAAAACCTATGGTCTTTGTGAAGATAATAATGTTGCTGGAACAGCATTCTTTGTTATGGACTATCTTGATGGAGATCTATTTTGGGATCCTATGATCCCATCAGTGGCTAAAAAAGATAGAACTGAGATATATCAAAATAAAAATAAAGCTTTGGCTAAACTCCATAGTATTGATTTCAAAAAAATAGGATTAGAAAACTATGGTAAGCCTGGGAATTACGTAGCTAGACAAGTTTCAAGATGGTCAAAACAATATAGAGCCTCAGAAACTGACAATATTGAAGCTATGAATAATTTAATTGAATGGCTTCCAAAAAATATTCCTGATGATGACGAAACATCAATTGTTCATGGAGATTACCGATTAGACAACATGATATTGAAAAATAATCAGGTCATGGGGATCCTTGACTGGGAGCTATCTACATTAGGACATCCCATCGCAGACTTCAGTTACCATTGCCTTTCATGGCGAAATCAAGAAGCTTTTTGGGATAAAGCCAAACTTAAAGATCTTGGAGTACCTAATGAAAAAGAGTACATGGAAATGTATTGTGAAAATACAGGAAAAGATCTTTCAAAAAATTGGGAATTCTATATGGCCTTTAACATGTTTAAAATTGCTGGAATTCTCCAAGGTATCTTAGGAAGAGTAAGAGATGGAACTGCAGCATCTAAACATGCTGAAGAAAGAGGAAATATGGTATATCCCCTATCAAAAGCTGCATGGTCAATTATTGAAGAGAATTTTCTTAAATAACTTTTATCTTTTAACGAAGAAAAGTGTTATTCCAGAAATTGATGTAACAAGAGCGAGCACAGAAAGAATTTGTAGCAATATATTATTTATATCATTTCTTTCACGATAATCCATTATGTGCAACGACCACAAGAAGTCCCATATTCTCCAAGAGTCAGACCTTATTGATCCGATATCACCAGTCATGTATCCAACATATACATTGATACTGTCTTTAGTATCAGTTATAACTTTGTATACAGGTAAGTCTCCTCTATATTCAGCTCCAGGATAAAGCTCTTTTAAAAGAGTGACTTCAATTGGGTTTAAGGTTGTTTTTTGAGCTGTTATTTTTAATGCCTCTTCTTTTGTAAGCGGTTTTATAACATCGCCTTTAGGATAGCTTTTATAACTTTTTTTACCATCTTGGATCGTTTCAATCACTAAAGACCCAAGCCTATCAAAAATTCTATACTCTGTATCTTTCGGAAGACGATACTGCTCACCTCTTACTAATTCAATTTTGTTATAAGCAAAATAAATCCCAGATATTGTCCATAACAACAACTGTATTGAAACAAATATACTTAAATACCTATGGAAATTTCTTACAAATCTTTTTGTATTCATTAAATTAATTCTTTCAAAGGCTCAGACACGAAACTATAATTTTTAATTTCGTCACTCTCAAACAATATATCATCATTGTCATCAATTTGAAGAACTATATCTATATCAAGAGTTCTAGAACTAAACTTAGGAGTATTTCTATTTCTTCCTGCATCATCCTCAATTAATTTAAGCTCTTTATTAAGATTAGTAAAATCCATATCAGAATTTCCACACACTATAGAATTTAAGAAATCATCACCCTCAAATCCTTCAGCTTTAGTTTGATGAATTGATGAAGATTTAATATTTGAAAGTATTTTTTTTAGTTTTTTATAACCAAATTCTAAGTTTTCTTCAGCATTGATATTGCTTCCTAAGGACAAAAAATATTTCATTATCTGTGAATTATAAGACCAACATCTTTTGCACCTCGAAGTGCTCCAGGCTTGGATACTCGCAATTTAATAGATTTAACTCCATAAGTATCTTTTACAAGGGATGCAATTCCTTCAGCCAAAGATTCCTGAAGTTGAAATGTTGATTCTTCAACAAACTTTATAACAGCCTTACAAATAGTTTTGTAATCGATAGTATCTTCAATAGAGTCTGTTTTTGCAGCCTTCTTGCAATCAAAAGGAAATTCCATATCTATACTCACCTCTTGCTTAACTTTTCTTTCCCAGTCAAATATCCCAATAATTGTTTTAACTCTCAAGTCTTTAATATAAATAATATCTTTCATTTTTTTAACTCATCTAACGGCCATCTGGCTCTTACTTGTGAGGTATTTTTTCCTCTCTTTTTTGCATTCATCATAGATCCTACAAAAGCAATCATGGAAGCGTTATCACCGCAATATTTTAAATCAGGGTAATAAACTTTGATACCAAGTAAATCTTCAAGTTTTTTAAATTCACTTCTTATAAATTTATTTGCGGCAACCCCTCCAGCAATAATTACATCTTTTCTATTTATTTCTTTAACAGCTTTTGTTATTTTTGCCACTAAAAGATCTGATACTGCTTTTTGAAATGAGGCTGCAATATTTGCTTTTTTATTATGATCTAAATTTATAATTTTTTGGACTTTATAGAGGACTGAGGTTTTCAAGCCGCTCAAGCTCATATCAAGATTATCGCTATGAATCATAGGTCTCGGAAAGTCATAAGAATTTGGATCACCTTCAGTTGCCAATTTTTCTATATATGGTCCTCCTGGATATGGGAGGCCAAGTAATTTTGCTACTTTATCAAAAGCTTCTCCAACTGCATCATCTTGTGATTGCCCAATAATTTTATAATCGCCTTTTTCTACGACGTCTACAATCATGCTATGGCCACCAGAGACTAACAAACATATAAAAGGCATTTTAATTTCTTGAAATTCCATCATTGGAGACATTAAATGACCCTCAAGATGATTTACAGGTATTAATGGAATATTTAAAGCTGTTGATAGCCCTTGTGCAAAACCTTCTCCAATTAATAAAGCTCCTACCAAACCAGGACCTGAAGTATAGGCAATCTGATCAATGGTATTAATCGAATGATTGCCTAAGGCATCTTTTAAAACATCAACTATTTTAAGACAGTGATCTCTTGAGGCTAACTCAGGCACTACTCCACCATATTCAGCATGCATAATCATCTGACTATGAATAGATTCGCCTATAATTCCATCATCTGAGTCATAAATAGCAACAGCTGTTTCATCACATGAAGTTTCAATTCCTAAAGTTCTCATAAAAAGTTTTGCAAAAATGTTAATAAAAGCCTAAACTACGCGACACATTATGCCTTCAATTATTATAAAAGATACAGAACATTTTGATATTGGTTTGAGGAAATTCAAGCGAGCTTGTGAAAAAGCAGCAATAGTTCCAGAAATAAGAGCAAGAGAATTTTATGAAAAACCAACGGAGAAAAGAAAACGTCTTATGGCTGCTGCTGTAAAAAGAGCTAGAAAGTCTAATAGGAAATTTTCGTTTCCAAGACAAAGAAACAGATAGCTTTGGCACTTATATCAAATATTAAAGCAGATCTTAAGCAAGCTATTCTTGATAAAAATGAATTGGTAAGAGATACCATTAGAATGTTCTTGGCAGAAGTTCAAAGATTTGAAATAGACAATAAAGTAGAAGTTGACGATGCAAAGGCATTACAAATCATCAATAAGATGATCAAACAAAGAAGTGACTCCATTTCTCAATTTAAACAAGGTCGAAGAGAAGATCTTGCTAAAAAGGAGCAACAGGAAGTTGATATTCTCTCAAAATATAAGCCTGAACAACTAAGTGAAGAGGAGATTACTGAAAAAGTAAAAAATGTAATCATAGATACTGGTGCTGAATCAATGCAAGATATTGGTAAAGTAATGGGAGTCTTAAAATCAGCATTAGCTGGTAAGGCAGATATGGGATTGGTTAGTAAGATAGTTAAGGATCAGCTTAGGTAGCTTTTTTTACAAATTATGAAAAGAAGTCAAGATCGAAGTAATAATCAATTAAGAAATATCTCTATTGAACCAAATATAAATATTCATGCTGAAGGTTCTGTATTAATTTCGTTTGGAAATACAAAAGTTATCTGTAATGCGTCTATAGAAAATAATGTGCCTAGATGGATGAAAAACTCCGAAAAGGGTTGGGTAACTGGTGAGTATGGCATGTTGCCAAGGTCTACTAATGAAAGAATGAGCAGAGAAGCCACAAGAGGTAAGCAAAGTGGCAGAACTCAGGAAATACAAAGACTTATCGGAAGATCCTTAAGAAAAGCAGTTAATCTAAAATATCTCAAAGGAAAAACTATTAGTGTAGATTGTGATGTTATACAAGCTGATGGCGGTACAAGAACAGCATCAATAACTGGGGGTTGTGTAGCACTTTTTCTAGCAATAAAAAATCATCATGATGATCAACGTGCAATTGAATCCTTCATTGCAGCAATATCTTTAGGTATTAAAGACAGTCAAATTTTACTTGATCTGGATTATGACGAAGATAGTACTTCGGATACTGACCTTAATATTGTTATGAACGATAAGGATGAGTTAATTGAAATTCAAGGAACTGCTGAGGGCGCTCCTTTTTCAAAGAGGGAACTTAATGATATGCTTGAAATGGGAAGCGCAGCTATAGCTGATATTATTAAAAAACAAAAAGCTTGTATTGAATAAGTGAAAGATTATCAAAAGTCATTTTTAAATTTAGCAATAAAATCTCAAGCACTTCAATTTGGAGAATTTACACTGAAATCAGGTCGTCAAAGTCCATATTTTTTCAACGCTGCGAATATGCTGAATGGTTCAAATTTATATCAGCTTGCAAAATGTTACGTTGATGCTATAACTGATAATGATATAGATTTTGACTGTATATATGGTCCAGCATACAAAGGCATATTTCTTGGATCTATGGTAGCTACAGTTTTTAGTGAACAAGGTAAAAATTATCCTATAAGTTTTAATAGAAAAGAAGAAAAGGATCATGGTGAAGGTGGAACAATTATTGGCGCTAGTCCAAATGGAAAAGTATTAATTATTGATGATGTATTATCAGCTGGTACAGCCGGAAGAGAGTCAATAAATTTGATCATCAATCATAAGGCTTCTCCATGTAGCTTTATTGTTGGTCTAGACAGACAAGAGAAAGGAGTATCTGATAAGTCAGCCAGTCAAGAATTAAAAAATGAATTTAATATTGATGTCACATCAATTGTAAATCTTGAATTATTGGTTGCATATGTAAAAGATAATTCTTCGCTTACAAATCATTTTGAGAGTTTAAATAACTATAGAAAAACTTGGGGTGTATAAATGTTTTCAGGAATTGTCCAGGGAAAAGGAAAAATATTAAAAATAGTTTCGAAGAAGAATCATATCAGTTTAGAGATTTCAGCTCCAAAAAATTTTAATAAAAGGCTTAAAAAAGGTGCAAGTATATCTGTAAATGGTGTTTGCTTAACATCTTTGGATGATGGCGAGAAAAGTCTTAAGTTTGATGTAATAAATGAGACATTGTCAAAAACGAATATTAGTAAAGCTTCAAAAGGATCAATAGTAAATTTAGAAAGATCAATTACAGCGTCAACTGAAATTGGTGGTCATCTAATGTCAGGCCATATTCACTTTGCTGGTAAAGTTGAAAAGGTTTTGACAAAGAATACCAATAAAGATGTACAAATTAAATTTCCTAAAAAATATAAAGAATATATTTTTGAAAAAGGTTACATTGGCGTCAATGGTTGTAGTTTGACATTGGGAAAAATAAATAATAATTCTTTCTTTGTTCATCTAATACCTGAAACATTGTCAGTTACTAATCTAAATACTCTTAAAAAAGGTTCTCAAGTAAATATCGAGATTGATCAAAATACAATTGCAATTGTTGAGACAGTAAAAAATTCCTTAGCTGCCCAAGAATCTAGATAGGATTGCCATTCTTACTGAAACACCATTTGCAACTTGTTGTCTAATAACAGAATTATCTGAATCGTATACAGCCTCTGTGATCTCGATATAATTAACCGGCCCAGGATGCATGATTATGGCATCGCCTTTAGCATTTTCAAGTTTTTCTAATGAAAGCTGATATTGTGATTTGTATGTATCTAGATCTAAATTAAGCTCTTTATCAAATCTCTCATGCTGGATTCTTAAAGTCATTATGACATCAGCATTCTCAAGTGCCTTATCAAGATTGGGCTCATATCTACCAATTTCTGAATTTTGATACTTTGTACACATTTCAGGATGACCAGAAAATATTAATGATCCTATATCAAAATTTGTTAGCCCTTCAACAAAAGATGAAGTAACTCTTGAATGATCTAAATCACCAACAATAACAATATTTAATCCATCAACAGATTTTTTATGATCCATTATTGTCTTTATATCTAAGAGAGCTTGAGTTGGATGAGATATTGATCCTTCTCCAGCATTAACAAAAACCATTCTTGGAAGAAAGTCTGCAAGTTCTCTAATAATGGATTCAGGATGTCTTAAAACACAAAGATCTACACCCATAAGATTTAAAGCATCAATTGTTTCAAAAATTGTTTCCCCTTTTTGAACAGACGAATTATCTACATCAAAGTCAATAACAGAACATCCTAAGTTACTTGCAGCTATTGCAAAAGATGACTTTGTTCTTGTGCTAGGTTCACAAAAAACATTTGCAATAATTTTGTCTGGAAATAAATTTTCTTTTCTAAAATTGCCATCTTCATCAATAAAATTATCTGCAAACTTAATTAGATCAAGAATCTCTTTTTTAGATAAGTCATTGATAGATAAAAGATTACTTGCCATTTATTAACACTATTGCCTCTATTTCTATATTAACTCCAAGCGGTAATCCTGATACTTCCACCGTCGCTCTGGCAGGATACGGCTCAGCAAAATATTCTTTCATTACCTCATTTACAGTTGCAAAATTTCCTAAGTCAGTAAGAAAGATTGAGATCTTAACAATATCGTCAAGACTATATCCTGCAGCTTTGCAAATACTCTTTATATTGTTTAAAACTTGTTTTGCTTGATCTTCAATAGATTCCGAAACTAAATCTCCTGTCTTAGGGTCTAAAGGGATTTGACCAGAGATAAACATAAAATTTCCAGCTTTTACAGCTTGTGAATATGGTCCAATTGCTTTGGGGGCATTTTCTGTCGAAATAATTTCTTTTTTCATTTCAATCGGCTCCTGTGAAAAAATTAAAATTGATGCTATTGAAATTGTACATAAAAAAGTTGCTCTTATTTTACTATTTATCATTAATATTTCTTTTGCAGCTAGTTGTAAATTTCATAGATCTTACTTTTTGCATAATGCTTTTAAGTTCATCTCTATTTCTTACTTCAATCTGAATTTCAAATCCTGCAAATTTTTTGTCGATTGTTCTTGTATTTACATACCCAATATTCATTCCAGAACGCGCAAATACTGAACCCAGATCAGATAAAACTCCAACTTTATCTTCTGTATAGACCTCTAATTTAACTTTATATAAATGATCTTTTTTATTTTCACCCCATATTGCAGGAATATATCTTGGATCTTTATTTAGAAAAGGTTTTACTTGTTTGCATTTATCATGATGCAATACGATTCCTTTATCTGTATCGGAATGTGCAACAACGTTATCTCCATAAATAGGTTGGCAACATTTTGCAAACCTCACGGTTACACTTTCAATTTTGTTATCATGAATTAAAACTGGTTTCTGCTCCTTGATTCCCTCTCTTATCTGCAGTCCTGAGTAAAACCTCTCAGCAACAATGCTCCCTGTTCTCTTACCCAATCCAAGGTCAGTAAGAAGTTTATTTAATGAAGAAACACCTAGGGAGTCTAGAATTTTTTTAAGTGCTCCACCCCTGTATTCTGATAGATTTGAGCCTGTTCTTTTTAACTCAGTTTCTAACATAACCTTGCCAGCTTTTCTTGCATCAGAGATCTTTTGTTTCTTTAATCTCGCCCTTATATAACTTCGTGCTTTGCTTGTTACAACATAATTCAACCAATCTGGATCTGCTTCTGATTCAGTTTTAGATGTAATTATTTCAACAGTCTGACCTGTTTCTAATTCAATATTTAGAGGAGCTATACTTCTATTTACTTTACATCCAACTATTGAGTCTCCAAGATCGCTATGCACCTCATAAGCAAAATCAATTGGGGTGGAGCCTTTTCTTAAAGCATAAATCTCGCCCTTTGGTGAAAACAAATAAACTTCATTTGAATCTAAATCAGTTTTAATTGATTCAGCAAATTCTCTTGGACTATCAGATTTTTTTTGAAGATCAACTAAACTACTTAGCCATCTAGTTGCTCTGAGCTCTGAACCTTTATTTTTATCATTAGTTTTATATTGCCAATGAGCCGCTATTCCAAAGCTTGCAATCTCAGACATATTTCTTGTTTGAATTTGTACTTCAATTGGAAAAGCATTTAATGCTAGCAGACTAGTATGTAGTGCTTGGTATCCATTACTTTTTGGAATAGCTATGTAGTCTTTAAATCTATTTTCAATTGGTGAAAAATAATTATGAATAATTCCTAGAGTTCTGTAACAATCATCAATTGAATCAACAAGAATTCTGAAACCATAAACATCTAATATTTCTGAAAAAGGCTTATGCTTTGATTTTATTTTTTTATAAATACTATATACATTTTTTTCCCTACCTTTCACAGCTACATCTAGAATACCATTTGATTTTAGTTTTCGTTTTAGCTCCTTACGAATCTTTGAAACAATTCTTTTTCTTCCCCCGCTTGATTTACTAATAGCGTTATCAAGCATTGATGCTCTCAAAGGATGTATGCATCGAAAAGCGAGATCTTCTAATTCAGCACGAATATCTTGCATGCCTATTCTGAGAGCAAGAGGTCCATATAATTCGATTGTTTCTTTTGATTTTTGTATTTGCTTAGATCTTGGGAGATGTGCGATTGTTCTCATGTTATGAAGACGATCACATATTTTAACCAAAACTACCCTTACATCCTTTGAAATAGCCAACATCATTTTTTGAAGATTATTTGCATCCCTCTCTGATCTATTAGCAATATCGAGTTTTGTTAATTTGCTTACTCCGTCAACAATTTCAGAGACATCTTTCCCAAATAATTTTTTTATATAATTCTTATTAATATCAGAATCTTCAAGAACGTCATGCATTAATGAGGCACATATCGAATCAGGATCCATTTTTAAATCTAAAAGAATGGTTGATACTGAAAGTGGATGTGTTATGTATTCTGAACCATCTCTTCTTTTTTGTCCTTCATGAGCGTAAAAAGCTAATGAATAAGCTTTTTGAATTTTTTTTAATTCATTTTTATTTAGGTAACTTGAAGCTGTTTTTTTGAATTTAGCAGGAAGTTTTACTAAGTTATTGTCAGAAATGTCACCATTTAAAATGCCAGGGAGAGCATGATCACTCACAATATCCCCCTATTATCATTTATCTTATTTTATCGTCCTCAGAACTTATCGGAACAGAGAACTCATCAAGTAAGAGATCTTCCTCTAATGTTTTTTCTAGAGTTTCGATATCAAGAAGTCCTTCCTCAATCTCTCTTAGTGCTACCAAAGTAGGTTTATCATTGTCCCATTCAACAAGAGGTTCTCTACTAGTTGTTGAAAGCTGTCTAGCTCTTTTTGAAGCCATGAGTATTAAATCAAATCTGCTAGGGATCTTTTCTAAACAATCTTCTACTGTAATTCTTGCCATTTGTTATTCTCCTGGGATGAGTATTCTAATTCCAATTATCTGATTAATCCAATAAATCTTTTAATATTTTTTTATTAATGGCTTCATTATATTCATAATCTTTTGCAAGGATAATTGAAGTAATCTCATCAAAAGCTCTTTTAAAATCATCATTCAGAACAATGTAATCAAAAGATTTAGCATATTTTAGTTCTTTTTTTGCATTAATTAATCTTTTTTCAATCACTTCCTCTGTATCAAGCCCTCTTGATAATAATCTTTTTCTTAGTTCATTTAAGGATGGTGGAATTATAAAAATAGAAATAATATTTTCAAATGAATCTACAATTTGATCATAACCCTGCACATCAATATCTAAAACAACTCTTATATTATTTTTAAGTTTCTCTTCAACAAATGTCTTTAAAGTCCCGTATTGGTAACCATGAACTTCGGCGGTTTCAAAAAAGGCATCTTTACCAATCAAATCGTTAAATTCATTGTCAGTTATAAAAAAATAATCTTTGCCATGTATTTCTCCTTCTCTTGGGGATCTTGTGGTGGCAGAAACTGATAGTTCAATTTTGTCATTGTTACTAATAACTTCCTTTATTAAGGTCGACTTTCCAGCACCTGAAGGTGCTGCAAAAACAATTAATTGTCCTTTTTTTAAATTATTCAACATTCTGAGTTTGTTCTCTCATCTCCTCTATCAATAGCTTCATATCAAGTGCTAAGTTTTTTAATTTTGAATCATCTAATTTTACAGATAAAGTATTTGACTCTCTAAAAAGCTCTTGAAGAACAAAATCTATTTTTTTTCCACTTGAAATTTTCTTTGAAAGTTCCTCCTTAATAGTATCAATATGAAAGATTATTCTATCTAATTCTTCAGAAACGTCACACTTTAATGCTAACAGAGCTATCTCTTGATCTAATCTGTTTTTATCAAAGTCATCAATAAGTGTTTTTATCTTATTTTTGTATAAATTAATTTTATTTTTGAGAGTTTTTTTCTCAGAGCTTTTTATACTTTTAGTAATTATTTCTATTCTCTTAATTTTTTTTAAGAATATATTTTCAATCTTGCTTCCTTCTTTTTCTCTTGAATCAATGAATAATTTCAATGCAATTTTAAAGTTATCTTTTATAAGTTTTTTATTTATGTTTTGAGATTTTTCTATATTAAAGATTCCTTGAACATCTTTAAAATCTGAGAATTTTAATTCAACTTTATCTTTCAAAACTTCTTTTAAGGATTTTTCAAGATTTTTGAATAATTCTTTATTAATACTATATTTAGTTTTTGAAGATAACTTTGATTTTATTTTTACTTCAACCTTGCCCCTAACTATTTTCTTATATATAGCTCCTTTTATGAAATCTTCTAAATCACTATCTAAATTAACAGATTGAATTGATAGCTCTAAAAATCTATGGTTAACACTTCTGATTTCAATTGAGACATTAGATGCTTTATTAAAAGATTCAGATAAACCAAATCCGGTCATGCTTTTTATCATTTAAATATTGTATTTTGCAAAAGGATTGAGTTCTAGTCGAAATCGTTAAAAATAAATCCCAACTTCTTCAGTTTTGAGTTTGAAATATTTCCAAGTCCATCATTTCTGTCTTCAGAACAATTAAAGATTTGATGTGTCTCTGATTTAAAATCATTTTTTATAAAAAATCTTATAATGCAGGCAGCATTATCTCTGTGTAAATAATTAATTGATTTCCTATCAGCTAAAGAGTCATAAAGGCCTGAGAATCTTAAAATTATAAGTTTATTGCCGTAGTTTTTTACTTGATTCTGTTCATAATTAATTAAGCTTTTGCATCTAAAATCATCTTTTTCTAAAGGATGAGATTCATTATAAATTCCACTCTTATCTGTTCCATAAACCCTTGTTGATGAAATGGTTATAAACTTTTTATATGACAGCTCTTTACATAATCTAAACACATTATCAGATGAATGAATAAAGCCCTCGTCATATCCAATTGCATCAAATGAACTTGGCTTTGGTATAAAAACTATTGAATCATATTCTTTATGCTCTAATTTTGGAATCTTCTTTGATAACCAATCCCACTTAATATAAATTTTAAGATCTGATCTGAAATTGCCTCTTGAAATTGGATAAAACTGATATTTATCATTTTTCATTTGAAGGCATAGTCTTTCACCTATATCACCAAAACCAATTATTAGAATATTTTTTTTCATTAAATAACTACATTTTTGGAATAAAATCCAGGTTTGCAATTCTGGAGATCATTACTTTAAGAAATGTTATATGCTTAATAATGGTGCTATCACAAGACTAACAATAGCCATAACATTAATTAAAATGTTCATGGATGGGCCAGAGGTATCTTTGAAAGGATCTCCAACAGTATCTCCTACAACGGCAGCAGCGTGAGTATCTGATCCCTTACCACCCAAATTACCCTTTTCAACGAATTTTTTTGCGTTATCCCAGGCGCCACCAGCATTTGCCATCATTAAAGCTAGAGATACACAGCCTAGTAATCCACCAGCAAGCATTCCTCCTAGAGCCTGAGCACCAAGGCCAAAGCCTACTATAGCTGGCATAGATACCGCAATTATTCCAGGTAACATCATTTTCTTTAAAGCAGCCTTTGTGGCAATCTCAACACATTTCTCAGAATCAGGCTCGGCTGTGCCTTCCATCAGTCCTGATATCTCCTTAAATTGTCTTCTTATTTCATTTATCATCTCAAATGCTGCATCACCTACTGCAGTCATAGTTATTGAAGAAACTAGAAATGGTATACAAACTCCAATAAACATTCCTACTAAAACAATTGGTTCAGTAAGCGCTAATGAAAATTCAGGATTTTCGTTCGCTACTACAGCTGAAAAAGCTGAAATTATTGCAAGAGCAGCAAGTGCTGCTGCTCCAATTGCAAAACCTTTTCCAATTGCAGCAGTAGTATTTCCTAATTCATCAAGAGAATCAGTAATTTCTCTAACTTCGTCACCCATACCTGACATTTCAGCTATACCTCCTGCATTATCTGCAACCGGTCCATAAGCATCTATTGCCATTGTTATTCCAACAGTTGCAAGCATGCCAACGGCTGCAATTCCAACACCATAAATTCCTGATAATTTAGTTGAGGCAAGAATAATCGCAGCTAAAATAATAATAGGAATTACTACTGACTGCATTCCAACTGATAGTCCTGAAATCATTACTGTTGCAGAACCAGTCTCTCCTGATTCTGCAATTTTTTTAACTGGGTTTCCACCTGTGTAGTATTCTGTGATGAGTCCAATTAATACTCCGCCAACTGCTCCAGAGATAACACACCACCACACACTTATACCAACTCCATTAAAAGAATCGATTATGAAATAAGCAATAGTAACAAATATTACTGGCGCAAAAAAAGTTCCAGATCTCAATGCGCTAGCAGGTTCTTTTGCTGATTGAAGCTTAACTATAAATATTCCAATTATTGATGCCACCAAGCCTGTTGATGCTAAGGCGAGTGGAAGCATCATCATATCTTTGTTACCTATAGTGTAAGCTATAGCAATTGACGCGATCATAGAACCACAATATGACTCGAATATATCTGAACCCATTCCAGCTACGTCACCAACATTATCACCTACATTATCTGCAATAACGCCTGGATTTCTTGGATCATCCTCAGGAATACCAGCTTCAATCTTGCCAACAAGATCAGCTCCAACATCTGCACTTTTTGTGAAAATTCCTCCACCCACTCTGGAAAAAAGAGCCACAACAGATGCGCCCATAGCAAAACCTTCAAGCTTATGGGGATCAATTTCTGCAGGTATATAAAAATAGTATAATCCTCCTAAGCCTATTAAACCTAATGAAGCAACACATAAGCCCATTATTGAGCCTCCATAAAAAGAAACAGTTAAGGCTGCTGCAGGACCATTTTTTTGAGCTGCAGTCGCTGTTCTAACATTCGCTTTAGTTGCAGCATACATTCCTATAAACCCTGCAATTGATGAACATAAAGCACCAACAACTACTGCTATTGCTGTGTATTGACCTAAAGCAAACCATGCCAAACCAACTATTACAGTCATAAAAATAAATAAATATTTATATTCAGTTTTCATAAAGGTTAATGCTCCAGTATGAATCTGATCACCAATCTTCTTTACTTTATCCTCACCATCAGGATATTTCATGACAAGTCTATAAACGATATACGCCATTGCCATACCAAAAATACCTAAACCTGGTGAAATAATTAAATTATCCATACAGAAACCCCTTATTTTTAATAAAGCATTCTAGCAAATTATTTATAAGAAAACGTATATTTTATTCTATTTGTAAAATACTTCTTTGTTTAAAAGATTTTCAGAATTTCCTACAATGCAAGCTATAGCTGAATCACCGATAACATTTACTGAAGTTCTGATCATATCTAAAATTCTATCAACAGCTAAAATCAATCCTATAGCGTCCAGCGGAAGTCCTAAAGAACTTAAAATTAGCGCTAAAGTAATTGTTCCTGCAGATGGAACTGCAGCTGCACCAATAGAGGCAACCATAGCAAGCAATACAATTTGCATATATTCAATCATAGATAGATCAACTCCAGCAGTGCTTGCAATGAACATAGTAGCTAATCCTTGCATTATGGCTGTCCCATCCATATTTATAGTAGCGCCAACTGGAACAACAAAAGAAGATACATCTTTTTTTACACCAAGATCGTCAGTAACTGTTTTTAATGTTACTGGAATGGTAGCTGCACTTGAAGATGTTGAAAATGCAAACAAAGCAACATTTCTCATTTTTTTAAAGAATATTATTGGATTTAAGTTCGCAAATATTTTTAAAATTATTGAATAAGTAAAAATAAGATGAAAAAACAAAACAAAAATCAATATAAGAACATATTGAATTAAGTCTCCAAAGATATTTAACCCGTGATCCATTACATAGCTTCCCATTAAACAGAAAACTCCAATGGGTGCAAAGCTCATTATAATTAAAACTATTTTCATGAAAACGATATTTAATTTTTCAAAATTTTTTGAAAGCTTGTCTGTCAAATCGTCTGTTAGATTAAGAGCGATGCCAAATAGAATGCTAATAAACACAATACCAAGCATGTTATTTTCAACAAATGCACCAAAAATATTATTAGGGAAAACTCTTAGCACTGTGTCATATAAACTTGTCTCTCCCGAAGGTGCATTGAAAGATCCTACTTCACCTTCATAGCCAGAAATATTAAAAACCCATCCAAAAAATATGGCAATGATTACAGCAAATGCAGTTGTCATTAAGTAGAGCATAATTGTTTTAGATGCAATTGATCCAAGCTTTACCATGTTTGACAAAGATGAAATACCAGAAACTAAAGAAAAAAATACTAAAGGAACCACAATCAATAAAAGCAGATTTTTAAATATTTGTCCTCCTAAATTAAAAAGATATTTTTCAATGCCATTAAAAACTGTTTGAGGTAATAGTTCTTGAAAATAAAAAAATATGAATGCTGAAAATACGCCTGCAAACATTCCCAACAAAACATTTTTAGTAAGATTTTTTGGAGGATCTAATTGACTCATGATATTTCTATCATATCAAAATCTTCTTTGCCAACACCACACTCAGGACACAACCAATCCTCTGGAACATCCTCCCACGCTGTTCCAGGTTCAATTCCATCATCAGGCCAACCTAGTTCTTCATCATATATTAGTCCACAGACAATACATTCCCATTTTTTAAATTTCATAAAGTATCTAAAATTAAATTATTTCGTCTATTGCAAGGAGGCTATAATATCAGATTTAAGCATTAAATTAATGAAGCTAAAGCAAAATTCCTCTTGGATGACATATAAAGAAATGATCAATCAAGTCAAAAATGACTCTATAAAATCTTGGCTCAGCGAGAGTGGCCCAATTACGAAACGTATTTCAGCAAATGAAAATTTCGAGTTAAATTTATTACGCGAAGAAATTGATGAAGTTGATGAAACAGAAAAAAAATATTTAGGAAATTCCATTGGTGATATAAAGGTGAGAGAGGTTCTCCTATTGGGTAACAAAGTTCCTAAAGTTTATGCAAAATCATTGATACCAGTTAAAACAATTAGAAAGGGATTTTCAAAATTAGGAAGTCTAGGAACTAAGCCCCTAGGAGATATTTTATTTGAAAAAAATATTTTTAATAAGATTGACGTCATGTATTCTTCTTTCGTACATGAAGATAGTATATTTTGGGGCAGAAAAACAAAATACTTAGTCAAAAATCTCCCCTTTTCTGTCATGGAAATTTTTTTAATAGATAAATGAAAATTAAAATCCGCTCTTTTATAGAGCTTGCAAGACTAAATAAGCCTATTGGGATATATCTGCTTCTTTGGCCATCTTTGTTGGGTTATATATTAGCAGGAATAAATTCTGAACTTCACTTTACAAATTTTTTAATAGTTTTAATTGGTTCTATATTAGTTCGATCCTGTGGTTGTGTAATAAACGATATAAGTGACTCTAAAATAGACAGGCATGTTAAGAGAACTATGAATAGGCCGCTTGCATTGGGTTCAATTTCTATAATTGAAGCATGGTTATTTTTCACAGTCTTAGGCATTTTATCGATTTTTCTACTATTTCAAACAAATCAACTAACTATTAAGATTTCCTTATTTTTTAGTATTTTAATAATCCTATACCCACTTACAAAAAGATTTTTTCTTGCTCCACAGTTTATTCTTGGTATTACCTTTGGATCTGGTTCAATAATTGCCTACTCTCTAGAATCAAATATCTTCTCAATTTCAATTGCAATCTTATATTCTGGAATTATCGCATGGATAGTAAGTTTTGATACTTATTATGCCTTGGAGGATAAAAATGACGACTTAAAAATTGGAATAAATTCTACTGCAATTTTGTGGGGAGGAAATGCAATAAAATATTCTAAAATGCTTCATCTGTTTTTTTATTTTTGTTTACTATTAATAGCAGTTATAAATAATTTTTCATTTGTCTTTTATCTAGTCTTTGCTGTATTGATATATCTCTTTTTCTATCAAAATAAATTTGTTAAAAATAAAAAATATATTAAAGCTTTTAAGATAAATAATGCTATTGGATTTGTCTCATTCATTGGCTTTTTTTTTGAAGTGGTATATCTAGCCTAATGAATACTAATATGAAATTTATT
The DNA here is from genome assembly GCA_902582355.1 of uncultured SAR86 cluster bacterium. Lineage (GTDB taxonomy): Bacteria > Pseudomonadota > Gammaproteobacteria > Magnimaribacterales > D2472 > SAR86A. The sequence continues at coordinate 105,463 of CACHRR010000002.1, forward strand.
AGTGATTTTAGTTCTTTAGATGAATCTGAATATAATAATTTGTTAGATGCTAATGATGCGCCCTTTATTTCGTATTCATTTTTAAAAGCGCTTGAAAATTCTGGTAGTGTAGGAAATGCAACTGGATGGCAACCTAATCATCTTGCAAGTTTTAATAAAAATAAATTGAGTGGTTTTATTCCAATATACATAAAAAGTAATAGCAACGGGGAATTTGTCTTTGATCATTCATGGTCATATGCATTAAGCAGAGCTGGCAGGAATTACTATCCAAAATTAATTTCAGCTATACCTTTTACACCCTGCGAAACGAGAAAGTTTATAACAGAAGAAAGTTGTAAAGATTTTATAGAGGCTACATCTCACTATATGCACAAAAATAATATTGAAACTTGGCATATTCTTTATCCAGACTCCGACCTAGGCAAAATATTAAAAGATAATGATTTTATTGAACGACACGGCTATAAATTTATTTGGAAAAATAAAGACTATGAAACATTTGATGATTACCTAAATATATTCAAATCCAGACAAAGAAAAAATATTAAAAATGAAAGAAGAAAAATATCTGATTTAAAGATCACTTTTGATATAAAAGAAAGTAATAATTTGCTTAAAGAGGATTGGGAAATTTTTTATAAATTTTATAAAAATACATATGAAGAAAGAATGCAAAGACCCTATCTTAATTTAAAATTTTTTAAATCAATACATGCTAGTAGAAAAATCCTTAAACCAATTTTATTTTTTGCAATACATGAAAATAAAAGAATTGCGGGCTCATTATGCTTTCATGGAAATAACACTCTATATGGAAGACACTGGGGCTCTTTATACAATATTGATTCTCTTCACTTTGAAACGTGCTTTTATCAAGGCATTGAATTTTGTATAAAAAACAAAATTAGTAATTTTGATCCTGGTGTGCAAGGCGAACATAAAATCAGGAGAGGATTTGAACCATCTAAAACAAGTTCTTTTCATCATATAAAAGAGACTGATTTCAAAAGAGCAATAAATGATTTTTGCAATAAAGAAAAGATAGAGATAGAAAATTATCTTAAGGCTTGCGAAAGATATACACCCTTTAATAAAGAATATAAAATTTAAGAATGTCTAAAATTTTACCAAAAACAAGTCATCAAATAACAGTTTGTGAAAGCAATTTTTTGAGATTAAAAAAAATACTCCAAGACTTTTCAAAAGATATCTATCTTTTTGAAACAGTAAATCCAGATTTAACCTCAAATCCAATATCATTTAAAGTAATACATAGAACAAAACATACTTTACTAATCGAAGCTAAACAGAAAATCGAATTAGGTCAGATAAAAAATTTTACAATGAGAATCCAAGTATCATTAGATGCAAAACTATCTGAAGTTATATCATTTCAGGGTGAGAAAGCTGTTCCGCATTTCATGAAAATATTAAAGATGCAGTCAAAAGATGAAAAAATACAACAAAATAGGTTTCTTACAGAGTGGCTTGAGAGTATATTTTTATCTGGTATAAATACTGAATACAAAATTAAATGATAAAGACAATTCTTTATTTTCATGGCTTTGCTTCATCATCTAATTCTAATAAAGCAAAAATAATAAAAAATTATATTTCTAAGTTATCCAAAAAAATAAATATTATTATTCCTGATATAAATAATGATTTCAAAAAGGCTGTCCCTCAAATAAATCATTTAATAAACAAAAATGAAAAAGAAATTGCATTTATGGGTAGTTCTCTAGGTGGCTATTATGCAAGCATCTTTTCAAATCTTACAAACTCTAAAGCTGTTTTGATAAATCCTGCTATTCCACCATTAATTGGGTTTGAAGAGCATCTTGGTAAAAATAAAAATTATTCTACTGGGGAGAAGTTTTTTATATCTAAAAAAGATATTGAATTTTTACGATCGCTTAATAAAAAAAAATTTAGAAATCAGAAAAACACATTAATTTTGTTAGAGTCTGGTGATGAAGTATTGAATTATTTAAAAGCAACAAATTACTATGAGGGATCAAATATTGACATTAAATTTGGGGGAAATCATTCATATGAATCGATTAATATAAAACTCCATAAGATATGCAGTTTCCTAAAAATTTATTAGATTGATCTGAAATTGAACAAAATACTTTATTTTGCACTTGATTAATGCATAATAATAACATTATTTGTGCAATTTTGATCTTTTCATCTTTTAGCACAAAAATTATCATAATTATGAATTTTATTTTTAGGAGAAATAAATGAAAACATTCGAATATATATGGCTTGATGGCTATCAACCAGAGCCAATGATGAGAAGTAAAGTAAAAGCAACAGAAGATGAAACTCCTCCAGATTGGTCATTTGATGGATCATCAACACAACAAGCTGAGGGTGGAAGTTCGGATTGTCTACTTTTGCCAGTTCAAACTTATTCAAATCCAAATGGTCATGATCTAGTAATGACTCAAGTTCAGTCTGCTGATCACACTACGCACCCTTCAAATTTTAGAGCAGCTGCTGCTGAGGTGGTAACTGACGAATGGTGGTTTGGTTTTGAGCAAGAATTCTTTTTTACTGATCCCCAATCAGGAGAACCACTTGGATGGGAAGATGGTGAGCCTAGAGAACAAGGCGAGTATTATTGTGGAGTTGGTGCAAGCAATGTTGTTGGTAGAGAAATCTCTGATGCGCACCTCCAAGCTTGTCTAGATCTTGGTATTACTTTGACAGGAACTAATGCCGAGGTAGCTCTTGGACAATGGGAGTATCAGTGTTTTGGAAAAGGAATCAAAGCTGCAGATGATTTGTGGGTTAGCCGCTATCTATTATATAAAATTGCAGAGGAATTTGGAGTTGGTGTAAATATTCATCCAAAACCAAAAACTGGTGATTGGAATGGCTCTGGTATGCATACTAATTTTTCAAATGAAATGATGAGGTCTTCTGGATCTGAGGAATTATTTAGTTCTATGTGTGATAAATTGGGCGAAGTTCATGATCAAGGTATTGCAGCTTATGGTTCAGATAATGACATGAGGTTAACAGGATTGCATGAAACTCAAAAAATAACCGAATTTTCTTATGGAGTTAGTGATAGAGGTGCTAGCATAAGAATACCAGTTTATACAGTTGAACATAACTGGAATGGTTATCTTGAAGATAGAAGACCTGCCTCCAATGCAGATCCCTATAAAATCTTGGCACATATTGTAGGAACGCTTTCATAATCATTTTGATCTAATTAATCTGCCCTATTAAAAAATGGGGCAGAATAGTAATAATGCGAATAAATGAATCTGAATTATCCTTTTTAAATCAACTTACATCTGAGATTATTATACTTGATGAAAATCTCCAGATTATATGGCTGAATTATTCTGCTTTAAACAAAGGCTGGGTATTGGCTTCAAACAAAAAAAATATAATTACAGAACAGCTTTCTGAAATAACAAATAATTCTCTTGTAAGTCTCTTTAAGAATTCAATTAGAAATCATATATCTCAAACTAAAAGAGATTTCGAACTTATAAACTCAAAGCTTGAAAAAAGAGAGATCGATATCACAGTAAGGTGGAGTAATTCTTATGAATGTTTAATAGTTGAGATCATGTGCGTTGACAATCTAAATAAAATCGTTGATTCAACAAAAACATTTTCAATTCAAAAAATAGCTGCGAATCTTGCAAGGACCTTGGCGCATGAGGTTAAAAATCCTTTATCAGGTATTAGAGGGAGTGCACAAATCTTATATAAAAAACTTGATGATAGTTTCTCTAAAAAATTTCTTAATATCATTATTGAAGAAACAGACAGATTAAACTCTATAGTAACAAAAATTCTTACGCCTCCAGCGAAACCAAATTTAAGTTTATTTAATGTGCATTCCGCACTTGAAAAAGTTTATGCCTTAGCAGAAGCAGATAAAAATAGTAAAATTAAGTTGATAAGAGATTATGATCCTAGTATTCCTGAAATCAACGGAGATGAAAATCTTTTCATTCAAGCGATTTTGAATATAGTTAAAAATGCGCAACAAGCAATTCAAAATATTGATGATCCTATAATTATAATTAGATCAAGAATTGAGTTCGGGAAACCTGTAAATGGTAAAATACATCAAATCATTTGTTCAATTCAAATAAAAGATAATGGTCCTGGTATTCCCGTTGAACTTCATGATCAAGTTTTTTTTCCAATGGTATCAGTCAAAGAAAATGGCTCAGGTCTTGGGCTTACAATTGCTCAAGACATAATAAGAATTCATGGAGGTGGAATTATATTTAATTCTCAGCCTGGCGAAACAGTATTTTCAATTCACGTACCTATCAGAATGGAAGAAGAGGAGATAAAAATTGCATAGTATTTGGATAGCTGATGATGATGAAGCTATTAGACTTGTACTTGAAGAAAGTCTATCAAGTTCAGGATATAAAACTAAAAGCTTTGCTTCAGGAGAAGATTTAGTCAAAGAACTTGAAAAAGATAAACCTGACCTTGTAATTACTGATATTCAAATGCCAGGAATGTTAGGATATGATCTTCTTAAACATATTAATAACAATTTTGATGATCTTCCTGTAATTGTAATGACTGCATTTTCAGACATGCAAGCTGCTGTTGAATCATTTGGTGGAGGCGCATTTGAGTATCTACCAAAACCGTTTGATCTTGAAGAGGCTACTAATATTATTGAAAGGGCTTTCGAAGAAAAACCAAAAACCAAATCTCTGAGAACAGAATCAAAAGTAGACATAATCGGTGAATCTAAATCAATGCAAGACGTATTTAGATCAATAGGAAAATTATCAAGTACAATAGCAACAGTTCTTATTCAAGGTGAGTCTGGTACTGGCAAAGAATTAATTGCAAAATCTCTTCATAAAAATAGTCCAAGAAATGATATGCCTTTTATAGCATTGAATATGGCAGATATTCCAAAAGAATTGGTTGAATCAGAATTATTTGGACACGAAAAAGGTTCATTCACAGGAGCAGTTGATAAGAGAATAGGTAGATTTGAGCAAGCAAATGGAGGTACTTTATTTCTTGATGAGATTGGAGATATGCCATTAGACTCACAAACTAGACTTTTGCGAGTGCTTTCAAATAAAGAATTTTATAGGGTAGGTGGAGATAAACCAATTAAAGTAGATGTTCGTATAATAGCAGCAACTCATCAAAATCTTAATAACTTAGTATCACAAAAAAATTTTAGAGAAGATCTTTTTTACAGACTTAATGTTATAAAAATCAATGTGCCACCCTTGAGAGATAGAAAAGAAGATATAAGTGATTTATCGAAATATTTCTTAAAAAAATATTCAGACTCTCTAGACGAAGATCTAAGGGTAATTTCAGATGAGGCATTAAATTTATTAATTAAATTTGATTGGCCTGGCAATGTTAGACAATTAGAAAATGTTTGTTATTGGTTGACATTGATGTCTCCCTCTCAAAATATAAAAACACAAGATTTGCCGATTGAAGTCAAAGAATTTGAAGTTTCGGATATTCCATCTACTTCTTGGGAGGATGGAATGCAAATTTGGCTTAAAAATGTATCAATGAATATTGAATCTGGACTCTCAGATATCGCAATTTCTAAAATTGAAAAGATGTTAATAAGGACTGCCTTAGAAAGGTCAAATGGCAAAAAAAATGATGCTGCTTTAATTCTTGGATGGGGAAGAAATACCTTATCAAAAAAAATGAAGGAACATGGAATTTAAATTAATGGGAGGTTGTCCATCTTCCATCCATTAATACCACCTTTTAATATATAAATATTGTCAAATCCCTCTTTTTTTAGAGTTTCACCTGCATTCGGAGATGAGCTTCCCATATCACAAACAACAATAATATGTTTATCATACTGCTTGATTTCATTACATCTATTAATTAAATCTTTGAGAGGTATGTTTTTTGATGATGTGATGTGTCCTGATTTAAAAGACTCAGAATCACGAATATCAATTATCAGCGCTTTATCTTGATTTGAAAAATTTATTAATTCTTGAGCTGATATTTTCTTCCCTCCTTTTTTTGCATTTGATATAAGCAATAAAACTATTACAACTGCTAATGGTACTGATAGATAGTAATGATCAATTAAAAAATTAACTAGTTCCATTTGTATATTATCTATTAAAATGATTGATATTAATTAAAAAAATTTAATGAAAGAAAGAAATCTTATTTTAGTTCGTCATGGGCAAAGTGAATGGAATGAAAAAAATCTATTCACTGGATGGGAAAATCCTGGCTTAACAAGTAAAGGATATAGCGAAGCAAAATTTGCAGGGATTCTTATTAAAGAACTTAAATTAAAATTTAATTGTTTATTTACTTCAGCATTAATTAGAGCACAAATTACAGGAACAATTATTTTAGAAAACATTAAACAAGAAGATATTTATATAATAAAAGACCAAGCTCTCAACGAAAGATTTTATGGTGATCTTCAAGGACTTAATAAAGACGAGTGCAGAAAAAAATGGGGTAATGATCAAGTTCAAGTGTGGAGAAGATCCTATGATGTTGGACCTCCAGGTGGAGAATCATTAAAACAAACTGGAAAAAGAGTTTTGCCCTACTTTTTAAAAAAAATCTATCCAAAAATACTAAAGGGTGAAAATATTATAATTTCTGCCCATGGCAATTCTCTAAGATCATTGATTAAACACTTAGATGGCTTGTCAGCAGAAGAAATTGTTAAATTAGAAATTCCTACTGGTGCTCCTATTCATTATCTTTTTAATAAAAATGGTGAGATATTAGATAAAAAAAACTTAATTGAATAATTTAAATCAAAATAACAAAGACTTTTCTGATGCGGTATCGAACTGGTTTTTTACTTCAGGTAGAAATAACTTGCCATGGAGAAAAAAAATTTCTCCATATAGAGTATGGATATCAGAAATTATGTTACAACAGACAAAAGTCAATACCGTAATTCCCTTTTTTAAAAAATTTATAAAAAAATATCCTAACTTACAATCTTTATCTGATGCATCGGAAGATGATATTTTGGCTCTTTGGTCAGGCTTAGGTTTTTACAAAAGAGCAAAAAATATTTTTAAAACTAAAGAAATAATTAAAAATTCTTTTAATAATACTTTTCCTAAAAAATTTGATGAATTAATTCTTTTACCAGGCATTGGTAAATCTACCGCTGGCGCAATAATGTCAATTGCTTATGGAAAATCTTTTCCAATACTTGATGCGAATGTTAAAAGAGTTATTTCGAGATTTGATAATATAGACATTAAAAGCAAAGGAGCAATCAAAAATTTATGGGAAAAAGCTGAAGCTTATACCCCTAACAAAAATATTTTTGAATACACTCAAGGAATAATGGACCTAGGTGCAACAATTTGTCATTCAAGATCTCCAAGCTGTGTTGAGTGTCCATTAAATTATTCTTGTAAAAATGCCTATAAAAAATTTGATATAAGCAAAAGGAACAAAAAACAAAGGTTAACTAAAAAAATAAATTTTACGCTTGCTCATTCAAATGAAACATTTTTATTATTTAGAAAAAATGATAAAAGTTTTTGGGAGAGTTTATGGGTTCCATATGATAATAAATATAATCTTAAATCAGATATTTTTAAGCAACCAGAAAAAAGTCAAGTCCAAAATTTAAGTCATGCTCTGTCTCATATTAACCTTGATATAACTGTTGAAATATTTGACTACAAAAAGCCTTTTAAAATTGAAACAAATCTTGAATATCAATGGATTAATAAACAAAAAATTAATCAATTTGGCCTTCCAAAACCAATAAAGTTTATAATAGAAAATTATGTCTAAAAAAATATATTGTAAAAAATTGAATAAGGATTTACCTGCTTTGGTGGTTCCACCTATGCCAGGACCTAAAGGTATTGAAATCATGAATTCCATTTCAGAAGAGGCATGGGAAATGTGGAAATCTCATCAAACTACTCTAATAAATGAGAAGCATTTAGATATGTCTGATCCTGAAAATAGGAACTGGTTGCAAGGGCAAATGGATAAATTTTTTAATAATGAAAATTATGAAATAGCTGCTGGATTTAAAGAGCTAGATTAATTTTTGTTTTATAAAAAACATAAAAGATTTTTGATTTACAAAGTAAATAAAATAGAGTTTAATTTTCTAAGTAGAGCTAGAGACAATTTCTATGAGCGATAATTCTAATTCAAAATTTCCTTCCAATGCCGATATTGTTATTGTAGGTGTAGGAGGAATCGTTGGATCAATGTTAGCCTATTGGCTGGCGGAGCTAGGTCAAAAAAATATTATCGGACTTGAAAAATCTACTATTATTCCTTCAGATATAGCATCTACGGCTCATGCATCTGATTTTGTATATAACACAACACATGACAAGCTAGGTTGCTGGACCACTGGTTTTAGCAGAAGATTTTATGAAGATAATGGTTTTTTCTTAAAAAAAGGTGGGCTAGAAATATGTCGAAAAGATGATGATGAAAGATGGGAGGAGCTTAAAAGAAAAGTTGCGTCTGGAAAGGCATTTGGTACAAATGTTAAATTAATATCTGCATCTGAGGCAGTTGAAAAATTTCCTTTGCTTGAAGAAGGATCTTTACGAGGTGCTATGTGGGATCCCGATGCAGGGCTTGTGGTTCCTCGATCGCAAGAAGTCGTCAATTTTGCTGTGGAAAGTGCAAAAGAAAAAGGATCACTTAAAACTTTTACTAATACTCCAGCTACTGGATTCGAAACTAAAGATGGAAGAATTGTAGCCGTAAAAACTGAAAAAGGAACGATTAGAACTAATAAAGTCGTTATAGCTTCAGGGATTTGGGGACCTTTAATGGGTGATATGGCGGGTGTTCGTGTTCCATTAATGCCCCTAGAACATCCACTTTTATTTTTTGGACCATATGAAGATATCCAAGAAACTGAAGAAATGCTTGTTTATCCTCTACTGAGAGATCAAGGTAATTCTGCTTATGTTAGAGATACTGGAAAATTTCATGGTGGTATGCTCGAATGGGGTTTTTATGAAGATAAAAATCCTAGGTTAGTTGATCCTGAAGATATTGGAAATCCAGATAAAACCATGTTATCTGATTCAATGAGATATCTAGAACTTGAAGAAATTGCAGAGCCTTTAGAGAAGGCTTTTGAGACAACACCAATTCTTGGTGAATTAGGTTGGGATGAAAAAAGTTCATTTAATGGACTTTTATCTGTAACAGCTGATGCAGGATCTTTAATCGGCGAAAGTCCGGAAGTCAGAGGTTTTTGGTTATGTGAAGCTGTATGGGTCAAAGATGGACCAGGCTGTGCAAGACTGTGCGCTGAGGCAATGGTTAATGGTAAAACTCAAGTGGATATGCACTCTTTTGATATATCAAGATTTTATCCGCATCAAAAAGAAAAAGATTTTGTAAAGACAAGAGCATATGAAAATTCTCAAACTATTTATACTCCTGCTGTCCATCCTAGAGAACCATACATATCACAAAGAGAAATGTTTGTAAGCCCCTTCTACGAAAGAGAAAAGGAACTTGGAGGATACTTCGAAAATGAGGTGGCTGGATGGGAAAGAGCTTTAGCTTATAAAAGCAATAAAGAGAAACTTAATAATTACCTGAAAAAGGTCCCTATAAGAGAAAATGAATGGGATACTCGTCATGTACCCTATGATGTTGCTAATGCTGAACACCTTGCTATGAGTAACTCTGTTGGCATGATAAATTTGTCTCACTTTCCTGTCATGGATATTAAAGGTCCAGATGCTGAACGTATGTTGGAATACTTATCAGTAGCTAAGATTGGCGGTAATACGCCTGAGGGAAAGGTAATTTATACAAACTTCTTAGATGAAGATGGTGGGGTTCATGCAGATCTTACAATTTCACGTTTAGGTTCTGATAGTTACAGAGTCGTAACAGGTGGTGCTGACGGAAATCGTGATTGGGTTACATTAAGAAATTATAGAGATGATAATGGATTAAATGCAGATATAAATATTAGAACTCACGATATTGCAACTATTGGATTATGGGGACCAAAAGCTGCAAATGCACTAGGAAATTTTATAGATCCTAATGATATTGATATTAAGAATTTTCCATTCGTAACTGCTAAGAACTTAACTCTTAACTTGTCAGGTGAAAAAAAAGTAGACGTCTGGGCAGCTAGAATCTCGTATGTTGGTGAAAGCGGATGGGAGATATATTTTAATAACGACAAAGATGATGGTTTGGCTTTGTATGATTCATTGCTTGAAGTCGGGGTAATTCCAGTTGGTATAGAGACATATGCTAATAGTAGACGTCTAGAAAAATGTTTTCGACTTCAAGGTGCTGATCTAGAAACAGAATATAATGCTATTGAGGCAGCAATTCAAAGACCTCTAGTAAAGGAGGCTGATTTTCATGGTAAGTTTGCTCATCTGGCTCATAGAAAAGAAGACCCTTGTGCCATTTTGTGTACAATGACTTTAGATGATCTTAATGTGTCTGGAAAAACTAGATATCCCGTTGGCATCTCACCAATTATTGATCCTGCTACAGGTGAAGTTCCTATAGATAGCAAAGGAAGAAGGTCATACACAACTGGCATGTCTTATTGTCCATCTATTAAAAAATTTGTAGTCATGGGTTATCTTCCTAAACAAATTGCTTTCAAAGGAAAGTCACTACTTATCGAATACTTTAATGAAGATGGTGATGGTTTATATCCTATGACTGTTCAAATAGTTGGTAAGGGATCTCTTTACGATCCAAAAAATGAAAGGGTTCGTTCCTAAATAATTAGACTTAATGACAATGAATGTAAACTTGCCTATAATCCAAAGTTCATTTTAAGCCCAGATAGCTCAGTTGGTAGAGCAAAGGACTGAAAATCCTTGTGTCGGTGGTTCGATCCCACCTCTGGGCACCATTTAATCTTTTTAACTCATAAAATAACTTTACTTTGTTAATAAAATAAATATATATTGAATTATGACAAGGATGTTAACTCTTTTTCAAGATATTGAACCCTACTCTTTCGGTTATTTAGAATGTGATGAACATGAGATTTACTATGAAGAATGTGGAAATCCAAATGGTAAACCTGCTGTATTTCTGCATGGTGGGCCTGGTGGAGGAGGCAGCAAAAAAGTTAGAGGATTTTTTAATCCGAAATTATATCGAATTGTAATATTCGATCAAAGGGGATGTGGAAGAAGTAAGCCACATGGCTGTCTTAATAATAATACTACTTGGGATCTAGTAGAAGATATTGAAAAGCTAAAAAATAAACTCAATATCAAAAAATGGTTGGTTTTTGGTGGATCATGGGGCAGTACACTCTCTTTAGCTTATGCTCAAACGTATCCTGATTCAGTATCAGAATTAATTCTAAGAGGTATTTTTATGCTCAGAAAAAAAGAACTCGATTGGTTTTATCAAGATGGAGCTAGTAGAGTATTTCCAGAAGCATGGGAAGGATTTTTAAAACCAATAAGTGAAAAAAATCATGATAATCTTATGGATGCATACTATAGAATTTTTAAAAGTAATGATGACAAAGCAAAGATGGAAGCGGCAATTGCATGGTCAAGATGGGAGGGTTCTGTCAGTACTCTAAGTCATAAACCTGAAATGATAACGTCATATTCTGAGTCAAAATTTGCTCTTGCATTTGCTCTTATTGAAAATCACTACTTTATTAATAAAGGTTTTCTTCAAAATGAAAATCAATTAATCGAAACTAAATCTATTGATAAAATTAGACATATACCAGCAAAAATAATTCAAGGCAGATATGATATTGTTTGCCCAATGGAAACTGCATGGGAATTATCAAAAAACTGGCCAGAATCTGAATTAATCGTTGCCTCCCACTCTGGTCATAGCGCATTTGAAGAGGAAATAACTCACGAGCTAATAAAAGCAACTCAGGAGTTTGCATAAAATGAATAACATAAGTTTTATAGGTATGGCAGGTTGTGGTAAATCAACTATTGGGGAGGCGGTTTCAACAAAACTTGGTATCAGTTTTGTAGATACAGACTTACTTATCGAAGAAAAACATAATTTATCCTTGGAAGAAATTAAAAATAAATATGATTATAAATTTCTTAGAACTGAAGAAGAAAATATCATACTGAACTTAAACTCATCCACTCAAATTATTTCCACTGGAGGAAGCGCAGTTTATTCAAATAATTCAATGCAACACCTAAAAAAATTTTCTTCAGTAATATATATTGATACTCCACTTGAGATAATTATCAAGAGAATTGATATTGGCCAAGAAAGAGGCCTTGCAGTTCCAAAAGATATGTCAGTTGCTGAGGTTTATTATGAAAGAGAGCCTTTGTATCGAAAGCATTCTGATTTTATATTAAATGGATCAAAAAGCATTGATGAGCTTTTCAATGACGTTAAAAAAATATTTCTAAATGAATAAAAATATATTAGTCGTTGGTGCTTCAGGATTGGTTGGCAGTCAGATATTTAAGAATTTAAAAAAAGATAATAACTGCTTAGTTTTATTAGGAAGAAAAAGGCTGTCATCTGAAAATAATACTGAACAAATAATCTCAGATTTTGACAATTTAGAGAATCTTGAAAATAATTTTCAAATTGATGAAGTATATGTTGCCATTGGCCATAAACTAAACCTTTCAGAGCTAATCTATATAAAAAAAATAAATAGAGATGATTTCGTGAGGGTAGATCTAAAATATATAAAGAAAGTAGCTGAGTTTGCAAAAAGATTTGGAGCTAAGTCAATTGGTTTAATATCAGCAATAGGAGCAAATGCAAATTCAATTAATACATATTTGAAAGTCAAAGGTAAAATTGAGGAAGAGATCAAGTTAATGAATTTTGAAAAAATTGTTATTGCCCGTCCAAGTCATTTACTAGGTAAGCGTCCAAAAGATGAAACTCAAGTAATAGTAAAATTATTTGAAAAGATAACTAATTTTTTTGGATTTATCATGATTGGCCCTTTGCAAAAATTCAAAAATGTTGAAGCTTCGAAAGTGGCTAAAGCAATCATTGCAAAAATGAATTCAAGTGAAAAAGGCTTACATATTCTAGACTTTAAAAATTTTAGAAATTTTTAATTTTTTTGTATTCATATTATTTTTTTTACTCCCTTGCATGCATTTAGTAGCCAAAATATATTAGCAAAAACAAAATAATACAAACCAAGATATAGCTGAACAATTATTGCAAAAAAACTGCCAATAATAATAGCAATTAGTCCTAAGATCCTCTTTTTTTCTTATTTAGAAACAATAAGGGGCGCAGCTATCAAAGTACCGAAAAAGACGCTCAATATTTGGATAATTTCTAGCATACTCATACTAATAAGCATTGAGATAATATTTATTAGTATGAATATTGGCGTGCATTATGAATACTTAAAAAAAAATGTAAATACTTTTTTTTTGAACTTTTTAATAAAAAATGTAATCTAAAGAATGTAATAAAAAATTATGGAGTAATTATGAAAATTTTAGTCTTAATAATAGCTACTTGTTTTTCTTTAAATGCTATAACTGATGGCCACATGGACTCAAAAAAACATAAAAAGGAAAAATTTATGGATAATCCAAACTATCTAATGAGTTTTAAAGAATGTAACGAAACAAAAGAAGGCATTGCAGGATTACTAGCATTAAATGAATCCATTTGGAAAGACATTGAAGCAAATCCTGAGAATGAAGATAAGTGGATTGAAGTAAGTCTAATTGGAGATTTAGCAGCGAATTATTCAACAATTTATGATGTTTTTTGCAAAGACATGATAAACCATAGAATGAAACTGAGAATGATGGCTGATAAAAAGAAGAAAAAAGAAAAGAAAAATAATAATAATTAAAATTTTCCCCTTTGGAATCTCATTCTAATTATGTAGACACGAATAAAGGCAACTATAGTTATTATTAGCTGAACAAAAATTGAAATTCTAAGAGGGTCAGACCACTGCCAATTATCTATAGTTAGCCATAAAAGAAATGTTTGTAGGGGGAAATTAATAATTAAGCCCATAAAAACTATTATCATTGCTTCTCTTAATGCTATTTTTTCTGTTTTATTCATTATCATCCTTTTTAATTGTTACTGCGGTCCCATATGCTAGTATTTCAGCTGCACCCTCAGCCACAGTTGATGTTTGAAATCTAAATCCTATTATGGCATCCGCTCCTTTTGATTTAGCATTATCTATCATCCTTGAGTAAGCTTGCTCTCTTGAGCTTTCAAGAAGTTTAGAGTATCCCACTAACTCACCGCCAATAATATTTTTTAGACGTGCAAAAAAGTCTGATCCAATGTTTCTTGATCTAACAGTACTGCCATGAACAAGACCAATATGAGCTTCAATTTGTTTTAATCCAATATCATTTGTAGTAACGACTATAAAATTCTCATTCATGTAATTTTCCTTATAATGGTTTAAATTATAAATATAATGCAAGAGTTAATAGAAACAAAGTTTTCAATTGGAAATGTTGTGAAGCATAAGTTTTTAAATTTTAGAGGAGTTATCTTTGATGTAGATCCTTCTTTCAATAATACTGAAGAATGGTACAACTCTATTCCAAAGAATTTTAGGCCTCGAAAAGATCAACCTTTTTATCATATTTTTGCTGAAAATGAAGAAATATTTTACATAGCATATGTATCTGAGCAAAACTTGATAAATGATTTAATGAATGGTCCTGCAAATCATCCTGATGTGAAAAAAATCTTCTCGCACTTTGATGGTAAATGTCATATTCCACATAGTGTTACAACTAACTAAATACTTATATCAAAGTGAGCCAATTCAACACAAGTAATAAATGCCTCCATTGCGTCCGTTAATTCCTTTTCAGAAACGAATGTTGGAGCTATTCTTATTATGCTGTTGTTGGGATCATTTCCATTAGGAAAAGTTGAACCTGCTGGAGTTATTAGCACTCCTATTTCTTCGCATAAACTAACTACCTTTGATGCAATTGGTTTAGAGGTTGAAAAAGCAATAAAATAACCTCCTGTCGGTTTTGAAAAAGTACCACACTCATCTGGTAGTTTTTCTAAAACAGAATATGCTAATTCGAATTTAGGCTTAATTAAGTTTGCATGTTCATTCATATGAGATTTTATTGTCTTTAAATCTTTAAAAAATTCAACATGTCGCATTTGATTCAATTTATCAGGACAAATAATCATTGTTGACCTTATTTTTTTTAAAAGTTCAAGATATTCACCTGACGAAGCTAAAAATGAAATCCCTCCTCCTCCAAAAGTAACTTTTGAAAAAGAAGTTGTAATAACGGTTTGGTCTTGAACTTTAGATGACTCAGCTATTTCCCATAAAGGAGTTTGTTTAATTGTCGGAAGAAAATCATGTATCAAGTATGCGTGATCGAATAAGAATAAAAATTTATTAGAAAAATTTGACCCTATTTCAAACATTTTTTTAATATTCTCATCAGAATATGTTGTTCCAGAAGGGTTAGAATGTCTTGGAACACATAAAATTCCTAGATAATCATCTCCGTTATTTATGATTTCTTCAAATTGCTGTATATCAACTCCATCTTCAATAAGTGAAATTGGGACAGCTTCAATTCCAAAGTCTTCAAGTAATTTAAAATGTCTGTCAAATCCAGGAACTGGACAAATAAACTTTGGTTTTTTTAAGCTTTTCCATGCTAATGGTTCTGCAAATAGATAGTTGGAAAGAATAGTTTGATAAGTTAAAAGTAAGCTTGATTGTTCGCCAGCAATTACGTTTTCAAATGGCGCATTAAGCAATTCAGAGCCAAGTCTTCTGGCTTCAATAATACCAAATGGTTCTCCGTAATTCCTTAAATCAATTCCGTTTTCAGATACCAGTGGTATAGATAAATCTAATAGCTTGTTTGAAAGATCAAGTTGATTTGTATCAGGCTTTCCCCTAGTAATATCAATTGATAATTGCTTTTCTTTTAGTGAATTAAATCTTGCTATAATTTCCTGATGCATAATATAAAAGACATTTTATACTAACATTATGATTAATTATCTAATATTTATATCTTTAGTTTTAATATTAAGTATTTTAATTTATATATTATTCAATATTAAAAACAGAGAAGCCTCTAGTTCAGGAAATAATCAAAATTTACAAAATAAACTAAATGAGGTCTCAAATGATATCAACAAAATTGAAGTTGATTTGGCATCAGTAACAACACCAATAAATGAGTTGAACAGATTTTTAGGAGGAAATGTCACAACCGGAAGACTTGGTGAATGGTCTTTAGAGTCAATTGTCAGAGATATAATGCCCAGCAATAGTTATAATTTTCAAGATAAAATTAATCCAGAATCAAATGACTTAGTTGATTGTTCTATAACAACTGCAGAAGGAATTATTATTCCAATTGATTCAAAATTCTATGCAGGTCAATATAAAAATTTTCAATCTGCAAGCACCGATACTGATCGAAATAAAATATTAAATAAGTTAAGAAACGCAATTCTAAATGATGCTGAAGAAATTTCTAATAAATATTTATTAAGAAATACAACATCAAATTACGTTGTATTATATATTCCTTCAGAAAAACTAATTGATTTAGTCGGCCAAATAAGTGGCTTGAGACAGGAAAGCTTCACTGAAAAAAATACCTTAATTTTAGGTCCTAATACTCTTGCTGCTTTTTTAGATATGGTCAGAGCTGGGCATCATTACTTAAAACTTAATGAAACAGCTTCAAAAGTTGCAAGAGTTGTAAGGAAAATTCAAAAAGAGTTTTCAGATCTTGATTTAAGCACCGAATCTGTTTTGAAAAAATTAAATTTAGCTTCTAAAGATGTCCACGGACTTCAAAGAAGAGTTAATGTTTTAGGAAGAGAATTGAAAAAAGGAGCTGAAGATTTAGAGGATGAAAAAGAATATTGAATGCAAAAGAAAAATTTTTAAAAACTAAATAATGCAAAATTTAAAAATTTGGAATTACGTTTCATTTCCTTGGTTAATATTTACATTGGTTTTTTTTATTGTGTTCTTTTTTAATGCTTTTTTTGGCGAGTCTGATACTCAATTTATTTCTTATAATTATCTAAAAAATTTATTTCAAAATACTTTTTTACTCTCTATTATGTCAGCAATATTATCAGCTTTGATAGCGGTTCCACTCGCAATTTTAGTAACATTTTATAAATTTCCTGGTCATAAATTTTTTAGCTGGAGCTTAAGTTTATCAATTGCATTTCCTGCATATGTATACGCTTTTATATTTGTTGGTATATTTGAATATTCAAGTCCTTTATCTGAATACTTAAGGAGTTTTGATCTTTATTTACCATCAATTAAAAATATACATGGAGCATCGATAATAATGTCAATGGCTTTATTCCCATATATTTTTTTAATAACTAAGGCTCAGCTTTCATCTGTTGGGTTAAATATATTCCGAGCAGCAAGATCTCTTGGAGATTCAAATATAGCTGCAATAAGAAAAGTTATTCTTCCATCATTAAGACCGACAATTATTGCTGGTATGGCGCTTGTGATATTTGAGACAATATCAGATTTTGGTGGAGTCTCGACATTACGTATTGAAACATTTACGGTCGGAATCTATGATGCATGGTTTGGATATCAAAGCTATCTTACAGCATCAAAGTTAGCAGGATTTTTATTAATATTTGTTTTTTTAATTATGTTCATTTCAAAAAATTTTGGAATAGAGAGAAGAAATGTGGCTTTTAAAACAGCAGAGATTTTTGAGAAAATAGAACTTAAGTGGTTTAAGCAAGTAATTATTTCATGTATTTGCTTCTTAATTTTCATAATTATTTTTTGTATTCCACTTTTTCAGTTACTAATATGGCAACTATCAGAAATGAATATAAGTCTTTTAGACAACATTAAATTTTTACTTAACTCATTGATAATTGGTTCTCTGGTTTCAATTTTTACAGTATTTATTGCAATAGGTTTATCTTTGAGTTATAGAGGTTCTGCAAAGTTAAGATTTTTAATATCGATCTCTTCTTCAGGATACGCAATACCTGGATCTGTTGTATCTGCAGGACTTTTAATAGGATTTTATACCTTATTTGGTTCGTCTATAACTTTATATGGTATATATGCATTGCTTTTATGTTTATGCTTCAGATTCATGACTCCTGCTTTTAATTATATTTCATCTTCATTAACAAACATATCATCATCATCTGAGTATTCCCTATCAACACAACCAAGAAATTACTATAGGTCTTTTTTATATTTTTATTTTCCTCAAATGAGACCAGCAATTTTTCTTAGTGTTTTAATTGTATTTATTGAATCAATTAAGGAACAACCTGCAACCTTATTATTGCGCCCAGTGGGTTTTGATACTCTTTCAACAAGAATTTATAACTATACTAGCGAGGGACAGTGGGAAATGGCAGCAAGTCCAAGTCTCTTATTAGTTTTTTTAAGCCTTATATTTGTTTATTTAATAAATAAATCTTTTGATCATAATAAACGTTATTAAACAATATGAGAGAATCTGGTTATAGACTAAATGTAGGTTTAATAGTTGCTAATAAAAATGGAGAGCTATTGCTTTGTAAAAGAAAAGGAATGAATAGTTGGCAATTTCCTCAAGGAGGTATTGATTTTTCTGAAGATCCATTAAAAGCTGCAAAGAGAGAATTATTTGAAGAAGTAGGTATTAATTCTGAGTCTATAAAATTAATTAACTCTCTTGACAATTGGCTAAAGTATGACATTCCAGAAAAGAGTCGAAGGAAAAATGTTTTAATGCCACAATTTAAAGGTCAGAAACAAAAATGGTTTTTGTTCAAATTAATAAAACCAACAGAAATATCTTTTGAGAATGATCCAGATAATGAGTTTGATGATTTTAAGTGGGTCTCGTATTGGTATCCACTAAATGTAATTATTTCATTTAAAGAAAATGTCTACCGTGAAGCATTAAATGAGTTCAAATATTCTTTCTTCAAAGAGTTTAGTAATGTTTGAGGAAATTATAATATTTTGCATATTAGGAATTTTAGCTGGATTATTGGCGGGAATGTTTGGAATAGGTGGGGGATTGATTATAGTCCCAGTTCTTATTTGGACTTTTGTAAAACTAGGTTTTGATGATTCAGTAATTGTTCATTTAGCTATTGGTTCAACTATATCTTGTATTATTTTTACTGGTCTTTCATCCGCAATCGCACATTGGAAGAAAAAGTCAATAAATTTTAGTCTATATAAACCAGTCGCATTTGGAATAATTTTAGGCTCATTTTATGGCGCTTTATTTGCTGTTCAAATAGATGGAATATTATTAAAATTAATAATAGCGATTTTTATACTAATCGTTGGAATACATACTTTATTCAATATAAGAATTTTTTCTAAGGAAATTAAAATAAATAATATAGTATCAGTATTTGCAGGATCTTTTATTGGTTTTCTTTCATCAATTCTCGGCATTGGGGGCGGAACTTTTTCTGTACCATATTTTAGAGCTTCA
Organism: uncultured SAR86 cluster bacterium; assembly: GCA_902582355.1. Lineage (GTDB taxonomy): Bacteria > Pseudomonadota > Gammaproteobacteria > Magnimaribacterales > D2472 > SAR86A. The sequence continues at coordinate 124,932 of CACHRR010000002.1, forward strand.
GGACTAAGCCTAACATCTGCAATTGGAACATCAGCTGCATGTGGAGTACCAATAGCTATTTTTGGAACTATTGGATATATTGTTGCTGGAATAAATGAAGATATACTTCCTAATATGAGTTATGGTTATATTTATTTGCCAGCTTTGTTTGGCGTTTCAATAACTAGTGTTTTTGCTGCAAAGTATGGAGCTGAATTAGCTCATTACTTGTCTCAAAGTACTTTAAGAAAACTCATGGGAACCTGGTTTCTTATGGTTTCTTTAATATTGTTCTTAATATGATCGTTGAATTACCTGCATTTTTTAATAACCCAACTCTTATTGAACTTGGTCCATTGAAAATTCAGTATTATGCAGTTACTTGGTTGTTATCAGCACTTTTTATTAATTTATATCTCAAAAAAAATAAGATTATAAAAGAAATAGGCCTTAATAAAGATGATGTCGATGATATGGTATTTATGTATGGTCTATTTCTCGGTGCAATGTGTGGTGGAAGAATTGGATATATGCTTTTTTATGGTCTGGATCAACTTCTAGATAATCCACTATCTTTATTCTATATATGGGAAGGTGGTTTAAGCTTTCATGGTGGTTTAATGGGTGTAGTAATAAGTTTAACAATCTTTTGCAAACAAAAAAGTATTGAGTTTTTAAGATTGATGGATGGAGTTGCCCTAGCAATGCCAATAGGGCTTGGATTAGTAAGAATAGGAAACTTTTTAAATGGTGAGTTGTATGGAAGATTGACTAATGGTAATTGGGGATTTATTTTTCAAACTGATCCATTCGGAGCTCTTCGTCATCCCTCACAACTTTATGAAAGTTTTGGAGAGGGACTTATCCTATTTGGTATATTATTATTTATAAGTACTAAGACGAAAATTAAAGGTATAGTTTGTTCGTCATTTTTAATTTTTTATGGATTAATAAGATTTTTAATTGAATTTTATAGACAGCCTGATGCTCATATGGGTTTAATTGGTTTTGATACAATTAGCATGGGTCAAATCTTATGTATTCCAATGATTTTAATAGGATTTATTTTATTTATATACGCAAGGAAAACGCATGAAAGCATATATTAATCTTTTAAGACATATTTTAGAAAATGGTGATGAGAAAGATGATAGAACCAATATTGGAACAATTTCTTCATTTGGGCACCAAATTGAGTTTGATTTAGATAATGGGTTTCCAGCAGTAACAACCAAAACTCTTGCCTGGAAAGGAGTCGTTTCAGAACTTTTATGGTTTTTAGAAGGATCTGATGATGAACGAAGGTTAGCTGAAATAAGATATTCAAAAAATAGAGATGAGCTTACCAATATTGAAAAATATTCAACTATTTGGACTGATAATGCTGACAATCAAGGAAGAAGCTTAGGTTATGAAAACAATGATACAAAAAAATTGCTTGGTCCTGTTTATGGAGTTCAATGGAGAGACTGGAATGGCAAAGATCAGATTACTGATCTGATAAATAATATAAATAAAAATCCGAACGGAAGAAGACATATTCTCTCTGCTTGGAACGTATCTGAGATTGAAAAAATGGCTCTTCCTCCATGCCATGTTCTATCTCAATTCTATGTTAATAAAGGAAATATAAGTTGTCACCTTTACCAAAGAAGTGCTGATATGTTTTTAGGAGTGCCTTTCAATATTGCAAGTTATGCGTTGCTTTTAAACATACTTGGAAAAATATTAAAATTAAAACCAAAAAGATTTATTCATTCTTTCGGAGATGCTCATATTTATAAAAATACTTTAGATCAAGTAAAAGAACAAATATCTAGGGAGCCCAAATCACTTCCAAAACTTATAATGCCTCAAATAGAATCTCTTGATGACTTGCATAAATGCGAAGTAAGTGATTTTAAGCTAGAAGGTTATTTTCCTCATCCGCCAATCAAAGCAAAAATGGCTGTATAGATGATTACAATTTCACATGTAGTAGCACTATCAAAAAATAGAGTTATTGGTGTTAATAATGATTTACCTTGGACTTTAAAAACAGATTTACGTCACTTTAAAGAATATACTTCAAATAAAATTATTGTCATGGGTAGAAAAACCTACGAATCTATTGGCAGACCACTCCCAAATCGAATTAACTTGATCGTCTCAAGTTCACTAAAAGAAATTAATGGTGCCCAAATTTTCGATAATACTGAAAATGCTTTAGAAAGTGCCAAGAAGATTTGTATTGATAAAAAACTCAATGAGATTGTAATTATTGGTGGTGGTTATTTATTTAGAGATACGCTACCAGTAACAAATAAATTAATATTATCAGAAGTTGACTGTGTCATAGAAGGTGATATTTATTATCCAGAAATCTGTTTTGATGAATGGAATCAATTGAGTTCAAAAAAATTCAAAAAAGATGAAAGTAACGAGTATAATTTTGTTGTTAAGATTTACGAAAAGATTGTAAATTAACCTGAATTCATCTGAATGTAATCTCTTCTTAAAGCTAGATTTTTTACTCTAATCTCCTCATTCTCTGTATATTTTAGCCAATTATTCGCTTGAGTTTTTATCGACTTTTTTTCATCCCTTGCTGCTATTCTAAAATTCTTTCTTGCCTCATTAAATTCCTGAAGCTCAAAATATGCTTGCCCTAATGTGAGATAGACCTGGGAAATATTTTTAACTTTTCCCTTCTTTAAACCAAGTTTTATTGCGTCAACCGCTTCTTTTACCTTATCTTCTGATAAATATAAGTTTCCTAATAAGACATATGATTGTCCGTCTTTGGCAATTTTTGCTGCTTTCTCTAAAACTGGTATAGCTCTATCGATTTCTTGCGCCATTCTCCACGAGTCTGCAAGAAGTTTTAGGTTTTTCTCTGTATCTTTTACAACTGGAACTATTTTTTCTTCTTTTGTATCATCATCTACAATTGTTATCATCTTCTTTTGGCCCGAGGTCATGACTTGTGCGGCCCAGTAAGGATTCTTATTGAGCAATAAAAGCTGTGTAAGTGCTAAGTATTCAGACTCCTTATCAAGAAAATCTTTCTGAAAGGCCGCTTTTAATGTAATCATATAGTCTTTTTCTCTACCTAGCTGCCCATATGAACCACCAAGTTGGATAAAATATAATTTTTTTGGATACAAATTAACCAATATTTCATATATGCCTACTTGTCTCAGGAGAGATTCCTTTTCCCCAATTTCTTTTTTAAGCTCATTGATGCATGCTGCGAGAAGCACATACCAATTCTCTTTTGGTTTGTATTGCTCTTCTTCTGCCATTGAAATTGATTTTTCGAGCGATGACATAGACTTCCTAAAATCGCCTAATTGAAAATATGCTTGACCTAAAAGTGCATATGATTGAGCCGTTACTTTCTCTACTTGACTCATCCATTCTAAAATAAGCTCTACACCTCTTTGATAATTTCCTTGAGCTAAATTTAGTTGTGCTAAAGCAAATATAGCTGAATTGCGAAGGCCAATGGTAACTTCTGGTTCATTAATTAAATTCTTATAAGAATCCATCGCTAGTGGATATTTTTCTTCTTGCATATATAAATATGCCCATGCATTCCACATGACGGATCGATCATAACTTTTTAAATCATTCTTTTTGCTAAGTAGTTCTGTAAGAATATTTTTTACGGTTTCATAATCAGGTGCGGACTCACCATTTTCATCTACTTCTTCAAGAGCTTCATAAACTTTCGCCATTTTTTTTGCAGTAGACGTTTGAAGTGCTCTAGCTTTTTTATATTTTATAGGTTTCTTTTTTATTTCATCTTCAGCTGCGATTGCTGCTTCAATGTTTGCTGAAAAGAATGAGAACGATAATACTAAAGCTGAAAATAAATATATGGTGTAAATTCTTTTCATAATAATTTTAAGAGTCATCTAAAATATAAGTAAATCTGTGTAAAACTCCATCAACAGGAACAGCCTTACCATCCACAATTTTTGGTTTGTACTTTAATTTTAATGCAGCTCTTGCTGATGCGCTATTAAACATTGTACATGGTCTAAATTCAACATCTGGATCAGTTGGGCTTTTATTAGAACAAAAACCATCAACTGCTTTTGCATTTTCTACGCTTCCTGTTTCGGTTATTGTAAATTCAACTAGAGCGTATCCCATGGTACCTCTTTCCTGAGCCCTTCTTGGATATATTGGCACAACTTTAAATAGAGGTATATATTCGCCATCTCTAAAAAAAGATCCTCCAGTTTTAAAGTTTGCTTTTGGTTTCGCTATAGATACATCCAATCCCGTTAGTGGAGCCAAGTCCAGCTCTGGTTGAGCAATATCCTCAGGTTGCTCATCTGGCTTTTCAGGCTTATCAACTTCAGTTAAGAATGTATCAATTTGCCTTTCTGGCATCACAACGTCAGCAAGTTTTACAGATGTATCTTCTTTTAAACCACTATCACCGAGTGATATTAAAATTACCATAACGAAAAATAATGCCAAGGTTATTGCAGATGAAAATCCTATGCCAGCAACATATTTATTTGCATTAAAAGCTTTTACATAAATATCATGAATGGGTTTAGTAATAAGGCTTAATATGGAAAGAACCTGATTCATACGTTATTTTGGTTCTGATGCTAATGATATGGCATTAACTCCAGCTTCTCTTGCTCCATCCATAACTTTTATTATTGTATCGGCCACAGCTTTCTCATCAGCTTGAATAACAACTGAACCCTTAGGATTATCTGCTAGCAACTTAACAACATTTGCCTTTACTTGTCTAACATCAATTCTTCTTCCATCCATCCATACTTCTCCAGTTGGGCCAACTGCAATTAAGATAGCAGCATTTTCTTGTGTCTCAGCAGTATCAGAATCTGGTCTGTTTATTTCAAGTCCTGGTTCTTTGATAAAATTTGCCGTAACAATAAAAAATATGAGCATGATGAATACAACATCTAGCATTGGTGTTAAATTTATTTCACTTTCTTCATCTTTTACTGCACTACTTATAGCATTTCTTCTCATTTAACTCTCCTATAATTCTCTTTTAATTAGCTCTCTTAAATCATTAGTATGCCTGTCTGATGCGCTACTTAAATAAATACTTGCAAAAACTCCTGATAAAGCTACAACCATTCCAGCCATAGTAGGCAAAGTTGCTTTTGAAACTCCTCCAGCCATAGCTCTTGCATCTCCACCACCATTAAATGCCATTACTTGAAAAACTTCTATCATCCCTGTTACTGTTCCCAAAAGTCCAAATAAGGGAGCTAAAACAACACAAGTTTGAATAATAGTTAAATTTCGATTTATTTCTACTCTTGCTTGAGAGAGCATTTTTTCTCTAATCTGGAGTGCATGCCAAGAAGTTTTATCAGATCTATTGTTCCATTTGCCAGCTAGATCTTGAACATAAAATTCATGACCATGTGAGAAATACCATATTCTCTCAAAGATCATTGACCACATAAAAAATACTAGTATTGCAATTAACCATAAGACGCTACCACCAGCCTCCATAAAATCTCTAATGGAAGAAAATGATTCAGCTACAGCATACAACATAGATAGTTTTTATGATCCCTCTGCCCTTTCAGCAAGAATTCCAGTGCTTTGTTCCTCAAGAACACTAATAATTCCCTTTGCTGAAGACGCAGTAAATGAATGTAATAATGTTGTAGGTATAGCAACGAGAAGGCCTAATACAGTTGTTACGAGTGCTTGAGATATTCCACCAGCCATTAGCTTTGGATCACCAGTTCCATAAAGAGTAATCATTTGGAAAGTCACAATCATTCCAGTTACTGTTCCTAAAAGTCCTGCTAAAGGTGCAACAACTGATATTATTCTTACAGCGCCAATACCTTTTTCTATAGAAGGTCTCTCTGCCATTATTGCCTCAGCTAGCTTAAGCTCTAATGTATCAATATCTTTGTTAAAGTTTTCTTCCCCAACTTTGAGAACTCTTCCTAAAGGATTTCTAATATCAACAGCTTTTGTATTAGCTTGAGCTTTTACAGCTCTACCTAGAACATATAGACTCCATAGTTTCCAAAAAGCAATACCAATACCAATCAAACCAACAAATATAATTGCATAGCCAACTTCTCTTCCTTGAGCAGCTCTTTCTGCTAAAGATGGAGTTTGTATTAAGTTTGCTAATAGACTTCCTCCAGTTGGGCCTGTTGGATCAATACCAAATCTAACTTGTTCGCCGACCTCAGCATCACCAATTCTTTTTGCTGTTTTTGTATATCTTCCAGCAGGCTGTCTAGGCAGAAATGCATATTGTCCAGATGCAGTTACATATTCGAGATATTTACCATCACAAACTGCATTAAATAAACCAACTCTAGTAACATTGCAAGAAGATGTTTCTCCATCTACATCGATTACTGTTGTATCAAATGAAACCACTTGACCACTTGAGGCCATTTCTCTCTGCAATTCATACCATAAACCTTCAATTTCTCTTATAGTAGGAAGCTCAGTAGTCTCAGACATTTTTGATGTAAGGTCATTTAAAAAATCAACTCTTTCAGTACCATATTGTGCGCTACTTAGTGATCCTGAAAATTGAACAGCAGCCTCACCAGCAGAACTTTGAAGATGTCCAAATAATTCTACAAGTGAACCTAATTCTTTTTGATAAGCTTCTTCTTTAACTCTAAGAATTTCTTCATTTTTTTTGTATTCAGCTTCTAGTTGATCAGCTATTCTTTCTTGCCTAGCCAATTCTCTTTTTTCAGCTGCAAGTATTTCGGCTTGCTTACTTTTATTTGCCAAAAACTTAGCCTCACGATCAGCATTCACAGATTGCTCTTGAGTTTTTCCTTCCTTGACTAATAGTAAAAGAGCTTCAACTGTTGAGACTTCTGAAGTCTCTTCTTCTGACTCTTGCGCATATATAAATCCGTTAATACAAAGAGATGCTAAAAATAAAATTGATAAATATTTGTTCACTATGCTTCTCCTTTTACAACAGGCATAAGAAGCATATCTGTTGGAGCTAATTTTTTAGCAATTCGAATTCCATCTCTTATAGGTTTTGTATAACCGCCTGACAACTCTTCCCATGATCCAGTCTCACTGTCCCACCTTCCACTAGATCTCTCATCTTTTGTCTGATAGAACATTCCAATTCTTCCAATAACAAGGATATTCACAACCGTTCCATCTTCTAATTTGTCTTCGTAAGTATCAATTTTTCTTCCATACTCTGCCTCGATGTTGTAAGCCTCTAAAACTTGCCTTACTTGCTCCGAGGCAGTTACCTTAGGCTTAGATAGAGATGATCTAACCAAATCAATTCTTTCTCTTCTTTCTTCTAATCTAAAGGGTGTATCTAATTTAATAAATGTTTCTAGGGTATCAAGCATTTTTTGAGCCAAAGGTGGAATTTGTCTTTGCATAACAACAACTTGAACTAGTTGCTCATCTAATTTATCCATAAGATCAAGTTGAGCTTGAATCTGTATTCTTTTTTGAGCATTGTAAAGTTTTAATCCTTCAACTTGTTTAGAAACAACTTTGTATTCATTAATGATTTTATCTGTTTGTCTTTCAGTTTTATCTATTTTTTCTTGTGAATTTGCTGACAATAATTGATTCTCTCTACCAATTTCTAAAACACTCTCCATATTTGCTTCAAGGTTAGTTTCATTAGCTACGGCTATGAAACTAATGCAAAAAAATGCAGATAAAGATATATTCTTTATTATTTTTATCATTCTGTACTCCCTAGATTCCTTAATGTTAACAGCCTAGAGCAAATAAATAAAACAAATTATTGTTATTTAATTACCACTTTTTTATATAAAAAAATACATTCTATGTTTTAAAAAATAACATAGGAGTTTCTTTTTTATATTTTATGTACTCCTCATTATCGCCCCATTTAACATCTCCTCTTGCTTCTAACATTCTTACCCCACTTACATAAACTAATAACAAGTAAGTAAAAATTGGAGATATCAGAGTTAAATATTGAGTTCCATTCAATGATGAGAATGAAATTAGGGCTATAGCAAACCACAAAATGATTTCACCAAAATAGTTTGGGTGTCTTGATCTTGACCATAATCCTGATTTTATGAACTTGTTTTTATTTCCTGGGTCTGATCTAAAAACTGTTTTTTGATAGTCAGCTATTACTTCAATCGTAAATCCAACAATAAACAAGCATAAACCAATAAAAGTTGGAATATTTAGAACTATACCTGAGGGATTTGATATCGCAGTCAAGGCACACATTGAACATAAAGATACCCATAAACCAGATAGTGTCCAGGTCATAAAAAATTGTGAGAAAGATGGTTTAATTGTTCTAAATCTTTTATCTTCACCATCTTTATGTATTCTTAAAAAAAGAAAGCTACCTAACCTAATTGCCCAAATTGAAATTAATATAGCTAATATGAGGCTTCCAATGCTCATTTCATATTGATTTTTTGACATTGTATAAGTAATCCACACCACACTTAAATATGTCATGCTCCCTGTCAAATCATAAAATTTCTCTGTCTGAAATACATAGGCTGGTACAAAAGCAACCCAATGAATTATAAATGCAAGTAAAATAGCGTTAATCACTATGGAGCTGCCTGTAAAATAAGCAATTCCATAAGCAATAAAAAATGCGCTCAAAGAAATAATTATATTTATTAAAATCTTCATAGTTTCATCCAATTATTAATTTTTTTTATTTTACTCTGCTAAGAGTAAAAGGAAAAATTTTGACGTACTAATTTTATATGATTGTTCGCTACTAAGAACGCAAGACGATACAATAACGACTAAAATATCACAAAAATAAAAATTTAAATGAAAATTTCAACAAATCAGTTTAAAAATGGATCAAAAATAATAATTGATAATGCGCCATGCACAATAATAAATCATGAATTTCATAAACCTGGTAAAGGTCAGGCTGTCATGCGAATTAAATATAAAAACTTATTAACTGGTAATACGAATGACAAAACATTTAAATCTGGAGAGTCTGTAGAGTCTGCAGATGTAAGTCATAAAGAAATGGAGTTTTTATATCATGCAAGTGATTCATGGCATTTCATGGATATACAAACGTATGACCAAATTGAAGTTAATAGCTCTCAAATTGGAGAAGCGAAGAAATGGTTAGTTGGTCAAGAATTGTGCGAGGTAGTTCTATGGAATGGCCAACCAATATTAGTAAATCCCCCTTTGATTGTTGAACTAAAAATAATTCAATCAGAGCCAGGTGTAAAAGGTGATACAGTTTCTGGAGCAACAAAAAATGCAAAACTTGAGACTAATGTTGAAATTCAAGTTCCGTTATTTGTTAATGAAAATGAAATTGTTAAAGTAGATACCAGAGATATGACTTATGTTGGGAGAGCTAAGAGTTGATTGAAATAATTAATAGAGAAATTGAATTATTCTTATCATCTTTGAATGATATTGATGAAGAAATGCTGAAGACTATTTTGCAAAAGTCTAAGATATCAATTACAGATGATTTGTCTAAAGGTCATTTGACTACAAATGTTTGTATGGTTACTGGGAGTATTTTAAAAAAAAATTCGAATGAATTAACATCAAGATTAAAAGATCAATTAGAAGGAATAAAATTATTTAAAAAAATTAAAGTAGCTGGACCAGGTTTTATTAATATCACTTTGTTTAGAAAGGATTTTATTGCCACTATAGATAAAATTAATTTTGATAAAGGAGATTACGGTGAGTCAATCTTTAATAAAGGAAAAAAAATACAGATTGAGTTCGTATCTGCAAATCCAACTGGACCTCTTCATGTTGGGCATGGAAGAGGTGCAGCATATGGAGATGCAGTCGGAAGAATTCTAAAGGCTACTGGATCAAGTGTCGAAAGAGAATATTATATAAATGATGCTGGAAGACAAATAGACATTCTAACTGCAAGCGTTATTCTGAAATTAATATCAAAAAATATTAATAATTATTTTCCAACAAATGCTTATAAAGGCGACTACATAGAAGAAATATGCAAAAAATTTAAAAAAGAGATTAGTATTAATTTTGACAATGAATCAATTAAAAAAATTAATTATAAAGATCCAGAAAAAGAAATTGACCAAGTAATAGCAATCTTAAAAGATTCAAATATAAAGACTTGGGGCATAATTAAAGAGTTTTCTCTTAATGAGATGATATTATCAATAAAGAACGATCTTAGAAAATTTAATATAAGTTATGATATATGGTTCAAGGAAACCTCGCTAGGTAGTCTTGATGAAAAGTCATCGCAAATTTCAAATTCAATCAATATGCTCATAAAGAATGGTTCAGCTTATAAAAAAGATGGGGCAATTTGGCTAAATACAGAAATCAGTAATGATGATAAGCATCGTGTTTTAATTAGAGATAATGGAAAAGCCACTTATTTTGCCTCAGATGTTGCATATCATAAGAATAAGGTTGACAGAGGTTTTGATAAATTAATAAATATATGGGGTGCAGATCATCACGGATATATTAAAAGGATAGAAGCCTCAATAGAAAGTTTAGGCTTTAGCAAGGATAAGCTTATTGTAAAGTTAGTTCAATTTGCAAATTTATTCAAAAATGGCAAAAAAGTTAAGATGTCAACTAGATCAGGTGACTTTTACAAACTTAAAGATCTAATTGACGAAATTGGTTCAGATGCTGCAAGATTTTTTTATTTATCAAAGCAGGCTGATCAACATCTAGATTTTGATATTGATTTAGCAAAATCAAATAGCAAAGAAAATATGTTTTATTACATTCAATACGCTCATGCAAGAATTGTATCTTTGGAAGAAAATTTTATTAAAAAATATCCAGACTTTGAGAAAAATTTGAAACCAATTCAAGAAAGCACATATGATAAGTTTGACAAGATTATTCATGAGTTATCAAAATACCCAAGTATTGTAGATAAAGCAGCAAAGTCACTTCAACCACATCTCATAATTTTTTACCTTAAAGATCTGTCTCATTTGTTTCATAGTTTCTACAACGATAATCATGTTTTATCTGAATCGGACGAGAATGTTCAATCAATTATTCAATGTATGTCTGCTGTAAAACAGGTCATTTCAAATGGTTTCAATCTGTTAGGCATATCACCATTAAAAAAGATGTAGTCTCATGAAAGATTTTGCAAATAAAAAGACAAAAAGAATTAAACAGATAAATAAAAATCCAATTTTTAGTTCGGGAAGAACAAACAACAGAACTATTTCAATTAGTACAATAATTTTTATTCTTTTAATAAGCTTTGGTTTAGCTAGTGCCTCAATTTTTCATTTTAAGTCTGATGTTTTTTCAATAAATATTATGGAGCCAAAAAATTCAGTTGTAATTGATTTCCCATCTTCATTAACTGAAGATTCAGTATTGATAGAGTTTAATGAAAATATTGACTCTCTTACATGTGAGTATTTTGTTCAGATTGGAGCATATGGAAATATAAAATATGCAAATGAAGCATTAATAATACTTGATAAGGAGATTCAAAATATAACTATTAATGAAGTATTTAGCTCACAAATGCCAGGAAAAAAATTACACAGTGTTATTTCTGGGCCATATTTAAACAGATCAGCAGCTAATAATGCAAAGGAAGAAATTACAAGAAAAGGGTTTGACCCCCGTTTAAGAACTTTATGCAAAACAACATAGCCGAGAATATTAAAAGAATTAAATTTCAAATTAATAATACCTGTAAAGCATGCCATCGAAATGATGATGAAATCAAGTTAATTGCTGTTTCTAAGAAAAAAAGCCCAGAGCTAATAAAGCTTGCAATTGAAAATGGTATAACAAATTTTGGTGAAAACTATGCACAAGAACTTTTTGAAAAATTTAAAGTTCTTGAATCAAATAATATTATCTGGCACTTCATTGGTCCAATTCAATCGAACAAAATAAAATCAATTGCAAAATGTGCAGACTGGATTCATTCGTTAGATAGAGAGAAAATAATTAGGAAGTTAGATCTGGAGTGCAAAAAAAATAACAAATTAATTAATGGTTGTATTCAAATTAACGTATCAATGGAGGATTCAAAAAGTGGCTGTTTGCCTGAAGAGATGTTTGATATAGCTAAATTAATAGAATCAATGAAAAATATTAAATTAAAAGGCATAATGGCTCTCCCAAAATTAACAGATGACAGGTTCGAAAAAGAATTATTAATGAAAAAAGTAAAAGATCTTAGCGATAGCCTCGTTAAAAAATATCCTAATGCAGGCTCTATATCTCTTGGAACTACTTCTGACTTTGAAGAAGCAATAACTCATGGCTCAAATATGTTACGAATTGGTGAATCAATATTTGGGAAAAGACTATGAAAAATATTGCTTTTTATGGTGCTGGCAACATATCCATTTCAATTATTAAAGGATTAATGCAATCCGGATTTAACTGTAAAAATATTTTTTATGTCGATAGAAATATAAAAAATCAAGCCAATTTAAAGAAACTTAAAACTAGGAATTTAAAGAGTAATCTAAATAAAGAAATTGATTTATTTATACTTGCAGTTAAACCAAAAGATGCAATAGAAGCTTATAAGGAAATCCTAAAAAATTATAAAAAGCCAAAAATTGTAAGTCTGGTTGCTGGAATAAAATCAAAAAAATATATCAAAATAAATAATAGCGTTGAATTTTTGAGAGCAATGCCAAATACCTCATCCGCCTCGTGTAATGGAATAACAGCAATATATAACTCGAGTTTTAAAAAAAATAATCTTAAAAAAGTAATAAGTTTATTCAGCAAGATTGGTTTAGTTTTAAATTTTGACAATGAATTAAAGATTGATTCTTTTACTGGTATGATCGGCAGTGGACCTGCATATTTTTTCTATCTTTTAAAATCTTATGAAAAGAAGTTAAATCATATTTGTAATGGAGACAAAAAATTAATTAAAAAAATTATTGTTAATCTTTTACAGGGTGTTGCTATCTCAGTTGAGACAAATATTGGTTTAAATGATTTAATTAAACAAGTTGCTTCAAAAAAAGGTACAACTGAGGCAGGTCTAAATACATTTAAAAAAAATAAACTTAACAAATTGTTTGAAGAAGGTATAGAGTCTGCAATAAAAAGATCAAAGGAAATATCAAGTGAGCACTGATATGCAAATTATTGGTTTATTATTTAGTTTAGTAAACTACTTTTTTGTATTTTTACTTTTGTTTAATCTTTTAAAAGTTGATTACTTTAATCCAATAGTTTCAATCTTATTGAAAATTTATACTCCAATATCAAGAGTTCTTGGGTTATTCCCAAATCAGATAATAAATATAATTATCTTTGCTGTTATTTTCAAATTCATATCTTTATACATCTACTTTGGAACACAGTTTGAAATAATTTCTCTCATTGGAGTGGCCATTATTCAATCTATAATGATATTTCTAAGAATAATCTTTTTTGCAGTAATAGGTGGTGTTATTTTAAGTTGGGTGTCACCAAAAAATTCCAATCCTTTCCTTCAGTTAATTGAAGAAGTCTCTGATAAATCATTGGCACCAATAAGAAAATATATTCCATCTGCTGGAGGTTTAGATTTCTCTCCTTTATTCATATTAATATTAATTAATTTATTTGAGAGCTTTTTAACAGATATTCTAAGGTCAATGGTATGAAAATAAGAACTGAGCTGATTCATTTTTCTGAAGCTTTACAATTAGAATGTGGAGAAACTCTTGATTCATTTGATTTGATGATTGAATCATATGGAGAGCTTAATGAATCGAAATCGAATGCAATTCTTGTATGTCATGCATTTTCTGGAAATCATCATGTAGCCGGAGAAAATAAGGAATTAGGTATTGGTTGGTGGGATCAAATCGTTGGTCCAAAAAAAGCAATTGATACTGACAAATATTATGTAGTATGTTGCAACAATCTTGGAGGATGTGCTGGGTCATCTGGACCAACATCAATCAATAAAAAAACCGGTAAAGTGTTTGGCAAAGATTTTCCTCAAGTGAGTGTAAGTGACTGGGTGAACTCTCAAAAAATATTAATGGATAAATTAGAAATATCGTCATGGCATTTTGTTGTTGGAGGAAGTCTGGGTGGAATGCAGGCTTTACAATGGTCAATTGCATATCCTAATCACATCAAAAAAGCAGGTATATTTGCAGCAGCTGCAAAATCTTCTACACAAAATATAGCGATGAATGAAGTAGCCAGAGAATCTATCAGAAAAGATAAAAATTTTTATGATGGTGATTATTATGATAAAAATGTAACACCTAAAAGCGGTCTAAAAACTGCAAGAATGCTAGGTCATATAACATATTTATCAGAGGAACTAATGGACTCCAGATTCGGAAGAAAATTTCAAGATGAAGATTCAAAAGTTGATGAAGATGTTAATTTTGAAGTGGAGAATTATCTTCAATACAAAGGAAGCAAATTTTCTGAGCTATTTGATGCAAACACATACATTCTTATGACAAAGGCAATGGATGAATATGATGCTGGTAATTCAAAGGGGCTTGATCAGGCGCTAAGGAACATAAAGTCTGAGCTACTAATAATCGGATTCTATTCAGATTGGCTTTATCCATATCAGAGGGGCAAAGAAATTCAAATTGCAGCAATGAATAATAATATCAAGTCATCATTTTTAGTATTTAATGGTGAGAATGGTCACGATAGCTTTTTATTTTCCTCCAAAGAATACTCCAATGCAATTGAAAAATTTATTGAATCATAATGTCTACGAAACTAACTAAAATCATTAATCATTGGGTACCAAAAAATAGTAAGGTAATTGATTTTGGATGTGGTGAAGGTTCTTTGTTAAGCGAACTTATTGAAACCAAGGATGTTCTTGGTTATGGGGTTGAAATAAGTGATTCTAAGATCGAAAAATGTATTGAAAAAGGAGTTCCAGTTATAAAGCATAATATTGATTCTGGAATTGATCAATTTATGCAATCTGGTTTTGATTTATCAATTATGGCTCGTTCAATTCAATGTCTTAAAGATCCTAAATTGGCACTCAATAATATGCTTCAAATATCAAAAAGATGCGTAGTTACCCTTCCAAATTTGGGCTATTGGAGTTGTAGAATTAATCTAGCATTTGGAAAAATGCCAGTAACACCGGAGCTACCTTCAAGCTGGTATGAAACAGAAAATATTCATTTATGTACTATAAGAGATTTTGAAAATCTTTGTAGCAATGAAAATATTTATATAAAAGATAGAATTTATTTGAATAAAAATGGTAGACAGGGAAATCTTGCATCATTAAGTCCAAATTTTCTTGCTGTTGAAGGAGTATATTTACTTGAGAAATAGTGATGAATTTTTAATTGCTACTTCAAATAAAGGTAAATTAAAAGAATTTAAAAAGTTATTTAATAATTATAGGCTATTTTCTTTGGATGATTTTTCGATCAAAGATCCTGTTGAAGATGGAGATTCTTTCTTTGAAAATGCTCTAATAAAGGCAAGGCATGGTGTACACTTTTCAAAAAAATTTACTATTGCTGATGATTCTGGATTAGTTATACCTGACTTGAATTTTGAACCTGGAATTTTTTCAGCAAGATATGCAGGGAAAAATGCTACTGACAAAAATAATAGAGACAAAGTTATAAGCAAAATCTTAGAGAAAAATAAAAAAGAACTTGACGCATATTATGTTTGTATTCTTGTTGGCCTAAGATATGAAAATGATACATTACCAATTATTTGTGAAGGAAAATTACATGGGAAAATATCTATAAATAGTAGTGGTGATGGTGGCTTTGGATACGATAAAATTTTTTACCCAGATGGTTTTTCGTCTTCAATGGCCTCATTAGATGATGAAACAAAAAACATTATAAGTCATAGAGCTATCGCTTCTTTAAAGTTTATAAAAGCTCTTCAGAGTTAAGATTTTTTTCATAGGTAAACTCAAAAATTTTCCTACCTTCATTTATAGCCCTTTTTTCAAATTTTGTTAGCTCAATCTTATTTATAAGATTTTTATTTGATTTATTAAAAAAATCTATCTTATTAAATGCACAAGATATCTGGTGCGCATAGTTTTCCCAATCTGTAGATATATATAGTTGTGCCTTATCTTTCATGAACTTATGAATCATATTTAAGAAAAATTCGTCAATCAATCTTCTTTTACGATGCCTATCTTTTGGCCATGGATCTGGACATATAATTTTAATGCCATTGAAAATTATTTTTTCTTCCTGGTCGAAAAGCAACCTTATATCTTCAGGAAAAATTCTAATATTTTGAATTTGCTTTTCTTTTATATTTGAAATTAAAGTACCAATACCGGACAAATATACCTCTGATCCAATAAATAAAATACTTGGGTTATTGATTGCTTCATATATAAGATTTTCTGCATTTCCAAATCCGATTTCTAAATTACACATTTTGTATTTTTTAGATTCAGAATAAATTTCATCTATTTTAGATACAGAATAGTTTGGCAAAAGTTTCAAGCTAGATTCTTGTTTTTTAGTTATACGACCTCTTCTTTTTACAAAAGAGGGAAGAAACTTTAATTGCATTATTGCTTAATAAGACTATGCAAATTCTAACATCAGTGACTTTAATTTTTTAAGAGCGCTATTTTCGATTTGTCGAACTCTTTCTGCAGATATCTTGTATTCATCAGCTAAATCGTGCAGAGTTGCTTTTTCATCGGATAAATATCTTCTTTGAAGAATATCTTTACTTCTATCATCAAGCATTTTGAGAGCAGATAATAATTCATTTTTATTAATATTTTCAGCTTGCTCTGAGGCAACTATAACTTCAGGATCATATGTTTTATCTTCTAAGTATTGTGATGGAGACATTGCTTCATCATCATCTCCGGATGAGACAGGTGCATCAAAAGATGAATCATTAGAAGAGAGCCTGTTTTCCATATGAAGTACATCTTTAACTTCAACGTTTAAATCAGATGCAATTTTTTCAGCTTCTTCTTTAGTAAGCCAGTCTAGAGATTTCTTTTTACTTCTAAGATTAAAAAATAGTTTTCTTTGAGCCTTTGTTGTAGCTATTTTTACAAGTCTCCAATTTTTTAGTATGTATTCATGGATCTCGGCTTTAATCCAATGAACAGCAAAAGAAACTAGCTTTACTCCTCTGTGTGGATCATATTTATCAACAGCTTTCATTAGGCCTAAATTACCTTCTTGAATAATATCCCCGAGAGGTAATCCATATCCCTGATAGGATCTAGCAATATGAACAACAAATCTTAGATGGTGAATTACAAGTTGTCTTGCCGCGTCTAAATCATCTTCTTCATACAATTTAAGCGCAAGCTCTTGTTCCTCTTCTTTGGAAAGAATAGGTATAGAGTGAACAGATGAAAGATATGATTCAATATCTTTGCCTGGACTATTTAATTGAGATGGTTGTAGTTGTGTGCCCATAATATAAATAAAATGTATAATAAATTATATCAATAAATTATTAACGATAGAAAAATTATACCAATTTTTTAAAGAAATCTCCTAAAACTGGCAAAAAATCACTTTTTATTGATTCATTCCGAAAAGCCAAAAAATGTGGATTAAGTATTGAATCTTGTTTTGCGTAATCTAGTTCTTGTAAATCCTCAGTTTTTATAATACTACCGCCTTTACATGATAGGACTGCATGGGCTGCAGCTATATCCCACTCTGATGTTGGGCCAAATCTTGGATAAATATCTGCCAAATTATCAGCCAAACTACATAATTTCAATGAGCTACCCTTCTCGACAATCTCATAGTCTATTTTTTTTGAATCAATATAGCTAAGAAAAGCCTTATCTCTATGGCTTTTGTGACTTTTGCTCATTACAATTCTCAACTTTTCTACTGAATCGTTTTGTACATTTACATTTTCAAAAATTGATCCATGCCAAATTTTTCCAGTTATTGGCGCGCCGACAATACCAAATATAACCTTCTTTTTATCAATCATTGCAATATTAACAGTGAATTCTCCAGTTTTATTAATAAACTCTCTTGTTCCGTCTAATGGATCAACCAACCAATATGTTTCATCTAACTTCTTAATTAGATCATCATTGAAAGTTTCTTCTGAAATAACTGAAATATCTTTAGATATTTTATGTAATGAGTTCAATATTATCTCATTCGATCTTTTATCCGCTATAGTTAAGGGCGAGCCATCAGATTTTTCTACTTGGCCAAAACTATCAGAATTATAAATCTTTATAATTTCATTTGAAGCAAAATTAACACATTCTTTGAGGGTATCTATATGATTATCAAAAAAAGCTTTATCTATCATTTTGTTGGAATGTTACAAGTTGTGTTCTCAAGATTTTTATAATCAATTGCTTCAAGTATTTTATAATGAATATCTGTGTTATCCATTAATCCTTGAAACAGTTCTGCCCCAGGGCCATAGGACTGAAGTCCTACAGGGATTGAAGTGTGACTTCCAGTACCCCATTGAATAATAACTTTATCGGTGTCTTGCTTAAGAATCTGTAAACCACCAGTTTCATGATCAGATGCCGCTATTAATAATGTTTCATTATTTTCATTTACAAAGTTAATCAAATCTTTAATGGTTAAATCAAAATCTTTAAACTCTTCGATCATTTTATTAGCATCATTATCATGGCCAGCCCAATCTATTTGACTTCCTTCAGTCATCAAAAAGAAGCCATTACACTGCTCATTCAAATGATTTAATGCAAAATTTGTCATTTGTCTTTGAGTTGGATTCTCATCTGATCTCACAATACCATCATCATCAAAAAGACCAATAAGCTTTTTTGAATGATCAAAATTTTGTTCCAATGAATCTTTTGTTGTTAGTAAATGATGAGTATCATTAATTTCATTCAAATCAAAAAATTTCTGTCCTCCTCCCAGAGCAATATCGATTGAAGAATTAATAAGCTGATTAGATATATCTTTATATTTGTACCTATCGTCAGTGTGAGCATATAAAGCAGCAGGTGTTGCATGAACTACTGAAGATGTAGCAACTATGCCTGATGCATAACCCTTTTTATTAAGCATTTCTACTATGGTCTCTAATTTTGCTTTATTTGGATCTAATGCTAAATATCTATTTTTTGTTTTATATCCAGTTGATAATGCTGTTGATGCAGCAGCCGAATCTGTATAAACATTATTAAATGAATGCGTTAAAGAGGTTCCATGGTATGGTATTTGGTCAATGAAAAGTCTGTGATCTAAACCACCAATTGCAATTCGGGTTAAGGTTATTTGATTTGGTCCAACTCCATCTCCAATAGCAAGAATTATATTCTTAGCTTTCAGATTATCTGGAAAATCTTTAATTTCAATAAGTTCTGTTTTTTTTGAACCAATTTTAACTGACTCAGTTTGTTCTGAAAAATTACATGATGTGATAAGAAGAATTGCAAAAACAAAAGTATATTTCATTAGCAGATTATGGATTTAAAGTTTCTTTTCTTTTTTGAATTGCTTCTTCCTCAGACTTTGGCATTTCATCATATATAGATAATTCCCATCTTCCGTATGTTGGATTTGTAATCATAAACCATTTTGACCCCCACATATCAGAGTATTTATTGGCTAATTTTTTCCTATCAGAGTGATAGACGTAAGCTTCTTTAGTCGAGATGAAATCAGTGAGCTGATCTCCTAGTAAAAGAACTATTCTATAATTTTCAGCAATATTTTTTCTTCTTTTAGTCTTGTCTCTAACATCTTCATCTTCTCTCATAATCAAACTATTTAAGCTATCGTCAAAAGGTAACCCTAAGCTTTTTAGATTCCTAATTGTAGGCTCTCTAAACGACTCAAGCCTATTGGTTACATAGAAAATTTTAACGTTACTTTCATTAGCATAGTGAAGGAATTCATATACACCTTCAACTGCAGTTGCCTTTGATTCATTGACCCATTTAGCCCATCCATTTGGATACGATAATCCTGATAATATCGTTCTAGATTGAAAAGATGAATTATCTAGAACCGTTTCGTCGACATCAATAATTATTGCAGGATCTTTGCTGATGAAATTATCTTTTTGTTCTAACGCCGCAGTCCATGTTTTGTCTTTAAGAGCCATGTCTAGTGCTTTTGAAGCATTATTGAATGTTTGGATATTATTTGCTGCGAATTCTGTCGAGGTTTGAACATAAAGTACAGATAACATAGATTGCTCTTGAAATAATTTATCCTTTTCAGAGGCATAAGAATATTCGTAAGTTAAAGTAATTAATAATAAAAATATAAGCTTTAGTGATTTCATTGTTCAAGAGCATTATAATGCCTTGTTATAATTAAGTTAAAAATTTATTTATGAATAACAAAATAATAGAAAATTTAGAGACATTAAAAAAAATGCTTGTCCTTTTAAGCGAGGAGAGAAAAGTTGTTTTGTCTCATCACAAAACATTCGAACATGTTGAAAAAATGAGATCGATTGTTAATGAATCAATAGAAATGGCGAATAAATCATGAAAAATAGTAAATATAAATGCTTCGAACTCAATATATCAGATAATATAGCAAATCTAGTTTTATCAAGGCCCAACGAGCTTAATACTATGTCCAGAGATTTCTGGGTTGAGCTTGGAGAAATACAAGAAGAAATTAATAGAAATTCTGATATTAGAGTTGTCGTTATGTCATCAACTGGTAAACATTTTTGTGCCGGTATGGACTTGAGTGCCTTTTCAAACGGAGTCGAAGATATTCCTGATGATAAAAAACCCGACAATGCAAGAATTGGGGAAGCTTTGTACAGAGTCGCAAAAGAGCTTCAAGGATACATAAGTAATTTGGAAAAAATTAGAGTTCCTGTCATTGCAGCTATTCAAGGTGGATGTATTGGAGGTGCTGTCGATATGATTACGGCATGTGACATTAGGTTTGCTTCAAAGGAAGCTTTTTTCTGTATACAAGAAATTAATATTGGTATGGCAGCAGATGTAGGAACTCTTCAAAGACTACCCAAAATTATTCCTGATTCAAAAATGAGAGAAATGGCATATACAGGTAGAAGAATGTATGCCGAAGAGGCTAAAGAATCTGGCTTAATAAGTAACATGTATGAAACTCAAAAAGAAATGCTCGATGGTGCTAATAAATTAGCAAAAGAAATAGCATCAAAATCTCCATTGGCTATATACGGACTTAAAGCAGTAATGAATTTCTCACGAGATCATACTGTAGCTGATAGTCTTGAATACAATGCTCTATGGAGTGGTGCAATGCTAAGTCAAAAAGACATGACAGAAGCCATAACTGCTAATATGGAAAAAAGAGATGCATCCTTTGACAGTATGGTTGATATTAAAAAGTTTAATGAATCAAGCTCTTAGGGCTTTCTTAAAAATACAGGAACAGTTGGTGTTGAATCAGTTTTTGAGTACTTATATCCATCTAAATCAAATTCATATAAGTCTTCAAAATCGGTAACTTTATTTTGAATAATCCATCTTGCCATTAAACCTCTTGCTTTTTTTGCGTAGAAGCTAATGATTTTATATTTACCATTCTTATAATCTTTGAAAGTTGGAGTAACTATATTTACTTCTCCAGGTAATTTGCCAAGAACGGTAAAGTATTCTTTCGAAGCTAAATTAATTAAAAGATCAGACTTTTGGTTAGTTAATTCATCTAATATGTTTTTTTGTACTTTATTACCCCAAAATTCATACAGATTCTTTCCTTGTGAAGTTTCTAACTTAGTTCCCATTTCTAATCTATATGGCTTCATTACATCTAATGGTCTTAAAATCCCGTATAACCCTGATAAAATTCTTATATGTTTTTGAGCAAACTTCATTTCAGCTTTGCTTAAGATTTCCGCTTGAAGTCCTTGATAAACATCACCTTTAAAAACTAACATTGAGGGCTTAGAATCAGCAGAAACTTTTTTAGATGGTGACCATGATTGATATCTATCATAGTTAAGAGTTGCAAGTTTATCACTAAGTCCCATAAGTGATGCTATATCCTTGGGTTCTTTCTCTTTTAGTTCACTAATAAGTTTAGATGACTGATTTAAAAATGCAGGAACAGAATATTCATTTGATGCATCAAATTCGTAATCAAGTGTTTTTGCTGGAGAAAGTACTATAATCATTGCTGTATTCTAAGGATATCATGAGGCTTATTCAATAATGTATATAGAAAAAATGATAAATTCTTTTGGAAAATTCATATCATTGATGATTCCTGTCATGACAATATTAATGATAGTGATAATAGTGGCTAGATATTTCTTTGGTGTTGGTTTAACCGGACTTCAGGAGCTGGTGATGTACATACATGCTTTAATTTTTCTTGGTTGTGCTGGCTACGTTCATTATAAGAATGAGCATGTAAGGGTAGATATTTTTTATAGAGAATCGTCAAATTTGTATAAAAAAAATATTAATTATTTCTTAAGTCTAGTTTTCCTAATTCCAGTTTGTTTTATTATTGGTTACTACTCAATAGAATTAATTGAGATGTCTTGGAGGATAAAAGAAGTTTCTACAGAGGCAGGTGGTTTAAACTATGTGTATCTTCAAAAAACACTAATTATCCTTTTTCCAATAACTATACTATCGACTTATTTCTATCAACTATTGAGTGACAAATGGAAATAATACCTCTTCTGCTACTTACATTAATTTGTACAACATTGTTATTAGGATATCCTGTAGCTTTTACTTTAGCAGGAGTATCAATTTTATTTGCATTGATTTGTGTTCCTCTGGGAATTTTTGATCCAACTATTTTTAAAAGCATCCCAATCAGAATTTTTGGAATTATGAATAATGTAACATTGCTTGCAGTTCCTCTATTTATTTTTATGGGAACAATTCTTGAGAAATCAGGCGTTGCAGCAAAGATGCTTGAAAATATGGCAAAGGCTTTTAAAGGTATTAGGGGGGGATTGTCTGTATCTATAATTATTGTTGGTGCTTTACTTGCAGCAAGTACAGGCATTGTAGGTGCAACTGTTGTAACAATGGGTTTGATGTCTTTGCCTATCTTAATTAGCCAAGGGTATGAAAAAAGCTTTTCTACCGGATTGGTGGCCTCAACAGGAACCCTAGGACAAATCATACCCCCATCAATTGCTCTAGTTTTGCTTGGCGATGTTATGTCTAGTGCTTATCAAAGGGCACAAAATAATATGGGTATATTTTCACAACAAACTGTAACAGTAGGAGATCTTTTTATTGGTGCTATTGTTCCTGGAATAATGATATGCGTTGGATATCTTATATATACAATTTATAAAAATGGTAATAATAAAAATATAAAGGTTTATTTAAATGGGCAATCTGTTGAAAAAATTGAATTACTTAAAACGTTAGCACTTCCAATAATTTTAATTTTTCTTGTGCTAGGCTCAATATTTGCAGGTATTGCAACACCGACTGAGGCCGCAGCTATTGGAGCTTTTGGTGCTCTAGTAATTGCTTTAATTAACAAAAAAATTAATCTTAGTTTTTTAAAAGAAACTTCTGAAAAAACAGCAATTGTTTCTACAATGATTTTTACAATTTTGATAGGAGCTTCAATTTTTTCTTTAATATTTAGAGGTGTTGGAGGAGATGAACTGATTGATCTTATTTTTAATTCTATCCCTGGAGGTAATTACACTGCCTTAATATTTGTCCTGATAATTATATTTTTACTTGGATTTATTCTTGATTTTATTGAAATATGCTATGTTATCGTCCCATTCGTAGCCCCACCACTTTTAATGATGGGTTTTGATCCAGTTTGGCTAGCAATATTATTTGCAATAAATTTACAAACATCATTTTTAACACCGCCTTTTGGATTTTCTTTATTTTATTTAAGAGGAGTTGCAGATGAATCAATACAAACCAATGAGATTTATAGGGGTGTAATGCCTTTTATATTTATTCAATTATTGATTCTTGCTATAGTTGTCATGTTTCCAACAATTATAATTTAATCAAGCAAAGGATTTCTTCCCCATTTATTTTCATCTTCTTTTGCTGGCAACATAAATATTATGATTAGTACAGGTATAGCTATAATAGTCAATTGTAATAACTGCCACCATCCAGAGATTCCCCTATCTTGTAACCTTCTAGATGTAAGTGATATTGAGGGAATAATAACGATAATTTGAAAAATTAGTGTGAGTGGTCCGTAACCAATTTCGGTATTATATATGCCTAATAAAACCTCAAATATTGTAAGGATGAAAGCAATTAGAAATACAGATAAAAGAAAATACCAATACTCGCTTCTGCAGGCTCTTCCACTAAAATTATTCCAATTTGAAAAAACCGATATAAATGATTGTTTCATATTCATATGAAAATATTAATTTAAAAAAATCTATCTTTGAATTTTTAAAGTGTATCAATAATATACATATTAAAGGCCTGCATTATTTTTTTGTAATACTCTTTCAGCTCTATAGCTGGATCTCACCATTGGGCCAGAAACCACTTCAAGAAAACCTTTTTTAAGGCCTATAATTCTATATTTTTCAAACTCCTCAGGTTTTACCCATCTTTCAATTGGATGATGGTTAACAGTCGGCCTTAAATATTGTCCTATAGTTAAAACGTCAACTTTATTCTCAATAAGATCGTCCATGGTATTGTATATTTCCGAGTCGGTTTCTCCAAGCCCAAGAATTATGCTAGTTTTGGTCAAAACTTCTGAATTAATGCGCTTTGATTCTGCTAAAACGTCTAATGTTTGTTGATACCCAGCTCTAGTATCTCGTACCTGATGAGTTAATCTTTCAACTGTTTCAATATTTTGAGCAAAAACCTCTATGCCACAATTGACCAAAATATTTATTGAAGAAGATAATCCTTTAAAATCAGGTGTTAACGCCTCTACTGCGGTGTGTGGATTTAATTTTTTTATTAGCTTTACTGTTTCTGCAAAATGTTGAGCTCCTCCATCAGATAGATCGTCTCTGTTGACTGATGTCAAAACAACATATTTTAATTTCATTATTTCAACAGCTTTTGCTGTATTGATAGGCTCATCTTTATCAAGCCAACCATTTGGATTACCTGTATCAACGGAGCAAAATTTGCATGCTCTAGTACAAACTGACCCCATCAACATAAAGGTTGCTGTTCCAGCTGACCAACATTCACTTATATTTGGACAATGAGCTTCTTCACAAACTGTATAAAGTTTTTTAGTTTGAATCTGCTTTTTAATTTTATGGAAATTCGGATTAAATTCAGCCTTTACTTTTAGCCATCTTGGTTTTTTTGGAGTTGGAATAGTAGAATATTTATTAGATTTTTGTCCATTTTTAATGGCTTTAATTCCATCTCTGTTTATGTGTTTAATTGAGGTAATAATTTCCATTTTTTAAAGTGTTTTTTTTAAAATATCTATTACAGATTTTTGCAATTGTAATTTAGAAATGTTTTTATTTAAATCCTTAATTTGGGTTACTTCGAGGCCTTTGTAACCGCATGGGTTAATTAACTTAAACGGCTTTAGATCCATATCAAAATTAATACTAATGCCATGATATGATTTTCCTTTTGATATTCTTAAACCTATGGATGCAATTTTTTTATCATCAACATATACCCCAGGAGCACCTTCAATAAAATAACTTTCTATTGATATTTGAATGAGAAGTTCTTTAATAAAATTTTGAATAGTTAAAACTAATTTCTTTGGACTAAAATTCAATTTCTTTATATCTAAAAGAAAGTAAATAACTAGTTGTCCTGGTCCATGATAAGTAACCTCTCCCCCTCTATCTGAATGAACAATAGGTATATTTTTTGAGTTAATAATGTGACTTTTGTCTGCGGCAGTTCCAAGTGTAAAAATTGGTGGATGCTCAAGAAGCCAAATTTCATTTTTAAATTTTTCTTGTTTGATATGATGCTTCATTGCCTGAAGAGTTTCATGGTAATTTACAATTCCAAGAGATTTAAAAGTTAAATCAGTTAACACTAATTATTTCTTGCCTCAACAAAGGCATCCTCTGAAACCTTGTGATATGCAGATACCTCTTCTTTAAATTGTTTGTAAGATTGATAAACCCTATTTACCAATTCATCTTTCGCTGCATTTTCCTCAAGGATTTGATTTGATATAACCTTAAATTCAGCAATTACATCATCGGGAAGTTTTCGTAATTCGACACCATGCACATCAACTAATTGCCTTAAAGCTTGATTATTTTTAGCGGTATATTCATCCAATATATCTTGATTAACTGCTTTAGCTGCAGTGTCTATAATCACTTGTAAATGTCTAGGTAATGAATCCCATTCTTTTTTATTTATTAGGAGTTCTAGCATTGATCCTGGTTCGTGCCATCCAGGATAATAATAAAATTTAGCTGCTTGGTGAAATCCAAATGTTAAATCATTGTAAGGACCAACCCATTCTGTTGCATCAATTACTCCCGTTTGAAGTGCAGTAAAAAGCTCTCCACCAGGTAAAGTTACAGGTATGCCTCCTGCTCTTTTTAGAACTTCACCACCGATTCCAGGAATTCTCATTTTAAGGCCTTTTATATCATCCAAAGAATTTATTTCTTTATTAAACCACCCAAACATTTGAGTACCAGTATTACCAGCAGGAATTGGATAAATATTAAAAGGTTCATATATTTCTCTCCATAACTCAATTCCACCGCCTCTATTTGTCCAAGCATTAATTTCGTCTGCTGTCAGTCCAAATGGTACTCCAGTAAAAAATTGTGCAGCTGGCGCTTTGCCTTTCCAAAAATATCCTCCACTATGACCCATTTGATGAGATCCACTTGATACAGCATCAAAAACTCCAAAGGCAGGCACTTGTTCACCTGCGCCATAAACGGTAATTTTCATCTGACCATTACTCATTTCTTCAACTAAATTTGCTATACGCTCCGGAGCCATTCCGAGCCCTGGATAGTTTTTAGGCCATGCTGTAACTAAACGCCACTCATAGTTTTTTTCTATTTTAGTTTCCGTATCTTTTTCTTGTTCAATATTTGAACAACTTGACACAAAAATTAAGAACGATATTAATATAGATTGTTTTTTCATAAACTTTCTAAGTTTGCATAAGCCATTACTAACCATTTTGTTCCTGATTGATCAAAGTTTACTTGGACCCTGGCTGACTCACCTGAACCTTCATAATTTAATACAATACCCTCTCCAAATTTTTTGTGCTTAACTTTTTGACCCAAGGCTATGCCAATTTCTTTTTCAAACTCTATTTTGGTCTCACTAAAGTCTTTTCTATTATAAGGAATATTTGTTTGGGCTCTAGGTCTAATTTCGTCGATAAGATCTTTAGGTATTTCTTTTAGAAATCTTGAAGGTGGATTAAAAGTATCAGTTCCGTGCAATCTTCTTGACTCTGCATGAGTCACATATAATTTTTCCATTGCTCTTGTAATCGCAACATAACAAAGCCTTCTTTCTTCTTCTAGCTGCGACGCACTCTCCATAGATCTGCCATGAGGAAACAAACTTTCTTCTAGGCCAGTAATTAGAACTAGTTTAAACTCTAGACCTTTAGCTGAATGCATAGTCATTAATTGAGCAGCATCTTCATATTCTGAAGCTTGTCTGTCACCAGAGTCAAGTGAAATTATATCAAGATAACTTTCTGCAATTTCTATATTTGATTTCTCCTCTCTTATACTTTGTTCAAAATTTTTAGTTGCCGTAATTAATTCCTCAAGATTTTCAGTTCTGGTTTTGCCTTTTTCTCCAGGTTCTTTTGCATGGTAAGCATACAGTCCAGACTCTTTTATGATTAACTCCATCAACTCCGAGAGAGAGTTTTCCTCGATAAATTGTTTACATCCAATAATTAGATCTAAATAATCTCTAAGTCCATTTGCACCTCTACCTGATATTAATCTTTCATCCAATAGTTTTGCAGATGCTTTTGTATATGAAATATTATATTTTTTTGAAATTTGCCTAATCTTATTAAGTGTTTTTTCTCCAACTCCCCTTGTTGGATTTGAAATTGATCTCTCAAAAGAGGGATTGTCACTATTATTAAAGATCACTCTCAAATACGAAATTGCATTTTTTATTTCCAACCTCTCGTAAAAACGAAGGCCTCCATATATTCTGTATGGAATACTCGCTCTTAACAAAGCTTCCTCGATAGCTCTAGATTGAGCATTCGATCTATATAAAATAACTGATTCTTCAAAAGCGCCACCTTTATTCATCCAATCTTTTAAAACATCGGCTACAAATCTTGCTTCATCTTGTTCATTATATGCTTGATATAAAACAATCTGTTCACCTTCAACTTTTTCTGTCCAAAGGTTCTTTCCTAATCTATCTTTATTGTTATCAATCAATGCATTAGCTGCGTTAAGAATCACACTTGTTGATCTATAATTTTGTTCAAGTCTTACTATTTCAGCCTTCTGAAAATCTTTAGTAAAAGAATTAACATGTTCTACTTTTGCTCCTCTCCAACCATATATGGATTGATCATCATCACCCACAGCTGTGATATTAGTTTTATTTGAGCATATTTCTTTTAACCATTTATACTGAATCGTATTAGTATCTTGAAACTCATCTATTAAAATAGACTGAAATCTCGTATGAAAAAAATTTTTAACTGATTGATGATTTACCAATATTTCATATGATTTTAATAACAATTCTCCAAAATCAACTAAATCATCCTTATTACACACTTCCTCATACTCTTTATATATTTTGTTAATAGTTTCAGTATAAAAATCTCCTTTTTCATCAATATCTTTATTTCTTAAGCCTTCATCTTTCCATGAATTTATTTGCCATTGACTCTGTCTTGACGGCCATGTGGCTTCATCTAGATTAAGTTCTTTTGAAATTCGTTTAATAATTCGCAATTGATCATCTGAGTCTAATATAGTAAATCCACTTGATATATCAGCCTCTTTGTAAAATCTTTTCAATAACTTATGAGAGAGTCCGTGAAATGTCCCAACCCATGAGTCTATAATTTGAGTTTGAAGCAATGATTCAATCCTTGAACGCATCTCGTTTGCAGCTTTATTAGTGAAAGTAACTGCCATTATTGAAGAAGGATTTTTACCTAGTGCTTCTACCTCCCATGCAATTTTATGAACAAGAACTCTTGTCTTTCCAGAGCCTGCTCCAGCTAAAACAAGAATATGTTGTTTTTCAGAAGTAACAGCATTTCTCTGATTATCGTTTAAATTATCTAAAATATGAGATACGTCCATTTAGGGATTCATTTTTTTGTTTAAGTTAGATATTCTAACCCTATGTCAACAAAATTATTGAGACAAATTAAAAATTCACTTCCTAAATTAAGAAAATCTGAAAGAACGGTTGGGGAATTTGTTCTGCATGATCCAAAATCAATTATTTGCATGAAGACAGCTCAGGCATCGAAGGCAATAGGGATAAGTGAGCCAACTTTGATAAGATTTTGTAAAGCTATTGGTTTTTCAGGTTTTCAAGAGTTAAAAATAAATCTTTCACAACAATTAGCTGCAGATGACTACTTTAAAATGTATGAGATTGACGAAAATGATTCAACTCACGAATTGTGTGAGAAAGTTTTTGATACAACTATTAGTGAAATACTTAATGTAAGATCTCAAATAGATCAAGATATTCTTGAGAGTGCAATTGAAACACTTGTTAATTCTGAAAGAGTTGAGTTTTATGCATTTGGTGGATCAGCTCCAGTTGCTATGGATGCTCAACACAAATTTTTTAGATTAAAAATACCCTCATCATATATTTCTGATCCTCATCTTCAATTTATGTCAGCAAATTCTCTTGAAAAGAACGATGTTGTAGTAGCGATATCACAATCTGGTACAACTGCTGCCCTAATTGATAGTGTAAAAATTGTTAGGAAAAATGGGGTCAAAGTTATAGGAATTATGCCAGGAGAGACTCCTCTATCAAAAATGTGTGATTACCCTTTAACAATAAATGTAGGAGTTGAAAATAGAATTTCTAAACCAGTTACATCAAGAATTGCATACACTGCAGTCATAGATGTCCTAACTATGGGAGTTGCACAACTAAAACCAGAAGCTCAAGAGCACCTTTATAACATTGCTGACAGTCAAAGATCTTTAAAGGTTGATAATTAAATATGGAGAAAATATGAGTGATGAAATAAAAAAATTTTTTAGTACGTATACTGATTTTGTTACAAAAGTAACAAGTGATCCAAGCATGGATTTAGAGTCATTAAAGAAAAGCTTTATTGAGATCGAAGAAAATTCAGACATTAAAACACCTCGTCTTCTTACAGCTGCTTTAGGTTTAGGAAGTGAAACAGGTGAATTTGTTGAAATAGTCAAAAAAATGTTTCTTCAAGGCAAGCCTCCATCTGAAGATAATGTTTTCCATATGAAAAGAGAGCTTGGAGATATTATGTGGTACTGGATAACTGCATGTGCTTCATTGGGCTTAGATCCGTATGAGGTAATAAGTGAAAATCAAGAAAAACTTGCAGCAAGATATGGTGAAAAGTTTGAAGTTGGTAGAAGTGAAATTAGAAAAAAAGGAGATTTATAGTTTAATAAATAATTTATATGATTATATTTTTAACATCTTTATATTTTATTTATGGATTTATTCTTTTTTATACATACTCAAAAGGATTCAGTCTTCTTAGATACCTCTTAAAAAGAAAAAATATTAATGTTCAGTTAACTATTGAATTGATATTCATAGTTTTGACTTCTTTAATAGTTTTTACATCTCAGCCTACAAATTGGATTGTTGGCCTAATAATGCTTTTTCACGTTTGTGGTGTTGTATGGATCATTACAAATCCAGAAAGTTATTACTCAATGGCAGACGATCCCTCTTTAGATATAGATACACTTGAAATATCAACCTCATTAATTTTAATTGGAATTGGAATATTTGTTTATTTCTCAAGAATAATTTAAATAATATCTTTTAATCTTTTGTATAAGCTAGAAGTGTCCCATTTGCCTCCTCCAGCTTTTTGAATTTCCTTGTAGTAATTATTTACTAAATTAGTAACTTCCATATTTATATTTGAATCTTTTGCTTTATCTAGAACAATCTTTAAGTCTTTACTCATTAAATCTACTGCGAATCCATGATTATAAAAGTCTTTAATCATACTATCTGCTCTATTTTCCATTTGCCAGGATTGAGCAGCTCCTTTAGATATAACATCTATTACTTCATTAGTATCTAATCCAACTCTATCTGAAAAATTCATACCCTCTGATAAGCCCTGCAATAATCCTGCTATACATATTTGATTCACCATTTTTGTCAATTGACCTGAACCACTTGGACCCATATATTTTATGAATTTTGAATAGGGTTCTAGTATAAATTTATATTTATCAAAAATGCTTTCGTCTCCACCAACCATAATGGATAGCTGGCCTTTTTCAGCACCAGGTTGTCCACCTGATATAGGTGCATCTAAAAAATATATTCCTTTTGAGTTAAGTGATTCATTTATTTCTATTGGTAAGTCTGAAGAAGTAGTTGTGTGATCAACAATTAATGAATCTGGTTTTAAGTTTTCTAATACTCCTTCTTTTTCAAAAATAATATCCCTTACGTCTTTATCATTACATAGACAGAGGATTAAGATATCTGATCTTTGGCAAACATCTTTAACAGTATCACACTTAAAACCATTAAACTCTTTAGTCCAGTTATTGATCTTTTCTAATGATCTATTAAATACAGAAAGCTCATGATATTTCGATAAATGGCCTGCCATATGGAAGCCCATTACTCCGAGTCCAATAAAGCCGATGGCTTTACTCATACAATATAATCTTCTCTATCTTTTTTTGCGGTTCTTTTCTTACCGTCAGCAGTTTGATATTCAGACGTAATACCTTTCGTTCCTTCAAAGTTCTTTAATAAAAGCATATAAATAGCAGACATTACTATCCATAAAATTGGGATTATAATTATTGATTCAATCATCTAGTCATTAATGTAAATTTATATTTGTTAATTGTCTATTTTAAGTTTAAATTCTTCAAAGGCTTGTTCATACTCAGATTTAATTCTTCCCACAAGTTCAGCAACAGATGGCGAATCTTTAATGCCACCAATACCTTGACCCGAGCCCCATATATCTTTCCATGCTTTTGAATCTGTATTTCCACCAGATCCAAAGTTCATTGCTGACTTATTAGCATCTGGTAAATTGTCAGGATCTAGTCCTGCATTGCTAATTGAAGGCTTCAAGTAATTTCCTAAAACACCAGTAAATAAAGAAGAATACACAATATCATTTGCAGCACTTTCTTCTAACATTCGTTTATATTCAGGCTCTGCATTAGCTTCCTCTGTTGCTATGAATCTAGTACCTAAGTATGCAAAATCTGCTCCAAGCGCGATTGCAGAAGCAACTGAATATCCATCACCAATAGATCCAGATAGTATCACTGTACCCTCAAACCATTGTTTAACTTCTCTTAGAAGCGCAAAGGGAGACAGAGCTCCAGCATGTCCACCTGCGCCTGCGCAAACTAGAATTAAACCATCTACACCTTGCTCGGCAGCTTTCTGTGCATGTCTTACGCTGATAACATCATGAAATACTTTTCCTCCGTAACTATGTGCTGCTTCTACAACTTCCGCTGGCGGTCTTAGAGAAGTTATGATAATTGGAACTTCATGCTTTACACATGTTTCCATATCTTGCATTAATCTGTCATTTGAGGCATGACATATTTGGTTTACAGCAAAAGGAGCAACTTTAGCCTCAGGATTTTTATCTTTATAATCAGCTAACTCGGTTTTAATTCTAATGATCCACTCATCTAAAACATGCTGAGGTCTTGCATTCAATGCAGGGAATGAGCCTATTATGCCTGCCTTACATTGAGCTATAACCAAATCTGGTCCAGAAACTAAGAATAGTGGAGCTCCAATTACTGGCATTGATAACTTATCTTTGAAATTACTTGGTATGGCCATATTCTTCTCCTAATTTTTCTAAAAGTTCAAGAGTCCATTGCTTTTAAAATTTCTAATAGCAAATTAATAATATCTAAATACAAAATAAAGGCTATATCTAATGCATTTGCCCATGTATTTTTATCTGCTATTGCTGATTGTTTTTCTAAATAATCAAAATCATATAACAAAAGTGCAGAAAATAATATAGCTCCAAAAATTGCAGATATTCTTACTTTTGGTCTGCTTATTTCCATAAAAAAACGTGCGAAATTAAATAGTATCAATCCAAAAAGAGCAATTAGAAGAATATATCCAAATAAAGTGTTTTCGGAAAAAGAATAAAAATCTCCGTATCCTATAAAGCCTGTCATCAGAGTCACGGCCAAAACAATCTTCAAAGCTGTAAAGCCATCATTTTCATCCATCTCAAGCATAACAAATGCTAAAAGTGGTCCAAAACTGATACTAGTTGCAGTAAAAAAACTAGCCTGTATCCAAACATTTAAGTCAAGAAAAGAGATTGCCATCGATGTTCCAAAAAGACAAATAAACCAAAATATCATTGTTGGCCACAAATAATCTTTTCCTATTTTTTCATGCTGATATCCTTTTTTTAACCACTTAATTACTTCATCTTGATTGTCTGCAATTTCAACCGCAAATTTATCTCCTCTAAAATAATAGACCATTTTTTTTGGGAAAGTTTCTTTAACTTTTCTATATGGTATGAGGTCCAACTTTCGTTTCAGATTTACTGCACCTCTAAAATACAAGCCCATAAATGAGGTATTAGTTTCATATGCTATCCTCGCTCTTTTAAGACAGTAAAAACATACAGCAATGATTATGCCTAATTGGCCAGACAAAATAACGATTGTTTTAAAAAGTAATGAAGTTTCAATTAACATTTCTAAACTTTATCATGAACTTTAGTATGCATATCATTTGAAATATATAAAAATTATTTATAGTTTTTCATAAAATATGCAACCGAATAATTTTTAAAGGTGCGTTGACCAATTTCATCAAAGCCAAAATTTTTGTGAAAATTTATCGAAACTTTATTAAGGGGAAGAGTGTTAACTTCACAACACATCGGAATTTTGTTCAAACTTGCAATTAATTCTATTTCTGAATATATTTTTTTTCCAATACCAGTTCGCCTATAAGAACTTTCTATTGCAATTCGATCAATATATAGAAACTTGGAAAACTTATTGGTAAAAAAATTATAATTCTTTGAGGTATATTTAGACCCCTCTCTAAGACAAATAATGAAGCCGACTATGGCTGTTTCAAAAGATACGTAAAAACAATATGAACTCATTTTTATTAGAGACTTTAATTCTTCCTCAGAACTTAAACTACCCACTTCTGGTGTATTCTTTTGATTTAATTGATATATGCTTTTTGTAAAATTATTTGAGGGATTATCTGGGAATGGAGAGACAATTAAGTCAGTCTCAGATGTCATTTAATTTTTTCTAATTCTTTTATGGAGTCGTTAATTTTTTTATGAACTTCGCCTATGAACAATTCTTTAGTCAATGAATAACTTGGGTGACCCATAGTTGCTAAATCCTTAGCTTTTTCCATAGCAGTTCTTAAAAGATCTTCTGATTCTACAATTTCATCAATTAAACCTGCATTTTTACCATCAGATAGTGAATACATTTCTGCACCAAGAACAGCTCTATACTTATGAGATTGTGCAACTCTAAACTTTATTAGTTCAAGGATTGGAGGTGGAATTACCATATTTGTTCTCATTTCATTTGCGCCCAGCATAAAGTCGCCCTTTATACCGATTCGATAATCACAGCAACAAAGTAGAAAAGTACCAAGTGCAATTCCATGACCTGAACAAGCTGCAATAACTGGTCTGGGAAAAGAAAAAATTCTAGATAAAAGTTTAAATCCTGTCAGCGTCATTTCTTGAATTAGCTTAACATCCCCACCTTGTAATGTTTTCAAATCAAATCCAGCTGAGAACATACCCTCTTTACCGGTAATTATTAAACATCCCTTTTCATTTGATACTTTATCTAAGCAATTATTTATATCTTGTGTCATTTGAGAGGAAAAAACATTTGCTTTTCCATCGTTTAAAGTGATGATGGAAATGTCATCTTTTGTCTCAATAGTTGCTAATTTTTCTGACATAAAATTAATAATGATTAAAGTTTAATTTTATCATGATTTATGAAAAGTTTATGAAGCTCATCTTTTAGTATCTTTCAGGATGCTTTGGAACAAATTCACTGTAATACTCCTTTAGATCAGCGATATCTTTTTCATTATTACCAGAGGGAGTAAAAGTATCTCCTAACAGTATTTCTTTTTTTGCGAAATCCAAAGATGCTGGAATAATGTTTGTATTGAGCTCTTTTGCAATTCTTAAAAATCCAGTTTTCCACTCTTTAACCTTTGATCTTGTTCCCTCTGGCGACATAGCAATTAAGGCACCATTAATATTTTTCATTTGATTAATAGCATTATTAATAATTCCGCCTGGTTTTGATCTATCTACAGGGATTCCTCCCATGTATCTAAGAAAAGTACCAAGACCAAATTTAAATACAGTATGTTTGCCAATAAAAGTTATTCGAGCATCTAATCCTGCAACAGTAGCAATGCCAAGTATTCCATCCCAGTTGGAAGTATGAGGCGCAACAATTATAACGAGCTTATCTTGACTGTGTTTATCCGAGATGGTCCCTTTTACTGTCCATCCGAAAATTTTTAAGACAATTTTTCCAAGCCTCTGGATAAATTTTGGTCTGTATGCTCTGAAGCTTGATGGGATTTGTTTATTTGATACGGTCATTACTTATATTAATTTTTATTTATTCTATCCCTTATAAAATAAGGTAGATACAAGAAATAGCAAACAAAAATTGCCAGAATGTAAATGTCAATCATATGGTAAGGCGCATCTCTCATAAAACCAGTAACATTTAATCCAGGGGGTTTTTCAATTACATACCAATAGTTTGCAGGTGATCCTAAATAATAGTTTATTGGATACATTATCAATAAAAATAACGATAAGATTATTAATGTTCTATGAACATCACGAAATTTAGGTCTTTGATTGTCAATAATAATTGCATAGCTAACTCCAAGCAAAATCATTGAGTGTCCAATCATGTGTCTTATGTAGTCTATATTGGGGAATGCATATAAAACATCTGGAGTGATCAAGGCCATACCAGCTCCAGAAATTCCAGCAAAAAAAGCAAATAAGAAAAACTCTTTCCTTTTAGTTATAAAATAGAGTACTACCGATGCCGATGAAAAATCACATAAATGGAGAGGCAGACCAAGCTTCCATTCTTGCATATATCCCTCTCTATACAAGTCCATGCCTTGATTGATCATTATTAAAGAGATTATTCCAATAATTAAATAATTCTTGTTTAGCGTGGGTCTTTTTAAAAAAGATTTTGGTAAAAATATTATCGCCAAAATACATATTGCAAAAAATAGTATGTGCGATGTACTTAAAAAGTTAAATTCAGACATTTTTGAATATTTTTAAAATATTTTATGTTTGCCTAATATTATCTCTAAATACATTTTATGATCACCAATGAAGCTATAAATTGGATATTTAAATGTTGCAGGTTTATTTTTTTCAATAAAAAAATGCCCAATCCACGCAAAAGCATAGCCTGATATAAGGGCTAATAGAAGAAACAAGAAATTAAAAGATATTAAAAAGTTAATTAGCATAATAAGTCCAACGCTCGTTCCAATAAAGTGCAGTAATTTGGTATATTTATTAGCATGCTCACTCAAATAGTACGGATAAAATTCTTTGAAGCTTTTGTATCTATCCATGTCTATCTTGGAGGTAATCCGTTTATTCTAGTAAGAGTTATATCAGTTGCAGCTCTTCTAAATTTGGAAAGTTCCTGATATTCGTTGTCGGCCCACCATGCATCTGCCTTTTCAGGTGATGGAAAGCTAAATATTATAGTTCTATCTTGATCGATTGGATTATCTCCTTCAACATGAATAGGGTTATCGTCAAAAGTTATAAATTCACCTTCATATCTCTTTAAAATTGGAAAAAAACCTTTTTCATATTTCCTATATGTTTCTGCATCATTGATTTTTAAATTAACAATAAAATAAACTTTTACATCAGGCATTGATTTGTCCTTTTAAACTAATTGGGTGCAGATTCAGGTTGATAATCATAGTAACCCTCAAGAGGAATCATCAAATGCACAAAAGGTGTGCCTTTCATCATCACATAGGGAGCACCTGTTGTGAAGTCTGTGGAAACTCCATCTAAAGAAGCAGGGTCTTTAGGCATTAACATAAGATGAGAACCAGAATAAATCCAGTCCTCTGGTGCTGTATTTGCCTTATCTCCCTCAGAGTATGGTCTAAAATTATCTACGCCAGTATCTCCATGAATCATCCATATCCAGCCATCGTTTTCAATTACAGGCTTAGTCTTTGAAATATAGGCATTAGCCCATGCGACAGCATTTGCATCTGCACATGCAGGAGCGGCTTCATTTGGATTTTTAAATCCCATTTTTGGCATTGGTACAAATGGCAGACAAGTCCATCCATTTGTCCCCTCTCTTAAAACCTCTCCACTAGCACCCACAACAGTTGCAAAATCACCAATAAAATCAGGAGCAGATGAAGTATAAGTGTCTATCTCCCATTGAACAGAATTTCCATGCATATCTCCTTTCTCATGATGACCGGCTGATAAAGTGACTGATAATAAAATTGTTAATAATATATTTAGCTTTTTGATCATTTATTTCTCCATTATTAAAATTTATGCTTTTAACAATTTTAAGTAAGATTTCTGGTTTATTCAAACAGATTATTGGTAATTGTCATTAATATGCTTGACGATTGATCTAAAGATAGCTAAGTGGCATGCCTTTGAGTATTCTCGTTCAGATCTAAATCTGTGGTTAGATGAAGTCTTTGCAATTACAACATTTGAAATAGGATTTACATATATAAATTGATTAAATATGCCGTGGGCAGTGAAATCGGTCATTGGATCTCCTGGAACCCACCATTGATATCCATACCCCCATTCATTTGAGGATAATTCTCCAGCATCAGGCATTAAATGTGGAGCATCTGGAGTATGTGATTTATTGACCCAAGATTCAGGAATAATCTGTTCACCAAACCAACTTCCTTTATTTAGATAAAGTTGACCGAATTTAGCATAGTCTCTAAGTACTGCGTTTAGTCCACCAAGAGCCATATCAAAACCTGGTCTATCAGTTATATAAAAAGCATCGCTTTCGGTTCCAATCTTGCTCCATATTTTCTTATAAAGATATTCTCTAATTGGCATATAAGTAACTGACTCAAGAATCATTGCTAAAACTTGTGAATCAATACTTACGTAATGATTAAAGGTGCCCTGCTTCCTCTCTTTCTTTAAACCTTTTGCAAAATCTCTAAAAGATTTTCCACTTGCAGTTGCTCTGCTAAATTTATTTATGTCAGATTTAAAGTCATTGTATTCTTCGTTAAATTTAATTCCTGAAGACATTTGTAAAAGATTTTTAATCTTTACATCTTCATAGGCTGTTCCTGTAAAATCATGGAGATACTTAGAAACTTTGTCATAAACACTTTCTATAAGACCCTCATTAATTGCAATACCAATAAGTGCAGATAAATATGATTTTGAAACTGAAAAGCATATGTGCTTTGTATCTTTAGTATTTCCATTCCAATACTGTTCAAATAACATTTTATTTTGATGAAGAATAATTAATCCATCCGTATGAAAATGTTTTATACCCATCTTAAGATCTAATTCTTCTCCATCAAATATATATTTTTCTGGTAACTCAAATTCTTTTTTTTCAAATATATATGGCTCATCTGAAGCAGGAATTAGTGGAGAAATATTTTTAAAAATTTTATCAATATTTATAAAATTTCTAGCAATCGTTCTTTTGTTATATAAATTTGCAAGCCTATATAGACTTATAATCTTAGGCATATAGATAATTAAAAGTGTAATTGCTGGAATCAAAATAAAAAATATAGACATAAATGTTTTTATAGCCTCATACCCATCATCTTAATTCAAAGTTCATTGTTCCATCATCATTCAAAGTTACATTCAGAGGTTTCCATTCCTCATGACCACAAACATTCAATAAACAACCCTCTACCTTTAAATTACCGTTTTCCAAAAGATAAATATTTGATTTAAATGTTCTGCCCCTTCCAGGATCATAAATCCTGCCACCAGAAAGCTTTTTTACATCTTCAATATATTTGAAACCACTTATTAGATTAATTCCAACAATACTTCTTTCTCTCAAAGATCTGTCTCTGTTTTTAGTATCAGTTATAGATTTCTGATCTTTTTCATCTTCAATGAATATATATTTAATAGTTGCACAAAGTTCTATTTCACATTTTTCAGTCAAAACAATTGATTGTGAAGTCATCCAATATCCAATCATGGAGTAGGATTCATTTGCATATATCTCTAATGATAGAAATGTAACAATAATAATAATAAAAATATCTTTTAAATTTTTTTTAATCATTTAATGCCTTGTTTAATATCTCATCAATTTGAAACTCTAGCTTATTTTTTGATAAACATAATCTATATGGATTATCATCATATACTGGATTGCCAACCAATAATTCTTTAGGTTTATTAGTTCTAAACCTCCATCTCGTTCCTGTCTCTTTTGAATAAAAAGTGTATCTTATTTCATTATCAATTATTCTAAATAAATCATTTTCTTCTTGGATTTTAAAAGTGATTACAGCCTCTAAATATGAGCCAAAAATTCTATCTATATAATTTACGTAAACTTCATTATTCATAAACCCACAATCGATATATTCGCTAATTACATTACCTTTGAAACTAACTATATTTGATGAAAATAGATCAATATTTGCATTGAAAATTCTTGATAGTTCTTCATTTGTTTTTATTAAATCATCAATTGTAAAAGTCTTATCTTGATTATCTGTTACAAAAGTTCTTGATTCTTCTGGTGGTTTATAGACATTTTTAGATTCTTCAATAGCACATGCATTTAGAAAAATTAATACTGCAAAAACAAAAATATTTCTTCTAATTGCTGTCAATCTTCCATTACCAAAATCCATTCTCTGACCATCTCAACAGCTTCAGTATGTGAGAGAGCCCTCCCAGATTCAGGCATCATTACTCCAGGATCAAGAGAAATCATTCTATGTAATAAAATTGATTCATCAGGCTTGCCTGGAACTATTGAATATTTAAGGCCTCCACTGCCTCTTCCTGTTGCCACAGGTTTTTTATACAAGCCCAAATGTACATCTCTAGTTTCATCAAGATGAAGATATAATCCAGTTGAATTAGCATTTCCGGTTGGAGAATGACAGTGTCCACAATTTACATCTAAATAAGAACGAACTCTGTCATTAATATTTTGTTTTTCATCCATCCAATCAATTGGAGAAACTAATTCTTTTGGATAATCATTTATTATTTGTTTGCTCATCCAGTACGCTAGTTGATTAAATTCCCCATCATCATAATCAAATTTTTTGTTGATGTTTCTTGCTTTTGGTCCAATTGGAGTAATCTTATCTTCCGCAGCATGGCATTCTTTACATTGATTAACATTTGGTACACGATATCTAACATCTCTGTCGCTGCCTAAAAAATCCGTCCAAGATACATTAATAGTTTTTCCAGCAATTTTTTTATAGGCCTCATTTTGTTCATCATTCCATGCATAAGATACTGCTTCCCAACCATTTTCTTTTCTAAGCAAAAGTCTAGTTTCTAATAAATTCTTTCCAAGCTCGGGATTTCTATCGTCAACTGGATAGTAAAATGTTTTTATAAGTGCAGATCCAACAGGAAAATTGAAAACCCAATTCTCTTCGTATGTAGCCTTTTTATTATTCGGGACATATACCCACCGTTGTTTGTAAGAGTAATCAGAAAATAAAGTAGATATTAGGTCATAAGGTATTACATTCTCATGAGGTGTTTGCGCAGAATCATCTAGAAAAAATCCAAACTCTGATAATTTCTTTGGAAAAGAATCAGAAATTATAAGATTATTATTAATCGCAGCTAGCTTAGAACATAAGACAAGAACAAGTAAAATTAGAAACTTCTTTTTCATTATTGTTGTATGCCATTAATAACTATTGGTTCTAAAGGATTTATAGCTCCTGTAAATTCTTTCTTTTCTGTTTTAATCGGATTGGAAAATCCCAATATATACTTTAATGGACTTATTGTTAAAAAGCTTACGTCACTATTTTCCTGCATTTTTAGTTTGTCTTCATTTGGTTGTCCAAATATCATTTGAGAGATTGGTACAACACCATCCCAAAAAATA
Organism: uncultured SAR86 cluster bacterium; assembly: GCA_902582355.1. Lineage (GTDB taxonomy): Bacteria > Pseudomonadota > Gammaproteobacteria > Magnimaribacterales > D2472 > SAR86A. The sequence continues at coordinate 166,164 of CACHRR010000002.1, forward strand.
TCTGGCATATTTCCATTACTAATCTCATATAGAGCTTTAGCTAGTTCACCGGTTTCTATGTCTGGATCAAATCCCCCTGGTCCGTAAGTATTATTGTGAATTTGAATCCTTCTTGGATGAGGGTAATAATTTGGATCATCCGTTTTATCAGAGTAAGAAACAACTGAGAGATTTACCGTAGCATTTCCGCTCATTACATTATTAAAAATTTCAACGTCAGAATTTGCCATAATAATAATGCCTGTTCCTCTAGGTACCTCTCCTACGATATTGCCTTCTGGAGCAAAATTATCAGTATCATTATCTATTGATTTATTATCAAAAACTCTTATGTGATGACCCCCTTGTTGAGGCAAATCAGGTAAATCAAATATTAAAATACCGCCGGTATTGTGTGATGCAAGATTATTGTAGACATCTGCATAGTAAGAGTTTTCTATTTCAATTCCAGCAACGTTATATTGAGCAATACTATTTCTTACAATAATGTTTTTTGATTGGCCTACATATATTCCTGCATCTGATGCGCCAATAGCAATGCATCCATCTATTAGAACGTCTTCGGATTCAACAGGATAAAAACCATATGCACCATTGGTGCTTTTTGGGCCTCCAGTCCATTCTGTCCTTAAATTTATCATATTGATGCCTTTTGATCCGATAACCTTTAGAGCATCACCTTTTGCATCCAATATAGCAAAATCTTTTAGAGTAACCTTATTTGAAGTAACTAAAAATCCTTGTGCACCAGATTGTTGATTTTTAAAATCAAGTATTGTTTCATTCATGCCTTCACCAATAACTGTTACATTATCGACATCAAGGGATATTCCATCTTCAAATTGATAAAAGCCAGACCTCATGATAAGAGTATCTCCCTCTGACATTAAAATTAATGCCTCTTGAAGTTCTTCTTGAGCATTTTCTCCTGGATTTATAATTATTTCTTTCGCATATGATTGAATAGAAATAATTAAGATCAATACAAGGATGCATGCTTTAGACAAAAAATTGATTCTATATTTACTTTTAAAAATACAAGTTCCCCTATGTGTGAAGTATTCATTGTATTAGAAAAATCTTTAAGAAAAAAGAAACCTTAACTAAGGTTTGATTTCTATATTAATTATTTTAGAAATAATTGGATCATATTTTTCATTTGATTCATTTCTATCAATTGGTTTATGTTCATAATTACCTATCGCAAGTTGTAAAGTATATTTTCCTGGCAAAAGTGAAAGCTCTGCTTCTTTTTGACCACCACCAAAGTGGAGAATGTTAGTACCATAAGGAATAGGTTTATTTTCAAAACTTTTAACATCATAGGCATTATTTATTATTAAATGATGATGGCCACTCACCACACAGTTCTCCAATTGGTCAACGATTACACCGGCAGGACTGATATAAATATTTTTAGATCCAAACTCTATTTTAAATTTTTGGCTTTCACTCACAAAACCATCTTGTGGGCTAATAAAAAAGAGCTCAATATCATCACAATCATTAATGTTCTCGTAAGAAAAAGCTAAAGGAGATATAAGTAGTAAATATAAGATATATTTCATAATTAATTTTTGGTCTTTGGTGGACCAAATAAATAATAAATTACTTCATTAAAACTTGAAGCATTTTTTATACTGTTAAAAATGTCTGTCCACCCCATAAAAGTAATCTTTGTTGGATTAAATGTATTTACATTTCTTACTAAGCCAAACTTTACTGGCTCATTTTCTGGCTCAAAAGTACCGAACATTCTATCCCATATTATTAGTAAATTTCCATAATTCTTATCAATATATTGTTTGTTAGAACCATGATGTACCCTATGATGTGAAGGAGTATTAAAAATTAATTCTAGTGGGCCAAGCTTTCCAATAATCTGAGTGTGTCCAAAAATCCCCCATAAGGTGCTTACTACTCCTGCCACAGCAACAATAGTTGGATCAAAACCTATCAAAGGCAATATTATAAAAAAAGGAATTTTTGATAACGGGCCAAACCATGCCTGTCTAAAAGATACTGCAAAATTCATCTCTTCACTTGAATGATGACTCATATGAATAGCCCATAAAAAATTTACTCTGTGAGAGATGCGATGATAGAAATAAAATACTAGATCAATTGCTAAGAATGTGATTACCCACAATACCCAAATTGGTAAAATTTCAGTTAAATTAAATATTTTGAATTGGAATAGATAAAAATGAAGTGCCAAAGTTGCGCCTTTTAATGCAAATACCATGAAAATGTTTCCTGACAAAAGGCCAATCGTACATAATGTATCGTTTTTCTTATAAAGATTTTTATTGTAAAAGCTTGAGAAAAGCACTTCTGCCATAATTATTGCTAATACAATTGGTGCTCCTATTGCGTATACATATGTGACTGTTAAATCTGTCATATTAAATTTTTAACCATTTTGCATACTATTTTTCCGCCTCTATTAATATTTCTTTGGGTAATTCAAAAGCATTTCTATTAATGACCCAGCTTTTGCAAATATCTTGAATGCTTAATTTACCATAAAGGTGAGGAAATTTTCCTTTTCTGTTGCTTAAATTTGCATCTTCAAATAACAAATTTTCTTTAAATTTCTCTGAATCTATTTGCAGCAAGATCAATTTTGACTGCTCTTTAAAAAATAAATGAAGTGTTAAGGCTAATTGATCTGACAGTGAGCAATGAATGAAGCCATCTTTTTGATCAAGATCCGTAATTATTTCACTTGACTTAGATGCCATGCTCCATTCGTCTTCTGTTAAAACTTTGTATATATACATTTACTCAAGTATTACTTTCTTAATACCATCAATAGAAATTAACATCCCCTTGTGAATTGCATCAGCAAAAATTTCTGGCTCTATTTCAGTAGTCCAAAATAAAGTGCATTTATTTTTATCTAACTTAAAAATTTGCATTGTTGCGAGATGATGATTTATAGGAGTTCTAGTTTCAACAGCAGAGTATTGAAGTTTCATCTCTTTATCATCATTTGTTAAAATTCTTTCCTTTATTTTCCCCATTCCTAGCATTTCAAAAACTCTACAATCTCCATTTACCTCAATCATCTCAACTGAGGGAATCCAATCACATCTTCTTATATCACTTAATATTTCCCAGAGTTTGTCTGCAGAACAATTAAAATTGATTTCTTCTTTTATAACTTTCATAAGAGTATTATGACTATAATTGATAGCACTAATCAATTTTTAGGAATGAAATATGCTTTATAACTATAAATCCTCCCTTATTGGAATTTAGGTGATTCTAATTAGAAATTTAAAACTGTTTTTAATACTGATATTTATGAATTTCATAAGTGCTGAACTGTCTTATGGATTTATAGAAAAAACATCTCTTTTAAATCAAGATAATGAAAGAATTATTCAGATTTACTACCCAAAAATAATTGAGATTAATGATGATACCAAGTTTATTATTATCAATGATGGAGAGGAGTTGTTTTCTGAAAGTGATTCTTGGCATGGAGGAGCCTGGAATATCGACGACAGTTTTCTTGAATTAGCAAAACAAGGCATTGATCTGAATCTTGTTGTTATTGCAATAAATAGCGCAAAACGGAATAAAGGAAAAATTATTGATGAAACAAGGAGATATGCAGAATATTTTCCAAATGAATCAATAGCTTTTTTTGAAAAAGGCTTTAAGAAAAATACCTATTCTTATTTCATAGACAGAGATAAGTTGAACTATCCCAAGTTTTTAATTGAGAATGTTATTCCTTTTGTGGAAGCAAAATTAAATATCGAGTTAAACCAATCAAATCTTGGAATTATTGGTGCCAGCATGGGCGCCCTCTCTGCTTTAAATACAGTAATAGAATATCCAGAATATTTTGGATTCTTGGGTTGTATTTCGACACATTGGGTTGGAATAATGCCATCGGAATATTTGTTAATACCTTTCAGAGAAGAGGTTCTTATTTCAGGTGATAAAGAAACAACTGTAGCAATACAAAAATATATCAAAACAAATCTTGCTAAGCTAAAGAATAAGAAAATATACTTTGATCACGGTACAGTTGGCCTGGATTCACTATATGGTTACCCTCAAAAAGAAATTGATGAGATTTTAAGATCTGGCGAAATAATTTTTCAGACAAAATCTTTTCCTGGTCATGATCATGAAACAAATTTTTTTGGAGAAAGATTTGGGCCTATGGTCCGATATTTAATTTATTCAGATAATTAGAATCTAAATAAACTTTAACTTAAGTGTTCAATTAGTAACGTAGGAACATTATTGGTATGTGACTTTAATGTAGCTACAAGGGTATTCTCTTTAAGGCCCTCTTTAATTGGTGTTATTTCAATTCCCTCATCTGTTAATCTTTTATGAGACTCTTCAATAGATTTCGTTGCCCATGCTAACCCCCAGAAATTATCAGATTTATCTTTGCTAGAGTTGTTCTCTATAACTTCAATAGTAGTGCTGTTGGTTCTAAAAAATAATATTCTTTTTTTCCAGTGCTCAATAACTTTATCCAGAGATAGTCTTATTTTGAAAACATCTCTATACACTTTTATAAAACCATCTCCATCATTTGTATTTATAACAATATGATCTAGTTTATTAATTGAAGAGTCTTTAAAAGTATCAGCAAGCCCTAGCAAACCTTCAGTATGCTCAATTAGAAATAAAAAAAGGCCTCTTGATAGCTCTGGTGGTAAAAAAAGACTTTTCCATTTTCTGTTCAAGCTATTATCAACATTAACTTCTGATCCAATTATTGGTTCATTTACAAAGTAGTTCTTTCTTCTTAAGTAATTTAAGCAGTCCATAACATTATTTACATTTAATGCCATGCCAGCTAAGCCCTCTCCATGCTTTTTAAGGGCTTCATTTACAAATGTTGCCCCACGGCCACTCCCACTTGAAGATAAAAGCTCTAAATAGGTATTTTTAAAGTTGAAAATTGAATTTTTAGTGCCTAAATCAATATGCTCGCCTCTAAATACCGGATTGAAACCAAACAGCTTTGTATAATTTTCTTCGGCTTCTTCGAGATCATTCACACAAACAATTAAATGATCTATTGAATTAATCATTCATTTATCTTGATTTAGATGTCCAAAATTTTGTCATATTAATAGTTGTATCATCTTTTACGACAAAATGATGATAGAGAGCTGCTGCAATATGGATAACTATTAAAGCAATAATCGCATTTGTAGCAAACTCATGAATTGATCTTACAAAATTAAATGCATCGATATTATTTGTCTCCGAGGAAAGATTTATCGAACCAAAAACAACTATTGGATCACTTGTGAAATTTGCAGAGATAATTCCAGTAGTTATTAACAATCCCATTAATGCATAGAGGCCATAATGTCCTGTTTTTGCTGCAATAATCTGCCACCTTGGCATTGTTTTTGGCAAAGGAGGTGCACCATACTTATATCTCAATGCAATTCTTAAAATGAGAAGGAATGTTACTATTAGCCCAGCAGTTGCATGATCAACTCTTGATTCAAGTCTGTCTAAAAGTTCCATTTCTCCACCAAAT